>JBFLGC010000029.1:32216-32484 GCA_041859945.1 Tetragenococcus sp.
GCACCATCAATGAACCAACCGAAGATCCTCTTTTTTAATTATCTAAAAAGGAACAACTGCCAAGTGACTGATTCTTTCATCACTTGGCAGTTCTTTAGTCTTCTGATTGAATATCTTTTCCGGCCACGTTCGTCGTTTTTTCTAAGGCTTGTAGATTTTCTTTCATCACTGAAATATAATCCTCACCCGCATCCATTTGCTCTTTCGTCAAACTTTCCAAGGGATTCAAGACCAGTAATTTAACTTTAGCTTCCTTAGCGAGCGTTTG
>JBFLGC010000002.1:0-105371 GCA_041859945.1 Tetragenococcus sp.
CACCAAGCTTTGAACGACACCAAAAAGATATACTTCCTTAATAGTTTAAAAATTTTTCTGTCAAAGTCCGCAAAATTTGGTACACTGATAGAGGTGTCAAAAAGGAGTAGAAAAATGGAAATTTATTTAAAGCAAGCACTCTTGCATATCATTGATCGAGAAGGTGGCGATCCAGTATTTTCCCAAGTCGAACTAGATTTAAGCAGCGAATATATTCGTGATTACTTGTCCAAGAAAATACAAAAACTTTCCAGCGCCCAAACTAAAACTGGAAAAGTACGTGAAGATTCTGAAAGTGGCCGGCTGACTAAAACAGCCGCTACTGATTTCATTTTATTCAGTCAACAGTTCGTTAGTCGTTGGTATGACAGCTATAAACAAAGTGAAGAAGCGCCAAGTTGTGATGTTTTTGTGGTCCTCTATGAAGCAGATACAAAATTACAAATCGCTTTTTTGAAAGTCAATTTCACTCAAGCTTATACCCATTTCGTAGATTCTAGCGACAGTGGGATCAATAATCAATTGATCATCAATCGAGCGATCCTCGCCGGAAAAGGCCAAAAGCCTGATGAAGGGATCACGATCGATTTAGAAAGTCTGACCTATGAATTGATCGAAAAGAAGTATCTTTTTTCAGGAGAAAAACGGTTCTATTTTTCCACTCAAGTCATCGAGTCTGAACCGGTCCCTTCTCTAGATGAAAACGTCCGGGTCATAAAAAAAGTCGCCGAAAAAATCGGCAAAAAATTCGAGACACCTGCCTATGATGTGATCGCGGACGTCAAAGAAGCGGTGTATGATACGATCAGTGATACTGGCACGATCGATACCAAACAAGTAGCTGAAAAAGTCTTTAAAGATAATATTACTGCCAAGATGGCTTTTGAAGAGGAAGTCCACGAAAAAGGCTACACAGATCAACCTCCCTTTTTAAAAGAAGTAAAAGAAATTTCCGAGAAAAAATATAGCAAGCAAAAACTGAAACTGTCCAATGGCATCGAAATGACCGTACCACTAGAAGTCTATCGCAATCCCGATTTGATCGAATTCGTCAATAACCCTGACGGAACGATATCAGTTGTCATCAAGAATGTGGACGAAGTAATCAATCGGTTGTGAAAAAAACGCTAAAGAGTCTTTAAAACGACTCTTTAGCGTTTTTTATTTCTGAGTTCATCCAAAATTTTTTGGGCTGTGTTGGCATTCATACTTCGTGTCTGCAACCTCTTAGCAACTTGTTCGATTTCAACACCTGTCGCTCCTTGACTCATCGCCAAGCTCTTTGCTTGTAGTGCCATATGGCCTTTTTGGATCCCATCTGTGACCAAGGCCTTTAAGGCTGCTAAATTTTGAGCTAACCCTACTGCTGCTACAATCTCAGCTAATTCTTTTGCCTCTTTGATTCCTAAAATTTCAAAAGCTGCCTTAGCTTTGGGTAATACTTTAGTAGCCCCGCCCACTGTTGCTAAAGATAAGGGCAGTGTCATCGTACCTTTTAAAGCCTTTTTAGAGACTTGCCAGTGACTGAGGCCTTGATACTTGCCATTTTGGCTAGCATAAGCGTGAACAGCAGCATTGACCGCTCTAGTATCATTGCCACAAGCTAAAATAACGCCCTCGATACCATTCATGATACCTTTATTATGTGTCGTCGCACGAATCGGATCGATTTGGGCCATAAGTGATGCCTTGCTAATTTTTTGGGCGACTTCTTCCCCATTTTCTTTTGCTAAACTTTCAAAAGGAACTTCGCAAGAGACAGTGACTAAAGCTTCCTGATTATAATTGCTTAGGATACTGAATAAAATCTTTTCATCGGTCCAAAACGAAAATTGTCCGGCCACTACCTCCAAAATCGTATTCATGATGTTAGCTCCCATCGCATCTTTGGTATCAACGATCAAATCAAGTGAAAGAAAGCTTGTCGCTTCTGGAAACTCGCGTACTGCTATTTTTTTCAAGCCACCCCCTCTTTTAACGATCGACGGGTACGCTTTTTCAGCTATCAAAAAAATTTCATTTTTTTTCGCCTCAATTAAAGCTTTCAAGCATTTAGGATCTTCTACTTCATAAAAAACAATTTGTCCCCGCAATTCTTTTTGATTCATGTGACTTGTAAAACCACTGCCAGTAGTGACCATTTTAGCGCCGTTATTACAAGCCGCAACTACGGAAGGTTCTTCAGTGGCTAAGGGAACATTATATTTTTTACCATTCACCGGAAGATCTAAAACCAATCCTAGTGGAAGCTCGATCTCACTGATTTGGTTTTCGATCAGATGGGAAGCGATCTGTTCGGAAAGGGCCATATCTTCTAAGACTGCTCGTGTTTTTCTTGACAGTTTATTTTCTCGAGATAGTCGTTCTAAGCGTTGTGATGTTGTCAATTGATAGAATTTTTGATCAGATGGTATCTTTTGAGGTCTTTCTAGTAAAATCGCTAAGCCTAAGCCGCCACCGACACACAAAGAGGCAATGGCATAACGTCCTTTTATCCTTTGTAATTGATGGATCGCCGTCGTGATGATGCGTGCACCCGTTGCCCCGATGGCATGACCGATCGAAATGCTTCCCCCCACAACATTTACTTTTTCAGCAGGTAACTCTAATTTTCTTTCAACTGCGATCGAAGTAGCCGCAAAAGCTTCGTTGATTTCAAATAAGTCGATATCAGAAAGAGTCACTGCATTTCGCTCGATCAGCTTTTGGACCGCTGTGACAGGCGATATCCCCATGATCGCTGGATCGATCGCAACTTCTGTGATGTCTTTGATCACTGCTAGATAGGGCCAACCCTGTTCTTCTGCAAAGCGTTTTGAAGTAAGGATCATCGCTGCTGCTCCATCATTTATCGTTGAAGCATTGCCAGCCGTTACTGTGCCGCCTTCTTTAAAAGCAGTTTTCAAACCACTCAATTTTTTTAAAGAAGTCTCTGGACGGATCCCTTCATCTTTTTGTATTTCTCGACCGGCAACTTGGATCGGCCAGATTTCTTGATCAAAATACCCTTTTTCTTGAGCGACACTTGCTTTCAGTTGTGATCGGAGTGAGAAAAGGTCTTGTTCCTGACGATCGATTTGAAATTTTTCAGCTACATTTTCGGCCGTCAAGCCCATATGTTTTCCGCTCAAAGCATCCGTCAAGCCATCTAGCAACATAACTGGCGCGGGTTCGTTAAAGGAATCTGTCATTTTATCGTAACGTGTGACATGTGGGGCTTGGCTCATACTTTCGATGCCACCAGCAATGACTACTTCAGCTTCTCCCATACAAATAGCCTGGCGTCCCAGTGCTACAGCTTTCATGCCTGAACCACACACTTCATTTACGGTAAAAGCAGTTATAGTTTCTGATAGACCACTCTTTAAAGCGATTTGTCGCGCCGGATTTTGACCTGTACCGGCTTGTAATACATTACCAAAAATAACTTGGTCGATTCTTTTTTCTACTGATTCATGGCGCGCCAAAAGCCCTTGGACTAGTTGCGTGCCAAGTTCGACAGCTGATAAATCTTCAAATTGTCCGTGAAATTTACCTACAGCCGTGCGTAAGGCATCAATAATTACTACTTCTTCCACATCCCCACCTCCATTCTGAATTTTAGCATGGTTCACAAAGAAAAAGAAGTTCTCCTTCTTCTTTTGCTTATTTTCTTTTCTTATTCTTTAACAATCTTTAAAATATGCTGGAATCTTTTCTCAAAACTCCTATTATATGTTACCTTATAGAAGAAATATTTGAACAGTGAGGAGCTTATGTTTAATGAACGTTGGTATAGATAAAATCGATTTTTTTGTACCTCCCTTTTACATTGATATGACTGATTTAGCTTTAGCTAGAGAAGTCGATCCTAATAAATTTCATATAGGTATCGGTCAAGATCAAATGGCGGTTTGTCCTAATTCACAAGACATTGTGACTTTGGCTGTCAATGCGGCGCAAAAGATCCTCGATGACGAAGATAAAAAAGCGATCGACATGGTCATTTTAGCAACAGAATCGGGGATCGATGCTTCTAAAGCAGCTGCTGTTGTTTTACATCGGCTTTTGAAGATCCAACCTTTTGCCCGCTCTTTTGAGATCAAAGAAGCTTGCTATGGGGCCACGGCCGCACTCCAATTAGCCAAATCTTACATCAAGGATCATCCAGAAAGCAAAGTATTAGTCGTGGCAACTGACATTGCTAAATATGGGCTAAACTCAGGTGGCGAACCAACTCAAGGAGCAGGTGCCGTGGCGATGCTGATTGGCAAAGACCCACACATCCTTGTCCTAGATGAAGAAAGTGTCGCTTTGACCCAAGATATCTATGATTTTTGGCGTCCCAACGGTCATGACTACCCACTTGTAGATGGGCCCTTATCAAATGAAACCTATATTTCTTCCTTTGAAAAAATTTGGCAAGAAATGAAGCGGCGCTACCAAGTCACCTTAACTGATTTTTCAGCCTTAGCCTTTCATATCCCCTATACTAAGATGGGCAAAAAAGCCTTGTTAGCCATTTTAGAAGATGAATCAGAGAAAGAACAAGCTCGTATCTTAGCTAGATATGAAGAAAGTATCGTTTATAGCCGTCGTATCGGAAATCTTTATACAGGCTCTTTGTATTTAGGCTTGATTTCACTTTTGGAG
This sequence comes from Tetragenococcus sp., assembly GCA_041859945.1. Lineage (GTDB taxonomy): Bacteria > Bacillota > Bacilli > Lactobacillales > Enterococcaceae > Tetragenococcus. The sequence continues at coordinate 4,633 of JBFLGC010000002.1, forward strand.
AACTCAAGCGTTTTAGATAGCGGCAAGCGGATCGGACTATTCAGCTACGGCTCAGGTTCAGTTGCAGAATTCTTTAGTGGCCATTTAGTGGCTGGTTATGAAAAATACCTAGATCCATCTGAGCACAAAACACAACTAGATAACCGTAAAAAACTTTCGATCAGTGAGTATGAACAGATCTTCTTTGAAAAAGTGGATCTTACCTCCTCGTTGACCTTTGCGGATGAAACTCCTTACAGCCTCACAAAAATCCAACAAACGATACGTCACTACAAAGAACCTAAAAAGGATATCACTGAGTAATAGTAAGCAGATCGGTAACTGATTTTTTGATCCCTAACTTACTAAAAACCCTGGACAAGTCTCTATCAAGACTAGCCAGGGTTTTATTTGCTTCTTTTTTATTTCCTAAAATCATGTCCAAACAATTTATCACTCGTTTGATTTTAGGGCGCCGATCATATTGATGCGTTTTAATTTAAAGTGCGTGATGATGGTCACGATGCCAGTAAACAAAAGCGTCATTCCTGCTGAAATCAAGTAACCTGACAGTGGTAAGATAAGCGGAAAGACGACCATATCAGAAGAAGCCATGGCCGCAATGAACCAAGTCAGCACATATCCAATACCAAAACCAAATAGGATCCCCAAAATTGTGAAGATGACATTTTCACGAATGATATAATTGGTCACTTCTTTGTCATAAAAACCTAAGACTTTGATCGTTGCTAATTCTCTTTCACGTTCAGAAATATTGATATTAGTCAGGTTATATAAAACGACAAAGGCTAAGGTTCCCGATAAAACAATGAAGATCAAAACGATCGGCTGCATATTGGTCGTAGCACTGGCTTGCTTTTCGATCTGATCGCTCATAAAAGTTATATTGATGACTTCATCGGTATCTTGTAACTTTTTAGCCAGTTGGCTTTCTTTTGTATCAGTCATCGTCTTTGTTTTGACCAGATAAGTATTATAAGCGACGGCTTTATCTGTTAGTGCTTCGAAATAATCAGCTGTCATATATACATTGTGGCCGACATAGTTTTCAGTGATCCCACTGATTTTAAGATCATATTCATTACCATCGTTATCTGTCATTGCTAAAGTATCCCCCACTGCCACAGCAAATATTTTCGCCAAACGTTGACTTATGATAGCTCCTTTATCCGTGAGTGTTTGAGCGGAATCTTTCGTTTGAGGTGAAATCTTCACATACTTTGAAAAAGCAGCGACATCATCGACCACCATCAAACTAGCCGACTGCTTGCTGATCTTTGCTTCCTTAAAGGACACTTGTTCACTATAAATCGGTAGTTCCTCTGTCACTTGCTGCGTATCAGCAAGGATATTAGCTGTTTTTGAATCTTGACTAGCTTCATTGTCTGCATCTAAAGTCACGATGGCTTGATACTTCGTCAATTCCTCAAATTGCTTTTCAGCAAGTGCGGCAATCGAATCACGTAAACCAAAACCAGCTAGCATCAATCCAGTACAACCGGCGATGCCTAAGATCGTCAAGATCATGCGGGATTTATACCGCAATAAATTACGCGCCGTCACTTTTTGGTTGAAAGAAAAACGCGACCAGATCGGTGTGATCCGTTCAAGAAAAACACGTTTACCAGCCTTGGGAGCACGTGGTACTAATAAATCAGCCGGTTTTTCATTTAGGTCGCGTTTCAAGACGAGTAAAGAAGAACCTAAAGTGGCAATCAAAGCTGCAACGATCGCGATCGTAATCGGGATCAGCCAAAAACTAGTTGGATAAGTTTCGAACACATACATGGCTTTTAACATCATAAAGACGACTGGAGGAATCGCTTTTGTGCCAACAAGGATCCCTAAGGTCGTTCCGATAAAAGCAGTCAATAGAGCATATAAGATATATTTACTCGCAATTTCACCATTGTGATAACCTAACGCTTTTAAAGTTCCGATCTCTTTGCGATTCTCTTCAATCATACGGGTGATCGTCGTAAAAGTGATCAAAATAGCAATGAAAAAGAAAAAGACTGGAAAGACATTTCCGATCGCATCGATGCGATCTGATAAACTGGTAAATTCAGTAAAGCCAGGATTACTATCGCGATCACTTAAAATATAGTTGGGTTCCTCAGTATCATCGACCTCTTTTTTAGCATCGTCGATATCCGCTTGCCCAGCTTGTATTTTTTTTAGCGACTCATCTAATTCTTCTTGTTGACTAGAAAGTTCTTCTTCTGCCTCTGTGAGTTGTCTTTGGGGCTCGGCAAGTTGCTGATCAGCAACTTCTTCTCCATAAGCCGCCACTACTTGTTCTTTTTGAGCAGCCAACTCTTGTTTCTTTGCATCCAGTTGTTTTTTAGCAGTGTTTAATTGGCTTTGGCCATCGGCAAGCTCATTTTTGTTATCATCCAGTTCTGCTTGATTTTTATCGACCTCTGCCATCGCTTCGGTCACTATTTCCTCACGTCGTTCGGATTTTCTGGCTTTAAACAACTCTTCTAGTTTATCTGTTTGATCAATTGTCAGGTCTTGGTACTCATCAGAAAAAATATCTTGATTTTCGCGATTTGAAAAATGCACATATAAGATCGAATAGGCGTCTGCCTCAAAATTAGCGATCGGCAAATAGACAAAACCATCTAATTGGCCATCACCCACAGTTGTCGTCCCTCGCGTCGAATCATCGATATATAAGGGCGACTGAACGAAACCTACGATTTTTAACTTTTGTTTCTTTAAAGTATCCTCTTTTATCTCAAGAGTATCACCGAGTTTAAATTCATCAGCCAATAAAAAATCAACGACGACTTCATCTTCCTTTTCCGGCAAATGACCATCTGTGACTTTCAAGAGATTTTGGTCTTCTTTTTCCTCATAAGAATAAATTTGCAGATTCAAATCATCTGCTTCATCCACATAAGGAAAACTGTAAGCCAATTGCGCTTTGGTATCGCCTATGCTTTCTGCAAGCTCTTTATCTTTTTCAGTCAGACCCAAAGTCGCTTGGACCTGCAAGTCAGAAACCTTATTCTCTTTGACATAATCATTGACTGTAGTTTCTAGATCAGGCCCAACTGATTTGATACCGACAAATAAGAGAACGCCCATAAAAATAATGACCGTCACGGCAAAAAAACGCCCGAATGAATGCTTGATATCTGTAAAGGTCGAACGCAAATAAATATTTTTCTTCAAAACTGACACCTACCATTCTATATCGTCTATCGGGACTGGATTTTCGTTGCGCTCTATTTGACGGATCTTTGCATCATTGATCCGGATGATACGATCAGCCAAAGAAGCGATCGCAGCATTATGGGTAATGATCAAAACTGTCTTGTTAAACTTCTGACTAGCCTCTTGTAACAGCTTCAATACTTGCTTGCCTGTTTCGAAGTCCAATGCGCCCGTTGGTTCATCGCATAGCAAAATTTTGGGATTTTTAGCTAAAGCGCGAGCAATCGCTACCCTTTGCTGTTCCCCACCTGATAATTGGGCTGGAAAATTGTCCATACGTTTTTCTAAACCAACTTGCTTTAAAACAGTTTCGACATTTAGGGCATCCGCACACACTGCCGTAGCTAACTCGACATTTTCTTTTGCTGTCAAATTAGGCACTAAATTATAGAACTGAAAGACAAAGCCGACATCATTACGGCGATATTGTGTCAATTCTTTTTCAGAATACTGGGCAATATCCACACCGTCAATGAGGATCTGCCCATCACTCGGCGAATCCATGCCTCCCAAAATATTTAAAACAGTTGATTTACCGGCCCCACTTGGACCTAAAATCACTGTCAGCTCGCCTTCTTCTACGGAAAAGTTCATACCATGATTAGCTACAATAGTTGTTTCGCCCATCTTATAGCGTTTATATTCATTTCTTACTTCGATCATGCTCATCTTAGTTATCATCCCTCATTTTTTGAACACTGTGTTGATTTCATTTGTTAAACATAGTATAATTTAAGCGAATTAAAAGTGCAAGATGTAGCGATTAAGAGATTCCTTTTTACTAAAAAAATTTAATTATTTTCAATAGGAGGTTACAAACAGTGGTTGGTATCAAAAACAATCGTCGTACTCAAAATACATTAGCTGTCATTCGTGCATCGTTTTTAGAATTATTAAGTGGGCAAGATATCAGTCAAATTACCGTCAAAGAAATCTGTCTAAAAGCTAAAATCAATCGTGGCACCTTTTACCTCCATTATAAAGATACAAATGATCTCTTTTTGACCATTGAAAATGAGCTGCTTGAGGAAGTTCGCCCCCTTCTTCAATTGTTACCTCGCGAAAACCTTGAAGACTGGCTCCGACGCTTGTTCCGCATCTTACAAAACAATGCTGAAATGGCACAAATATTGATGAAAAATTATCGCCAAGAATCTTTGATCAATGAAATTTTTGCTGAAGTGCATGACCAAGCTTTGCAAGAATTCGAGGAAAAATTCCAAGAAAAAGACCCCAAACGACTAGAATATTACTTTACCTACTTTGTTCAAGGAACATTAGGTGCGATCATTCAGTGGTTTGAAAACAAACAAGATATAACCACAGAAGAAATGTCTGCAATTTTGGCTAAACTATTAGCCTAAATAACGCCATCCTTATTTATGATCAAATTATCAATCTTAAAACAGAAAAAAGCTCACCTGACCATTTTTTTGATCAAGTGAGCTTTTTGACTGATTTTTCAACGTCCCCGGGAGGATTTGAACCTCTGACCTACCGCTTAGGAGGCGGTCGCTCTATCCTGCTGAGCTACGAGGACAAAAAACACACTTACTATTTTATCGCGAATCTCCCCTTTACGCAAGCTGATTCGCGATAAAATAGTGCGTGGTATGATCAGAAGTGTTACAATTCACGGCAAAATTTGAGCGCTACACTACACGAATGTGTCTGCTACTGTCGCTGTGGGACCGACCTGAGCCATGGTCTCAGGTCTGCCAAGCTTCAAACTGTGACTAAACGCTAAAGCGTTCAGTCACAGTAATTCACATTGGCTCCACTTTCACAGCGACGTCGCAGCCAAATTCGTTTCGTTTCGCTTGCAATAGCAACTCATTCGAACAGGTTAAATTACTCATTCAAGAAATCAAATGGCATAAATTTTATTTTTTAACTGATTAAACAAATTTAGACTAAAACTAGCGTAACGTAGAGATCGGCTTGCGTTGTCGCCGTGTTAAGAATTCAATGTGAATTACGCCCAGTGGTCACTTTAGTGGTTACTGGGCGTTTGAAGCTTGAAAGTCGTGAGACTTTAGGCTCACGGCGGTTCCACGGCTGACCTTAAGCAAGCCAATCTCGTAGTGTAGCGACTGATTCGGCCGTGAATTGTAACTCAGAAGTAATCTTCTAGAATAGGTTTTTGGTCGGGGAGATTTTCTTTTATCACTTGCTTAAGCTCGGGATCGATAGCCAATTTTCCATAAAAATCAAGCGCATCTAGTGACACGACTCCCAAAAATAATTGGGCCAAGCTTTGGATCGAAAGCATCAATTGGGGAAGTTTGGTGGTTGCCACTTTTTCCACATGGATACCTTGTTTCACGCGAACTTCAAAAATTCCTTCATTCCATGGAGCGTAAGCATCTTCTTTAATAACGAGCGCCCAATCAGGCATTGCTTTTTGCCAAGGATAATTCAACAAAAAACGTTTCACATCAATGATACGTACCATCATTTCCGGTCGTATCGTTTGCTCTTCATAAGGTCGCATTGGTACAAATAAATCAGAAGTCCCATTAAAAGCATGTTCATAACTGATCGCACTGGTCGAATCCTTATGAGAATGTAGATAACGATTCAAACCTTGATAAGCTTCTAAAGATAAATATTGCCATTCTTGACAAATCAATTGTCCATTTTCAATGGTATAAGCCAAATAACCAGTTGGCTCGCCGTCTGCCGTATAGTAGATAGCGAAGTCCACCTCTTCTTTGGTCGCAAATTTATACTCATACCACCACGAATCACGAATTAAAGGGCCATTTTTATGAGCCATGACTCGTTCATATAGATCAGGAATGATTGCTTTGACTTCTTCCCAAGTTTTACGCCTCACATAGCCAGAAACTTTAGGACTATCTTGCCAGTTTTCACTAGCAACAACTGTCTTGATCCGTTCAAAAGTTAGTTCATACCCATATCGTCGATAAAAAGGATAGGAGAAAGGTGCCAGATAGGAAAAGAGCATTCCTTGGTCATAGCAGTCTTTGATCATTTCTTTCATCAAACGATCGATATTACCTTGACCGCGATAAGAAGGATCCGATGCCACAAAACCGATCCCTGCCATGGAGAACTGTTGGCCAAAAAAACGGACGGTAAAGGGTGTCATCATGACTTGACTAGCCAATTTTCCTGCTTCAAAAGATCCATAAGTAACAGAATTAGACATAATCTGCTTATAACGTTTTCTACTTTGTTCACTGCCTTCTAAACGAAAAGCATATTTAGCCAAGGCAAAACTGTCTTCAAAGGCTGTTTCGTTCATTTTTTTGATCAACAACATCTTCCCCTCTTATTGATAAGATTCTTCGATCATTTTCAGCATTTGTTTGAAACGTCGCTTTTTGAAAAAGCCTAAGATTGCGCCAAACAACGCGTCATTCATTTTTTGCATCGTCCCATAAGATGTCATTGCTTCTTGATAGTGAACTTGACAAGTCTTTTCATCAAGGGGCGTGATATCATACTTGACGACAAAATCATTTCTGGTAGTCGACGTCTTATAATAATAAGCACGATCTTGTTCGACTTTTTCGATTTTTAACTTGGCCCGGCTATTTTGAGAAAACCGTTTGACATACTCCATGTTTTCTAGTTTGTTTACTGTTACTTTTTTCCCTGTTGCATCATAGACATCATAAAGAACAGATTCCATAATCTTATCAAAAAAAGCTGAGGCGGGCATGTTCATTTTGCGTTCAATCTCCATTACTTAGCCACCTCATCTTTTTTCTTTAGCTTTTCTTTTTGGTTCCCTTTATGAAAAATATAAGCTCCTAGTGCAACTAAAAAAATACCGGTTAACATACTCAAGACGTCATATTTCATCGAACTCGGATTCAACGAGAATAGGATGATCAAAAAGCCGATGCTACAGATAAATAAACCATTTTTTATCACAATTATCACCTAATTTTTCTTAAATTGCGATCGATTGGAAATAAAGGATCGAGCCCCAGGGTTCTGCTTTGATCATGGCTTTTGCTTTTTTAGCAGCAGCATCAGGATCACCAGTCACTTCAAAACGTAGTTGAATGCCCTTTTTATCTTTGAAAGTGTAAGAAAAATCGTCTCCTGTATAACCTTCTAATAATTTTTTTATGTCTTCTTGTTGCATAGCACTGGAAATACCTATCATGATAATCAACCTTTCTTTTTTTCTTTATTATAAAACACAGATTGCTTTCACTCAAATATAACAGAGTGAAAGCAATAATTATTATTCTTGAGGTTCCATCTTGTTGGCAGAGATCACAAACGGTGCCCAGATAAAGAAGGAAACGACCATACAAATGATGGTGACGATCGGTGCTCGCCAGTCAGCTCCTGTTGCTAAAAACGATAACAAAATCGGAGGCACGACCCAAGTCACTTGTTGCGAAACTGGATCAACTAGATGTAAGTAGGTCGCCACCCAACCAATCGTTGTGGAAACCAGTGGTGCTAGTAAAAATGGAATGAACATGATCGGATTCAACACGATCGGCAAGCCAAACATGATTGGTTCATTGATATTGAAGATACCAGGTCCTAAAGCCAGTTTTCCGACGGCTTTATAATCGGCCCGTTTCGAGAAGATCAAGATAGCGACAATCAACATGATTGTACCTCCTGAACCACCGAACCAAGCAAAAGCATCGAAAGAACCACGAACCCACATATATGCTTTTCCATCATCAATAGCAGCCCAAATTGCTTTGGAGCCAGTCAAGCCTTCATAGCCCTTTTGGAAAACATTCAAATTGACTAAAGAAGCTTGGCCCCAGATTCCTTCCAAAACGGGTGCCAAGACATTGGGTCCATGGATCCCAAAAAACCAGAACAATTGGACAAAGACGGTAACTAGTAATACGGCGCCTAGCCCTTGAGACAAGCCCAAGAATGGTTCGGCAATATATTTTTGGATCAAATCAATGATCAATTGACCATTTGTCAATTTCGAAACGGCAAAATTAATGATTGCAATCGTATATAAAGCAATCGTGGCTGGTAAAATAGCGGCAAAAGCTTTGGAAACTGCTGGTGGTACGGAATCAGGCATTTTGATGGTGACATCTTTTTCCATCAATTTGCAGTAAATGATCACGGCGATCCCACCCATCAACATGACGGTAAAGAACGCATTAGCATTCAAGTGATCAAGTTTGAGCCAACCCCAACCGCCCGCTGTCAGAGCATCGGCAGTTGCCGACCAACCAGTGTCATTGGTCGTAGCATTGATTGTATCCATCATGTCTGTAGGAACAGTCGTCTTGATCGAAGTGCTATAAGAAAAAGCGATTCCTTGAATCAAAGTAGCGACCGAAACGATCCCACCTGCTAGATCATTCACCTTATAAGCGCGAGCTAAATTATAACCCCAAGAAAAAGCAAAGATCAAACCTGCGACAGCAATCGTCCCATTCCAAACAAAACCATTAATGGCAATGATTTCCCGAATGACCGGAATGGTATTGCCATCGTAATTATCAAAAAATTGGGGTGGTAAATCACGAATAATTGCATTGATCATCACGGCAAACGAACCCGCCATCGTTGCTGGCATGGTCCCAATAAAGGCATCACGTAAAGCAACGAGGTGTTTTTGTCCACCGATTTTAGCAGCAACTGGTAAAATATGTTTTTCCATCCAAGCTGTTAAATTGTCCATTTTATATTCTCCTTTAAGTCAAATATTTATCAGTGTGTGAAACTAATTCCTCAACGAATCATTTTTCATCAAGGCGTCGATATAAGTCGACGATTTCTTTTGCTAAATCAGTAAAAGCAATGGCCGTCATCAAGTGATCTTGTGAATGAACTGTCAAAAGTGTCACTTCAGCATGTTCTCCTTGAGCCTCTTTGGTCAACATTTCGGTTTGGGCATTATGAGCTTTGCCTAAAGAGTCATTAGCGTCTTTGAATTTGGCTTCAGCTGTCTCAAAGTCCCCTTTTTTGGCTGCAGCGATGGCTTCCATCGCATCGCTTTTGGCATTTCCGCCATACATGATGAGCCCCATGATTGCTTCTAAATTTTGATCATCCATATTTGTAAGTCCCCTTTTCACATAATTTACTTCATCAAATCTTCTGCTTGAGTCAAAACTTTCTCGCCATTCATCATCCCATAATCAGACATGTTAATCACGTCTACGGGAATACCTTTTGGCGCTAATTTTTTTTCAAACTGAGCTTTCATGAAGCGTACCTGTGGACCTAACAATAACACATCCACAGTTTTTGATTCTATCTGTTGGTTTGCCTCAGAAGCTGAAGTTGCAAATATTTCAGCATCTAAGTTTTTTTCTGCTGCTGCTTTTTGCATCTTCGTGACTAAAAGACTGGTACTCATTCCTGCTGAGCAAACTAACATGATCGTTTTTCGAGCCATTTCTTTCACCTCTTTTCCTCACTCTATTATAAGCAATTTTCATGCCAAAATAAAATTATTAAAAAAAGGTTAAAAACAGGCTTTATTGTCTTTTCATTCATTGCACACTGATAAACATTTTATACACACTAATTTTTAGTGTGTGACTTGAAAGATGATTCTATTTTATTTTCAATGAACGCTTGGGTAATGAAAGCTACATCGTCGTCAGAAATTTGGATCTGATGGTCGCGTTCGATCACGATCAAACTCGTTTTCACCAAATCGATCTCTAAACGATAACGATGTTGAAATTCAGCCAAGTTAGGAAAATGATGGCCTTTTTCCTTTTTATGATAGCTTTCGATCATAAAAACTAGATGAATCATGATGCCAGCTTGAACGCTTGGTTCTACCATCAAATGCAGTTGCGTCTGGATCTGTTGGACAATTTTATTCAGCATCTCCACTAGCTCTGGTAATGATTCTATCGTTGAAACGGCATCTTGTAAAGAGTCTACTATTTTATTTAAAGAGATCTCATCATTTAAAAGGCGTTGCAAGGTCGCTAACTTGTCATCATCAAACATATCATAAGCTGAGAAAAAGGGAATATTTTGATAGTCGATGGCGACCGTACCAGCAATTGCTTTAATATCATATTCTTCAGAAAGACTATCAATATGTTTTTTAAAAGTTTCTGGCTCGATAAATTGCATAGGAATGACTTCTATCTTCGAACGATCCACTAACGGTAAGATCCGTTGATAAAGCTTGGCAGCGACCCCCTCACCAGTAAAACAAGTCACAATGACCGCTTTTTTCATTTCTTCATGAGAATCGATCTTTTTAAATTGGCCTTGCATAATAGTTTCAAAGGCGAGTTCGATATTCTGATAAATATTTTCCAAACTACGCCCAGAATCCGACAAGCGTAAAGCTTCGATCACGATCATCGTACTGACCATGGTAATGGCCTTGATACGGATCCCTAATTCTTCATCGATCAGTTCGGCAAATGAATTGAGCGAACCCATATCTGTCAAAAGCAGTACCCCATTTGAAAGCTCTTCTTGATGACTACGGATATAGATCAATAGATCATTATATAATTCTTTGACATCCATATCTATTGGCATGTCCACGGCCACACCAGTCGTCGTATCGAGCAAGTCTTAAGCAGTTTCTAGCATACTAGTAGCTGTATTTGAGCCATGCATCAAGACGATCACATTGACACGATTTTTAGGTAGAGGTTCGATTTCCCCGATTTCGGCGGATAAAAACATACTGATAAAGCCGATCTCATCAAAAGGGACCTACACTTGACAGGTATCTTCAATGATTGTCGATAGATCCATCGCCACTTGAAATTCTACTTTTAGCTGCTTTCTGACGCGGTTTAGATTGGGATGAACGATCATGTGGCCTTCCTTTAAACGATCCAAAGTACTTTGCAAATGCAAAGCAAAGGCAAAGCGCGCTTTTTCGTTGTAACGACGATTCAATGTTTTTTCCGCTTGATCATAGAGTTGATTGGTCAACTGCCAAATATTTTCTGGGATCCATTCCTTTTGTACTGGTACTTGGACTAATTCCTCGACATAAGTTTCAAAATAGGCATCGACATCTTTTGAGATCAACTTTTCTAAATCGACCGTTGCTACGCCAGTTTCTTGTAAATCACTGACTTTTTCTTCGATTTCATTATAGACCTGCATGCTTTGTTCGGGATCTTTTGCCCAAACCATCTCTGAATCGCCGGGTTCAAAATGCAAATAGTCTCCTTTACCTTCTAGAAAATGGTCCAGCCGTTCCGACATTTGTTTCATTTTCAACAAGCCTTTTTGAACTTGTAAGGGGCAATCATTTTTATGGATCACTAGACCTTCTTTATCTTGGGTCCGATAATGTAAAAAAGCTTTGGCACACACTAATTTCAGATCACGTTTGATTTGACCGATATTAGCCGGTGCATCATAAAGCATAAAAGCGACCACCGCTTCTTTTTGGATGTCGATCGATTGGTTCAAGCGGTTGACTTCTTGTTTGATAAATAAAGAGATGACTTCAAAACGTTCATCTAATGGTCGTGAATCCAGACTCGGCAAAGTGATCATCATGGGAATCCGACGATTAAAAGTCTCTAATAATGTTTCTGAAGATTCTGTCGTTGCTCCTAGGATCTGCACGGAGGCTTCATAAACCTGACTACTTTCGCCTAAAGGACGATAAACACCTTTATCGATGAAGGAAAAGAGCATTTCTTGACCTTCTGGCGGTAAGCGATGGATCTCATCTAAAAAAAGGATGCCGCCATCCGCTTTAGCGATCAGTCCTGGTCGATCTTCCGTCGCACCAGTAAAGGCACCTTTTTTGACGCCAAATATTTGGCCAAATAAAAGTTGTGGATTTTGCGCATAATCGGCACAGTTAAAGGAGACAAAAGGCGCCTCTTTGTTTAGTGAATGTGAATCGATCGCAAACTGATACATACATTCAGCAAACATCGATTTCCCAGTTCCAGATTCACCAAAGATGATCGTATGCAGGCCTTTAGGTGGGTACAAGACAGCGGCCTTGGCTTGTTGGATACTGATTTTCAAAGAGCCAGTCATCCCAACTAAATCAGCAAAAGTGACTTTAGAATTAGCCGTTTTCTCTTCTGGCATCAGCGACGCATAATAGATCACCGGTCGACCTTCCCCTTTTTTGATCCGTCCTTCTTTAAACAATTCACTTAAATAACGACTAGCATTACTACGATCGATATGCAAGATCTCGGCAGTCTGGGCCGCGGTCAAACCTTCTGAATGACTGACTAAGTGATCGAATATTTCTTCTTTTCTCTGATTCATAGCTTCTTTACTCCAGTCAAATAAGCTTACTGATCCTTCTTTTTCCGAGCACCCTTGTTTTTTTGATTGCGATGCCGACCTTTCTTATGACTTTTTTTCTTGATTTCAAAGGTGCTGACCGGCTTTTTTTTCTCAACACTTTTGAACTCGTCGCTTATTTTTTCAGGCGCTTGAGTACTTAGCTTGCCAGCATACAAATACACTTCTTGTAGCTCTATGTCCAACTGCCTAGTCATTTTTTTCAGATCACCTAAAGTATTTTCTTGAATGAAAGTAATGACCTGACCACTCGCACCCATCCGGCCGACCCGGCCCGCGCGATGAAGATAACTTTCTTTGGTCAAAGGTACTTCACAATTAATGACAAAAGGTAAATTCGCGATATCAAGTCCCCGCGAGCTCACATCGGTACTTAAAAGTTCGACCAAAGCGCCTTGCCGAAATTTTTCTAAGGCTAAACGCCGCTTTTCTTTACTTTGATCAGAAGTGACTGAAGCCACTGGCAACTTGTGGAAATGCAATTTTTCTTCCGCACTTCCCAAATCAGCTACCTGATTAAAAAAGACCAAGGCTTGAAAACCTGAGATATTCCCCAAACGTCGCAAGGTATCGACGGTTTTACGGGCGGAAACTTTTAAATAATAGTGCTTGATCTCTCCTTGACTTTGATCTTCTTTACTCACATCGATGACTCTGACTTTTTTAGAAAGTAACGTTTCGATTTGCGGCAACACTGCCTCAGCCGTTGCCGAATAAAAACCATATTGGCTCTCATTAGGAAACGTTTTGATAAGTTCAGAGACCATCTTCGATGTGTCTCCTTGAAGTAGTTGGTCAGCTTCATCAAAAACAATTGCTTGTAAGTGATGAGCCTTCACTTTCTTTTTTTGGATCAGCTCTAAAACACGACCGACCGTCCCGACCAAGACTTCCGGTTTTTCTTTTAATTTATCGATTTGTCGATTGACATTGGCACCGCCGATCAGTGCTTGTACTTTTAGGCCGATATCTCCTGCCCAAGCTGTCGCGACATGGTTCACTTGCATGCCTAATTCTTGAGAAGAAGTCAAGATCAAAAGTTGATTTCCTTGTCCAGGTCTTACTTTTAGTAATAAAGGGAGTAAGTAAGCTAAAGTTTTACCTGAGCCTGTCGGCGAGATACCGACCACATCCTGATTTTCTGATAAGGCTTCAAAAGAACGTTTCTGGATCAACATCGCTTCTTTATAGCCTTCATCTTGAGCCCGCTCGAGCCATTTTTTAGGTAGATTTTTGTTCAAGATCATCCCATCCTATTCTTCATCGTCTTTAAAATGAATGCCGGCTTGAATGCGTGCTTCATAGAGGACTTGATTGACGTCTACAGCTAACTGACACCATTTTTGATAGCGTTCTTTATTTTCTCTTTTTTCTGGAACTTTGATGATCTCAGCAAAATCACGTGCTTCTTCGATCATGGGATTTTCTTTTCGATCAATAGCTAATTCCTGTTTTTGCTTGGTCCGACGATCAAAAGTGGTCACTTGACTTATGGTGTTGATCCCATCTAGAGTCACCGTTCCATGACTTAAATAAATCTCTGAAGCCAAAGTGGCATCGCCGATTTTCCCATGCATCACTGTCACGTCAAAATCTTGATACCTTAAAACCAAAGTTCCGATGCCATCAACACCTGTTTGTATCTTACGAGCAAAATGATGGATCGCGCTTGGTTTGCCAAATAATGCCAAAGCTGCATAGATCGGATAGACACCGATATCGGCCAAAGAGCCGCCTGAAAACCGAGTAGAGAAAATATTTGGTTCTTCTCCGACCAAAACTAAGTCATACCGTGAGGAATACTTCATAAAGGTAAAGTTTGCCCCTATAACAGTCCCCAATGTCGATAAATGATCAGCGACCGTTTGAAAAGCAGCTTCATGGATATTACGTGCCGCTTCAAAAAAGAAAACTTGTTTTTTATGGGCTAAGTCAATGATTTCTTGCATTTGAACCGGCGTCGAAAAAGCAGGTTTTTCGACGATCACATTTTTACCAGCCAAAATAGCCAACCTTGCTTGAGAAAAATGCAAACTATTAGGCGATGCAATATAAATCGTCTCCATTTCATCTGATTGTACAAACGCGTCTAAATCCGTCAAGCAGGTCACCTTTTGATCATAGTTTTTAGCAAATGTTTGCGCAGTTGTCATTTTCCTAGAATAAACAGCAGTTAATTTATACTCACCAGTAGCTTGAGCCGCTTGAACAAACTGATGCGTGATCCAATTCGTACCGATAATACCTAAATGAATCATTGCCTCATCTCCCCTTCATTAAGTCATCTCCCAAAGTTTAACATATTTTTAGAAAAACTTCTTGAAAAATCGTAGCTAACTCGTTTCTTACTCTTAAATTTTATTACCATTCACAGCCAAACTTGAGCGCTATACTGCAAAACAGATTCGCTTAAAATATCCTGTCGTCGTGAGTTTAGGATCGTCTCACGATGGTTCCACGGGTGACTCTAAATAAGCCGGTCTCGAAGTGAAGCGGCCGATTCAGCCATGAATTGTAGCAAAAAGCTTTATATTTTTAATAAATCGCTTATCCTTTTGTTGAAAGTAAAGTCAGGCTCTGCTAAAATCGGAAAGGAAATATCTCGAACAGGAGGATACAATGACCAAAAAAAAGCAACTTCCACTCCTTTTATTACTTGTATTTTGGATGAGCACTTTTTTTCTTTTAATACCCGATCTACATGTTCAGGCCGATGACAGTGTCGACGCTTTTACTGTCAAAGCCAAAGCGGCCATTTCAGTCGATACAACTAGTGGCAAAATATTATATGATCAAGAGGCAGACACCGTCTTACCGATCGCGTCAATCACAAAATTACTATCCGTTTACGTGATCGAAAAGGAAATTGCTGCCGGTAACCTTAGTTGGGACGATGAAGTGCCAATAACAGAAGCCATCGCTCAAATCAGCACCGATCCGGATCTATCCAATGTCCCTTTGATCGCAGGTGCCTATTATACGGTAAAAGAGCTTTTTGATGCCGCATTGATCCAATCTGCTAACGCGGCTGTGATGGCTTTAGCTGAAAAAGTAGCCGGTTCAGAATCCGCCTTTGTCGAGCTGATGAAAAACGAGCTCACAGATCTGGGCATCACGGATGCGAAAATTGTCAACAGTAGTGGACTCAATAATTCATACCTTGGTGAAGCGATCTATCCTGGGAGTAAGGCTGACGATGAAAATGAGCTCTCAGCCAAAGATATAGCGATCGTAGCCCGACATTTATTACAAGAATTTCCCGATGTTTTAGAGGTGACCGCTACAACTAAAGCAATTTTTGGTGTAGCCTCTGGTTACCCTAGTGAAATGAAAAGTTGGAATTGGATGTTGCCCGGTTTTGATTATGAAAAAGCAGGCGTGGATGGACTAAAAACAGGGACTACTGATTTAGCTGGCGCCTGTTTTGTTGGTACAACGACTCAAGATGGACAACGGATCATTACGGTCGTCTTAAATGCCACTGACCATGAGACAAATAATGGGGCTCGCTTTGAAGAAACGGCTAAGTTGATGGACTATTCCTATCAAAACTGGCACCAAGAGACGATCCTAAAAGCAAATGATCCTTACCCAGAAATGCCAAGTGCCACTGTCGTCGAAGGAGAAGCGTTGTCCGTGCCAGTTGTTCTTACAAATGACATCCGTTTATGGCTGCGTTCAGATATGACAAGTGATGATGTGACCTATGAGACAACTTTGATTCAAGCTCCTTGGACTGATGGATCCTTACAAGCACCCTTTCAAAGTGGGACCCAGATCGCTAGTGTCTCAGCTACAATCGCTAAAGACACGCTAGGTTATCTTGAAACAAGTGACAGTCCCCAAGCTACGACGTTTCTTCAGACCGATAAAGGGACTGAAAAAGCAGGTTTCTTTGAACTGATGAAAAGAAAGATCGTTACTTGGTTCGATCGCTTAAAAGCAAAGACACGTTTGTAGGAACACCTAACAAACGTGTCTTTATTTTTTAAATGATTTTAACAGGAAAATAAAGTTCGACTTCACCACTAGCAAAATCGGGTAGATAATGTTCTTGAATGGCTGCCACCAAATCTTCGTCTTTTTCAGGCAAGACTTTTGTCAGCATCTTTTCAGTTAGTTCGTCCAAATGAGCAGCATCTGTTTTGACTACTTGATATTCCATTGCCGGAATCACCCAACGCTGCCAGCCTGTTGGCGGAGTTACTTCATTTGGGAATTGTATCCCAGCTAGGTAGCGCCCGATTTCTTGCCAAGGATCTAGCCATGTCGTGGCATCACTCATGAGCCCCCACATATCGATCGCTGCAAAGTCTTTTAGGTCGATTGATGCTAAAAGTTCATCAAAATCTTGATTGACCTCTTCCCAAAGTTTTGGGACCCACAACGTTCCTTTTTCAGCCATGCCAGAGCCTTCTTTACCGATCACTGAAAATTCTGGTAATACTTTGCGTGTCATTTCACCTATCTTCAAAACCGACCATCTCCTTCTTGCCTCTATTGTAACGGATTTTGACTTATTGTGCGAATAATATAGAAACTAAGTTGTTTTTTTTTACTTCTTTCGGTTATACTTAAAATGGGTAGAAAAGTAATCCTAAAAGGAGTTTGATGAATATGTCCCTTAAAACAAGTATACTACAACTTTTGATTTTTTTGCTTCCTTATTTAGCTGGTTTAAAGCTGTTGATTTCTTGGCGCAAGAAGAAAGTAGCTCCAGATCTTTTCTTTTTTTCCATGCTTTGGACTTTGCTTTTACTTGCTATCTACGTAGGCTTTTACGAAGTGCGTGAAGGTTCCTTTTACTTAGCTATTCCTCTGGTAAGTTTTCTGCTGTTTTTAGGATGCTACTTTTATAATAAACCCCGACTTGTCAACGGATTTTTATTCAACCTCTTTTTGGTGATCTCTGGTGCTTATCTCCTCTATAATTTCTATTTGACTAAAAATGCGACGGTACTTTTATTGTTAGCTGTCGTTGGTATGATCGGATTGGCTCTTGTTTTATTTGGCTTAGTTAGCTTGATCATTTTACTTTATTGGAATGCCATGGTCGTCATCCGCCGTGAATCTCACTCTCTAGCCAATCTTCTGACCTTGATCTTAGCTATTTTTTTAACTTTGTTATTGATTTATGACACCTTCGTAGCCAATCGTTTACCTGACTGGGCCACCTCTTTAGCTAGTATCCTACCGATCGGACTTACTTATTTTGCGATCATTTTTTTAAACTTTTTGACCGTTTCGATCCTTTATCAATTTAATCATCCGCGTTACCGCCAAGATTTTATCATCGTTCTTGGCGCAGGATTATTAAATGGCGAAACAGTGACGCCTTTACTAGCCAGACGGATCGACTGCGCCATCACTTTTTACCAAGCTCAAAAAGAACATTCTGCAGCCCCTAAGCTGGTCATGTCTGGCGGTCAAGGTGCTGATGAGAAAGTTTCTGAAGCTGTTGCTATGAAACAATACGCGCTCGAAAAAAATATTCCTTCAGAAGATATTTTAATAGAAACAAATTCCACAACAACATTTGAAAATATGAAATTTTCAAATGAAATCATTCAAAAGCAAAAGAAAGCTGCTCATGTGATTTTTGCTTCGAACAATTACCATATATTCAGAGCCGGTATGTTTGCCCGAAAAGCTGGTCTTCGTGCGGATGGAATTGGTGCCAAAACCGCCCTTTATTATCTACCTAACGCTTTTCTAAGAGAATTCATCGCCATCATCGCGATGAATAAAAAACGTCATTTGGTCATTTTGCTAACAATCAGCCTGATTCTTTTGCTCTTAACCTTAATTGCCATATTACCAAACTTTTGGAGTTGAGACGCTAAAAACCACTAAGCATTTTTCTTGAAGAATGGCGAGGTTGCTCAGTGATAAATCTTAAGAACAAAAGATATACTTTCTTAACATAAAAAAGAAGACATTTATAAAACTAAGTCCATTCTTTTATATCGATGCTTTCTTAATCGTCATATGTCCCTACTTAAGAATTCTTGGTTGGTATCCTTTCATGCCGTCATAGGCACTCCCTTTTCAATTTCGGATACCTTTCATTTTCTTAGGGTATTTCCAGCTATAAGCTTACCGCTCAAGCGTTTTTTCGCACTAATAAAACAAATACACCAAACTTTGAACGACGTAAAAAGATACTCTTACTTAACAAATAACAAAAAAAGCGAGTACGAATACTCACTTTTTCTATATACCAAATTTGAGAAAGAATCTACCTGTTTTTATGCGATTTGTTTTCTTTGAAAGACCTGTTTTACTCGTAGCATCAATGGTTGACAAGCTTCTTGGATCGCGCAATATTTATCGACCATGGTCACGATATAACTTTCCTTATACTTTGGAAAAGCAATCGTTGCGCCCCACATATGCTTGATAATGATATCACGTTCAAGATCAGAAAGTGGCGTAAGTTTTTCCGCATTTCTAGCCGCGATCCGAGGATGCATATAAGCGTGTGAACCTTCGACAAACTTCACAGTATGCCAGTCATAAAAGAAAAGATCGTGTAGCAAACCTGCTCTTGCTGTAGCACGAACATTGCCATGCCATTTTTTAGCGAGTTTATAACTTCGATAAGAAACACTG
Organism: Tetragenococcus sp.; assembly: GCA_041859945.1. GTDB lineage: Bacteria > Bacillota > Bacilli > Lactobacillales > Enterococcaceae > Tetragenococcus. Next base: position 23,722 of record JBFLGC010000002.1, read on the forward strand.
ATGGAGTGTCCTAAGCGCGTTGAATGCATGTGTTGAACATATTTTCCTAAACGTTGTACATCATCTGTTTGCAGTAGATCTTGTACATAAGACATATACTCTGTATCGTCTTTCCATGTGTTTGTCATGCAGTATTGCCACCTTTGATTGTGTGATCTATTTTTTGACTCGAAATTTTGTAAACTATGTGACTGAGTATAGCATGGTTTTCTAAAGAAAAGCTTAACCAAACCAAAGAAAAAGAAAAGCTTAACTATTTTTTATCAAATACCGCATTGTTCCTAGCAAATTCATACATTAAAATGGCGGCCGCGATCGCCACATTTAATGACTCAGCTTGACCAAAAATCGGAATGTACAAATTAGCGTTGGTTTTTTGCAATAATCCGCGTTCGACCCCAGCCCCTTCATTGCCAACTAAAAGTGCTACTTCAGCTGATTTTTTAGGTTCATTATAAGGGATAGCTTGTTCATTTAATTCACTGCCATATACAGGCACATGATTTTCTTTGAATTTCTCGATAGCAAGGCTTAAATCTGCCGTTTCTACCATTAGATGATACTGGCTTCCTTGCATACTTCGTAACACCTTCGTCGTATAAATATCCGCCGTACCAGCGCCTAATAAAACTCCATCAAAACCTGCCGCATCTGCAGTACGGATCATCGTGCCCACATTTCCTGGATCTTGCACATTATCTAGTAACAACCATTTACCATGATAAGTAAGCTCCGACTTAGCTGCTTTTTTTACGACAGCGATGATTCCTTGTGGGCCAGGCAATTCGGAAAGAGCAGACATGACTTCTTCACTGACCGACCAAATGACTAGCTGTTGTTGGTTTAACCAACGGCCCCACTCATTCATCCCACGCTCGTCTAATAAGATCAACTCTATCTCAGCACCCGCTAAAATCGCTTCTTCTACTAAGTGAAAGCCTTCCAGCAAATATTTCCCAACCTTTTCACGGCTTTTTTTCTGATGTAATTTTTTTAATTCTTTGATATGTTCATTTTTAGTTGACGTGATTTCTTTCATGGGTTTCTCCTTCTTATTCACTTAACATGGTTCATTATAGCATAGAAAGGAGGCTCTCACTTGTTGAAAGAGTCAAAAAAAGTTATCATAGGGATAGAAAGTGGGAATGGATACTGTTATTTTCAGGAGGGATCACCATGAAAAAAATCCGCATAAAAGTAAAAGGAAGAGTCCAAGGCGTTGGCTTTCGTTATACCACTAAAATGGTGGCTGATCAATTGAATATACATGGCATAGCTGAGAACAATCTTGATGGTTCAGTCACGATCGAAGCAACAGGCGAAGAAGAAGCTATCGATGCTTTTATTAAAAAAATAAAAGCATCTCCCTCACCAGTTGCTCGTGTCACTTCGATAGATATAAAAGAAGATGATGCAATCAAAGTTCGTGATAAGTTTATTGCTCGTTGATCCACTGATAAGAAAATCGTTTTGTAGCTGATAGGCAGACCTGTCGCTTACAAAACGATTTTTTAAGGCCCTTATTTTTCCCTTCCGATCAAAAAATGGGACCCTGCGCGATACTCCTAGTCTCTGGTATTCTCACACTCATGTTACCCCAATAGTATTTCTTTTGCGATCCTATTCTACCGCCTGACATGGAAACTGACAGATCAGAGTCAGGCTGTGTTTTTCTAAACCATTCGTTACAAATAGTGGATTCTTCATAAATTATTCAATATTTAAATTCCGTTTGTCGATTGAAAAAGTAGTGATTATCTAGTATAGTTAACATTGTTGAAATTTAAATCGAAGTAAAGGAAGAAATAAATGAAGAAATTTAAAAATTGGTTACTTACTTCCGGACTGTTAAGTATGGTCTTGGTTCTTTCAGGTTGTGTCAAACGTTTGAAAGATGGTTCTCCTGATCCAGATGGAATGATTTACCGTTATCTAGTCGAACCTTTAGGAAATTTTTTGACTTACCTTGCTACAAACTTGAATTGGGGATACGGTTGGGCGATCATTGTGGTCACTATCATTGTCCGTTTGATTATTTTACCGCTTGGGATCAATCAATCACGTAAATCCATGGTCCAAAGCGAAAAAATGCAGTATTTAAAACCCCAGCTTGATATCGCGCAAGAAAATGCTAAAAAAGCGACTACTCAAGAAGAACAAATGCAAGCTTCGATGGAAATGCAAAAAATCTATAAAGAAAATAATATCAGTATGTTTGGCGGCATTGGTTGTTTACCGATGTTGATCCAGATGCCGATATTCAGTGCCTTGTTCTTTACCGCTCAATATACGCCTGGCATCAATGAAGCGACTTTCTTAGGCATTGATCTTGGTAAACGTAGTCTGGTCCTAGTTGTTATCGCTGGTGTTTTCTATGTTTTACAAAGTATCCTTTCCATGATCGGTCTGCCTGACGAACAAAAGAAACAAATGCGTAGTATGATGATCGTATCTCCACTTATGATCGTCTTCATGTCGATTTCTTCACCAGCTGGTGTGACTCTTTATTGGGTAGTTGGTGGGATCATTAGCTGTCTGCAAACTTTCATCAGCAATGTTTTGATGAAACCACGCTTACAAGCCCAAATCGAAGAAGAGATGAAAAAGAATCCGCCAAAAATAGTGGTGACTCGTAAAGAAGATAAACCACAGAAAGCGACCACTAAGCAACAAGCAAAAACAGTAACGAATACGAAACCCTCTAAAGGTCGCAATGCTGGAAAACAACAACACAAGAAAAAATAATTTTCTCAGATGCCAACCGTTTCAGGTGGAAATTCTCCTACTGGAACGGTTTTTAGTTACTATTTACGGGTGTTTATAGCTCAATGCTACACGTCTGCTTTTGTCATCCGTGGGACCGTCTCTCACGGCAAGTTTTATTTTTATCGTAAGACTTAAACAAGACTATCTCGGAGTGTAGCCCTTGGCGTGGCCTTAAATTGTAATAGCTTTCATTAGAAAAATTTAACTCAAAGGGGTCTTAAAATTGCTTGAGTCATACTTAAATATTCTTATTTTGTTCCTACTGATTTTTCTCGGCTATTTTTTCTCCTATTATCAATGGTTCAGTAATGATACTGTCGATATTTTTTCGAAAATGGTATTAAATTTAGCTTTACCTTGCAATATGTTTCTAAACATAACTGCTAATTTTTCTAAAAAAGAATTTCTGTCTCTTTTTTCGGGCATGATCATCCCGCTCATTTCAATGTTGGTGACACTATTAATTAGTCTTATCTGTGCACGTCTTTTTAAAATCGCACCCGACCACAGAGGTACTTTTTCAACGATGTTTACCTGTTCCAATACGATATTTATCGGTTTACCGATAAATCTAGCCATTTTTGGCGAAAAATCGATTCCTTTCGTACTTCTTTATTATATTGTCAATACTTCGATTTTTTGGACGATCGGTGTTTATCTTATTGCCCGAGACAATCCCCAAGCCAAAACAGCCACGATTTCATTTCATCCAATCGTTATGCTCAAAAAACTCTTTTCTCCTGCCTTATTGGGTTTCATCATTGGTTTGATCTGTATGCTACTGGCTTGGCCCATTCCCAATTTTATCTTAAAATTTGGGAGTTATTTGGCGGATCTAACTACGCCACTTTCTATGTTTGCTATCGGGATCATTATTTACTTTACTGGGATCAAAAACTTGAAAATGACTAAAGATATCGCGCTCGTCTTGGTAGGACGTTTTTTCATTGCTCCATTTATTGTCTGGATATTAGGTCACTTTATCACCGTTTCACCTTTGATGCTGAATGTTTTTATGGTCCAAGCCTCAATGCCAGTACAAAATGCCGTTCCAATATTAGTTCGCAACTATGAAGGAGATCAAAGATACGCTTCTGCTAGTCTCTGCTATTCGATTTTATTTTACTTACCATTTATCGCCACTTTAATGAAATTGATTTTCTAAAAAGGAAATTGATGTTTACACACCAATAATAGTGCCAAAAAAATTTTTTAATCGATTAAAAAAAGCCTTTAAACGAATAAGTGGTTTAATCGTTTAAAGGCTTTAATTTTATTTTATAACCAATTCATCTAAACTAGCTATCGCACGCGCCATTTTAGAAATCATCACTAATAATGCCAGACGATTTTTTCTAACTTCAGGATCGTCGGCCATGACCATCGTTTGATCGAAATACGCATCGATCATAGGTCGTAAGTTTCCTAATGATTCATAATTTTCTTCCATCGTTTGATATGAAAATTTTCTTGATAGCTCGAGAGTTGCCTTATATAGATCCATTTCAGCATCATTTTCAAACAAGCTAGGATCGATTTTGACTTGATCTACTTCTGCTTTTTTAGCTAAATGGATCACGCGTGTCAATGCTTCTACGGATGGCTTAAAGTTTTCATCATGGAGATGATGTTTCAAAATTTGAGCAGAATGAAGTAACTCTTGAATATCTTCTTGATCAGCATCTAGCACGGCATCGATCACATCATAGCGCGTTTCTTGTTCACTTAAAAATTGACGGATCCGCCCTTTGATAAAATTCAAGATATCCGTTTGTTTTTCCCCAAATTGAAAGCCAAATAATTGTTGATTTTCATTGATCTGGGTTTCGATTTGTTTTTCTAACTTCAAGAATGGAAATTGCCACTGTTTATCAGCAATGATCCGGATGATCCCATAGCTTTGACGCCGCAATGCATAAGGATCATTGGACCCACTCGGTTTCAGATCCACTTCGAAAAATGTCATCAAGCTATCCAATTTGTCAGCGATGGCTAATACTGCTCCCACATTTGACTCAGGAAGTTCTCCTTCACTTGAGATAGGTAGGTAGTGTTCCCTGATAGCCTTTGCTACAGCTGGTTTTTCACCTTGTTGTAAAGCATACTTTTCACCCATGATCCCTTGTAATTCAGGAAATTCATCGACCATACTAGTCACTAAGTCAAACTTATAGATTTGAGAGGCTCGATTTAGATCTTCTTTTTCTATTTCAGAAAGCCCAACCGTTTCTCCAATGGCCTTAGCAGCAACTTGAACGCGTGCCATTTTTTCGTACACCGATCCGATTTTTTCGTGGAAAGTGACATTTTTCAACTTCTCTACACAAGACTCTATACTCAATTCTTGATCTTCTTTGTAGAAAAATTCGGCATCTTCTAAACGAGCTACCAACACTTTTTCGTTGCCGGAAATGACATTTTCTATGCGGAAATCATTACCATTACGGACAGAAATGAAATACGGCAACAATCTTCTATTCTTGGAACGGACTTCAAAATAGCGTTGATGGTCTTTCATTGAAGTTACTAAAACTTCTTCTGGCATTGCCAAATATTTTTCGTCAAAAGTTCCTACAAAAGCGGTCGGATACTCGACGATATTATTGACTTCTTCCAATAAGTCGACATCCCGATCGATCGACCAATCATGGCTACTTGCAATATCATCAATTTGATCTACGATACTTTTTTTCCTTTCTTGACTATCAGCGATCACGAATTGATGTTTTAAATCACCTAAATAATCTTCGGCACGATCGATCACAACCTCCTCACCAAGGAAGCGATGACCTCGCGAAATACGTCCTGTTTTGACATCTAATAATTCAAATGGGATCACCACATCATCTAATAAGGCAACGATCCAGTGAATCGGGCGAATATACTCAAAATCAAATTTGTTCCAGTGCATGGTCGTGGGAAAGGTCAATGAACGGATCACTTCTTTTAGACCCACTAATACTTCGAAAGCCGATTTTCCAGCGGTGTGTTTGTTGACAAAGACATACTCAGTTCCTTTGACTTCTTTAAAGACGATATCATCGGTCGAAAGTCCTTGCCCGCGCACAAAACCTTGGGCTGCCTTGGACCAATTACCTGCGCCATCAAGTGCGATTTTTTTGGCAGGCCCTTTGACTTCTTCTTCCAGATCAGCTTGCTTTTCAGCTAAGTCCTTGACAACAACAGCCAAACGGCGTGGCGTGGCGTAGCTTTTGATAGCAGCAAAAGTTAGTCGATTGTCATTTAAAAATTTTTCGGTCTTTTCTTTTAATTGAGCCGCACTTGGCGAAACAACGTGAGCCGGCATTTCTTCCAAACCAATTTCTAATAATAATTCTTTGACCATCTTAAGCTTCCTCCTTCAAAAATTCTGCGGCTTCTTTAGGATCCAGCAAAGGATACCCCAATTTCTTGCGTTCTTTGACAAAAATCTTGGCAACTTGGCGCGCCAAATTTCGGATCCTAGCCAGATAACCCGCTCGTTCCGTTACCGAAACAGCCCCTCTAGCATCTAACAAGTTAAAATTATGACTACATTTCAAAATATAATCATAAGCTGGATGAACTAAATTTTCAGCTAAGCAACGTTTAGCTTCAGCCTCAAATTTATTAAAATTATCCAAAAGCATTTCTTGGTCACTGATTTCAAAGGAGTACTTAGAATGTTCATATTCCGGTTGTGTGAAAATTTCACCATATTTAACACCATTAGCCCAGATCAACTCATAGACACTTTCTACTTCTTGAATATAAGAAGCCAATCGTTCCAAACCGTAAGTGATTTCTGACGTTACTGGATGACAAGGCAAGCCACCAACTTGTTGGAAATAAGTAAATTGCGTGATCTCCATTCCATCTAACCAAACTTCCCAACCAATCCCAGCACAACCCATAGAAGGATTTTCCCAGTTGTCTTCTACAAACCGAATATCATGCTCTAAAGGATCTATTCCTAAAAGTTTCAAACTTTCAAGATATAGTTCTTGAATATTTTCTGGCGATGGCTTCATGACGACTTGGAATTGATGGTGTTGATACAAACGATTGGGATTTTCCCCATAGCGGCCATCAGCCGGTCGACGTGATGGTTCGACATAAGCGGCATTCCACGGTTCTGGTCCAATCGCCCGTAAAAAAGTATAAGGGCTCATCGTCCCAGCCCCTTTTTCGGTATCATAGGCTTGCATCAACAGACAACCTTGATCCGCCCAAAACTTTTGCAAGGTCAATATCATGTCTTGCAGACTCAATTTTTCTTTCATTATCTGATCCCTACTTTCTCCAAATTAAAAAATCCCTATATCCATACAACATGTATAGATATAGGGACGATTACTTCGCGGTTCCACCCTACTTCCGAAAACTTCGGCAGCTTCATTTACCTTGTGCTCTCAAATGCCTTTGACAAAAATTCTTTTTTCTGGCTCACACTATCCCAGATTCGCTTGAAAAGAGTCCTTTTTATCTTTTAAATGATCAACGCACGATTTAATTATCCTTATCATAGCCGTTTTCATATCGGTTTGTCAATACCAAGGTTCGCATTTCCATGAAAATTTTCTATCAAAATTACAATTCACGACCAAACCAGCCGCTACACTACAAGATTGGCCGTGACTTGTAACTATTTAAGTACAGATAAATTTTTTCGTTAGTTGACAATAGGGAATTCATAAGTCAGGTAAAACTAATCTATCCCATTAATACTAGGATCACTTCAAGCCGTCATATGTCCTTTCTTTCTAATGCTAGGATCACCTGTGAGGTAGCAGAAATCGGAAAACGAGTGCCTTTGATGTCCTACTGGTAAAACGAATGGGAGGTAACTTCACCTTGATTAAGGATTAGGAGCTAGTTTGCAACTTGGTCGAGCTTAGACCATGGCAGATAGTAGCAGACACACAGCTAAAGTGGAGCACTCAAGTTTGACCGTGAATAGTAACATTAAAAAAGTGACAATTCACGACCAAAAAGTTGAAAATCAATGCGAAACTCTGGATGTGGTAAAGCTTCCTTTTTTGCTTTCTGCTGACATGAACCTAATTACTTTGCAATAAGTTTCCAACTTCGCTTTGGGTTTTGTGATATAATTCATTTAAAGGAAGTGACTGCCATGGTTTCATTTAAAGAGTTAATCGAAAAAAATCGATCGTACCGGCGTTTTGATCAATCACGCCCTTTATCAAAGGAAACTTTGGGTGAACTAGTCGATGGGACGCGCTTGATCCCGAGTATTTGGAACACTCAAAGCATGCGTTATTGGACGGTCTCTGACCCTGAAGAATGTGAAAAAGTTTTTGCAACAGTTGGCTGGGCCGCTCAATATAAAGACTGGGATGGTCCTGAAATAGGAGAGCATCCAACGGGGTATATTTTCTTGCTTCGCGATAAAACTTTAACTAAATCCTTACGCTACGATGATGGGATCGCAGCAGCTACTCTGACACTTTATGCGACATCTATGGGCTTAGGTTGCTGTATCATGCAAAATTGTAATTTTGTCCGGATCAGTCAGGAATTAGGCATCGATCGGAATAGGTATGTTTTTAGTCTAGTGATTGCTTTGGGACATCCAGTTGAAAAGGTCCAATTAGAAGAAGTACAAGCCAACGACACGAAATATTGGCGAACCGCTGACAAGATCCAACATGTTCCCAAACGAAAATTAGCAGACGTTTGGCTCAACTGTTAACTAAAGCCGTCGAAAAGTGATTTTTTTCGACGGCTTTAGCTTGGTTTTAGAACATCGCTCCACCCACCCATTTGGTCTAAAAATTTTTTACTTTTTAAATGTAAGCCGACGTAATCATCATAGATTGCATCAATCGTCAAACGAATGGCTTTTTTAGTATCTGGTCTCAATTTGATCGAGTGGATCTTTTCGTAAGGAATCTGCGAAAACAAACGCATAAAGTGGATCGCCTTGGGATCGGCATGATAACGGTGGGGATCTTTTTCCCAATGCTTTTGACATAACAGGCCATTATAAGTCGGTGAATAATCGAAGGCACCTTGACTTTGACCACAAATCACACATTTTTCCCAATCGATCGAAATCCCAAAACGTTGTAGGATCTGGATCTCAAAAATATTGGTGATCACTTCCGCATCGTTACCGGAATCAAGCATTTGCAAAGCTTGATGTAAAAAAGTATATAGATTGGGATCATCGACCTTATCTTCAATGGCGGCATCAGCTAAACTAGTCATATAGCTAGCAAACCCTGCCAAAAAAATATCACTCTGAATATTTTTGAAAGGATGTACTTCTTTGACGCTGTTTAAAAAAGAGAGACCTTCAGAATTGAACTTTCCAATGTAGGTGGCTTCTGTATAGGGCTGAACGGCAGCTGTTAAAGGATTGTTGGCACTATGAGCGTTACGGACATAAAACATCTGCTTGCCAGCTGACTCGGTAAATATTTTTACCAACTTATCTTTTTCTTTATGATCGCGATTGAATAGAATGATCCCTTTTGATTCAGCGATCGCCATACTTATCCCCCCTTAAGGCAAAACAAGCAGGAATAGGTCCTGCTTGTTTTTAGTCTTCTTCTTTTTTATAACCATAATCATTCAAGTAAGCTTGTTTATCACGCCAATTTTTTTGTACTTTAACCCACAATTCCAAATAAACCTTATCACCTAGCAAATTTTCAATTTCTCGCCGAGCCATTGAACCGATCTTCTTTAACATTTGGCCCTTTTTACCAATGATGATCCCTTTTTGTGAATCACGCTCAACGATGATGCTAGCTTGGATATGGATCTTATCATTTTCATTGCGGGTCATCGAATCGACAACGACTGCGACCGAATGAGGTACTTCATCACGTGTCAAAAGCAATACTTTTTCGCGGACCAATTCGGAAACAATAAAATATTCAGGATGATCTGTGATTTGATCATCAGGAAAATATTGGGGGCCTACTGCCATATAATTTGTCAAAGTCGTAAGTAACGTTTCGACGTTATTACCTTGTGTTGCTGAAACCGGAATGACCTCTGCAAAATCCATCTGCGTCGAATAGTCTTGGATCACTTCTAGCAAATGATCAGGATGGATGGTATCGATTTTATTGATAACTAAAAAAACCGGTTCCTGACTTCTTTTAAGACGTTCCATGATCAAATCATCGCCCTTACCGCGCTTTTGCTCGGCACTGATCACAAATAAAACGACATCTACCTCGGAGATGGCACTATAAGCTGCTTCGACCATCACATCGCCTAAGATATTTTTGGGTTTATGGATGCCTGGTGTATCGATGAAGACGATCTGTGTTGCCGGTGTGGTATAAACACCTTGGATCTTATTACGCGTCGTTTGAGCTTTATCACTTGTAATCGTGATTTTTTGGCCCACGATCCGATTCAAAAGCGTCGATTTACCCACATTAGGTCGGCCGACGATAGCCGCAAAGCCAGATGTATGTTCTTTCATAATTTCCTCACTTGTTTATAAATTGTAATAGTAATGCATAAATTTTGGGAATGAAGATGATCATCCCGACTACGACCGAAAAACCAGCTGTTAATAAAACCGCACCGGCCGCCATATCTTTGATTTTCTTGCCGATAGGATGAAAATGCTTATCGGTCACCATATCGACAATATTTTCAAAAGTCGTATTTAAAATTTCCATGACTAACATCAAAAAAATACACAAAAGGATCCAGAGCCATTCCCAGCGGTCAAGCCTGAGAAACAATCCAACCAAAATGACCAACAAAGCAGAGACCGTATGACTTCGCATATTTCGCTCATCTTGCCAAACAGTACGGATCCCAGTTAAGGCAAATTCGATCGAGTTGATCACCTTTTTATTCTTTTCGATGTTGTGTTTTTTATCTTTTGAGTCCATAGGCATCTAAAATTTCCTTTTGTAATCCAAACATCACTTTCTCGTCTGTTGGCGTCATATGATCGTAACCATTGATATGCAAAAAGCCATGTAAAGCCAAAAAGCCCAATTCGCGATCATAACTATGTCCATATTCAATCGCTTGCTCGTGGGCCCTTTCAGTAGAAATCATAATATCGCCTAATTCGTGAGGCAAATCGACATCCTCGTCGAAAATGATCGGTATTTCGCCCTCACCTGTATCTTCGATCGCAAAACTGATGACATCTGTCGGTGCATCTTTACCACGGTAATCACGATTGATCACTTGGATCTGTTCGTTATCCATAAATGTTACCGACATTTCCGTATTTTCAGGTAGATCCAAATAATCAGCTGCAAATTGCAATAAAGCCTCGATATCTTTTATCTTTTGTTCTGACACACTTTCTGTTTGGTCAAAAAAAGCGATCTCCATCAAATTTCTCCTCTTTCTTGTTCTTCTTTCATTTGTTCTGCTTCTGATTTCATCTTCGGATACTTGATCCGTGAATGGAAAGTACTGCATAACCCACTGACCAATGATTTTTCCATGACCCTGATTTCGCCTAAAGTAAGGCCTGATTCATCTAGTTGACCATCCAAGATCCTTTCATTGATCACATCAGCGACAAATTTTTTGATTTTTTCATTCGTCGGACTATCCATTGCCCGTACCGCTGCTTCACAGGTGTCAGCAATACTAACGATCCCAGCTTCTTTGGTCTGTGGTTTTGGTCCTGGATAACGAAAGTCTGCTTCAGTTACTTTGGGATCACGTTCTTTGGCCTTAAAATAAAAGAATTTCATCAAAGTCGTGCCATGGTGTTGACGACAAATATCGATGACAAATTGGGGCATTTTTTCTTTTTCCAAAATTTCTGCGCCATCAGTCACATGACCAAAAATGATTTGTTTACTATCTTCTGGCAATAAAAAATTATGCGGGTTTTCCGCTCCTTGTGGTAAGTTTTCCACAAAAAAGTTGGCATGCTTGATCTTGCCGATATCATGGTAATAGCAGGCCACGCGTGTCAGTAGAGATCGTCCGCCAATTTCCGCTACGGCATTGGCACTGAGATTAGCGACCATCATACTATGATGATATGTCCCCGGCGCTTCTTCTAACAACTGTTTCAAGAGTGGGTGATTAGGATTACTCAATTCATTCAAAACGATCACACTATCATCTGTCACCAATAATTCTAAATATTGATGCAGTCCCACTGTTAAAAGTAAGGACAAAATATTTCCGGCTACACTACATATCAAGGTGATCCAAGTGCGGCTATCGGAAAAACTAGCACCTTGAAAGACTTCTAAAATCAAGCTCAAAAGTAAGGGAAAAATGATCAATAACACAAAAGCTGTTTTGCCCTGATCGATGATCCGAATACGTGTGATCAAGGTTCCCATCAGTCCTGAGAATAAATAAGAGATCAAAATAATGATCAGGATGTTCGTTCCCATAGCCTCATAAAAAATGATCGTTGCAAAAAGCACTTGGAACAAAGCTGCCAGTACCCCTGACCGGCGATTCATAAACAGATTCAAAACCAGCGGCGTAAAGGCTGCTGGAAACAGTAAAGGCGTATAAAGTACCGATTCTGTTTGAAAAATTTGGAAAAACTTCATAACTAGGACACTCAGTAACATCAAGACCACGTAAAAAGTTAGATAATTCTCCTGTTGGTCGCGATCTTTGAGGACACGCATAAAATAAACCAAGACAACAATTTGAAAAAGGACGACTAACACCATGGCCAAAATACTATAGATCGAGGCTTCACTACTAGTCATACCTAACAATTCTAATTTTTGAAGTGCATTCGCATCGATCTGTGAGCCTTCGCGAACAATGATTTCACCTTGATAGATCATCACTGGCTGGACTGCATCCATCGCCGCTTGCTTTAATTCTTCGGTTTTACTTTCGTTTAAAAAACTATTGACTACGATCCCTTGTGAGACCAGATATTTGATAGCTTCCTTTTCATCATCTGACTCGTTTAAATAGTCGACTTGAGAGGTCGCATCACTTTTGACATTTGAAAGCGTCGATTGGCGGATTTGATCGGCCATTTTCGCATTTATGATGTTCAGACTTTCGGATTCGACTTGCGCCACTTCTTCATCCGACATGCCAAAGATCAATTGTAAAAAGTTGCTACTGATCCGTTGATAAAAAGTCAGATCATCGGCGTCGACTTGCTCGAATTTCTTCTTTAGAGCAGCTATTTTTTCGTCATCTGTCATCAACTGTGGGGTTTCTTTTTCCCCCGCTGCATCCGTTCTTTTCTGATCTTCTTCAGAACTTTCCTTACGCACCGTCGTAATTAGGTCGAATAATTCTTCGATATGCTCTTTTTGAGCTGTCGCGATATCTTGTGAGTAAGTATATTCTGGCGTAACAGCTTCAGCTGCAACAGTCTGCTTTTGTTGCGTCGCTGACTTATTTTCGATCGTTTTGTTGGCCCGGATATTGCTATCTGCCACTTGGCCTTCTGAATAGTCAACAATATTCTGTTTGACACTTGTATAAATCAAGCCATTGAGACCTATAAAAAATAGGCTCAAAAGCAAAGGAACATAGGCTTTTCCTAAACGTTTCCGCAATTTCTGCAATGGTTTAATGATCATTTCTTTTCCTCCCTAAGCACTGGGTCATTTAAAGGCCTTTTGATCCTGTGTTTCGGCTTTGTCATAAGCTTCGATGATTTGTGCAACGACAGGATGACGCACGACATCACTTGAATCAAAATGAACAAATGTAATGGTCGAAATGTTTTTTAATATTTTCCCAGCATGGACCAGGCCACTTGATGATCCTCTTGGTAAGTCGATCTGACTGATATCACCATTTACGATCATTTTTGATTGAAAGCCTAACCGTGTCAGAAACATTTTCATTTGCGCAATCGTCGTATTTTGTGCTTCATCTAAGATCACAAAAGCATCTTCTAAGGTCCGGCCCCGCATATAAGCTAGGGGAGCGATTTCGATCACACCACGTTCCATCAAACGATTGGTATGCTCGATCCCAAAAATTTGGTACAAAGCATCATAGACCGGACGTAAATAAGGATCGACTTTTTCTTTTAGATCACCAGGTAAAAAGCCTAAATTTTCACCAGCTTCAACAGCCGGTCTGGTCAAAATGATTTTCTTGACTTCGCCTTTTTTTAAAGCCGCAATAGCCATGACGACCGCTAAAAAAGTCTTGCCCGTGCCAGCGGGTCCGATCCCAAAAGTAACATCATGGTGGCGAATATGATCAATATAGCGTTTTTGCCCTAAGTTTTTGGGCCGGATCGGTTTGCCATTATAATCTTTTAAGATCTCTTCGCTGTACATATCTAACAGACGATCGAGGGTCCCATTTTTCTCCATTTGAATAGCCGTCACAATGTCTGGTGTCCTGATCGCAACACCCCTTTTGATCAAATCTCTAAGTATATTGAAGACGGCGACCGCCTGATCGACATTGGCTTTATCGCCTTCAAACTGGACCCTTTCACCACGCGTTCTGATCACTACTGGGATTGCTTCCTCGATTACTTTAAGGTGCTTATCATGGATACCAAAAAGTAAGCCCAAATCATCTTCATCGGTTAATTGGATATCAAATTTTATTTGTTCTTCTGTCAAGATTTCAACTCCTTCTCACAGTCCCTCTTATCATACCACAAACCTGTAAAAAGCAAAATTATCCTTTGCTTTAAAATTTCTTAAGATTTAGCAAAAGGTTGCAATTCACGGTCGAATTTGAGCGCTACACTACACAAATCTGTCTGCTGTGGGACCGACCTTAAGCAAGCCTTGAATTATAAAAGCAAAGTTATACTCCTTAACAAATCAAAAAATTTAAAGTGCGCAAAACATTTCTTTTATTTTTTTACCTCAAAACCGCTCATCTTTTTAGACAAAACAAGAACGAACTCATTAGTCTGAATCCGTTCTTATAAGCAATACTTTCTTAAACGTCAGACATCGTAACTTATGGAGCCTTGATATCTTTCACAGACTAAGATAGGCAATACCTTTTTGTTTTCGAGTGCCTTTCATGCCGTCAAAGGTACTCGCTTTTCGATTTCGGGTGCCTTTCATCTCATTGGAGTCTTTCCCATTAAAAACTTATCTTTCAAGCTCTTTTTTGCACCCATAAAATGGATACAATAAGCTTTAAATGACAACAAAAATATTACACTTTCTTTAATGAGCAAAAAAGTAACCACGACGCTCATATGAGCAACATGGTCACCTTTATTAAAGCTTGTTCAATTCTTCCTTCACGATAGCATTGACTTTGTTCCCATCTGCTTTGCCTTTTACTTTTGGCATCACAGCACCCATCACTTTACCAAATTCTTTGGTAGAAGAAACCCCCGTTTTTTGGATAGCCTCTACAACATGTTGGCGGATCTCATCGTCTGTCAATTGGGCAGGAAGATATTTTTCAACGATCGTAATTTCTTGACTTACTTGATCCGCTAGGTCCTTACGATTTGCCTTTTCGAATTCCACCAAGGAATCTCTACGTTGTTTCATTTCACGAGAGATAATGGTGAGTTCTTCATCGGCGGTCAATTCGCGGCCAAGCTTGATCTGTTCGTTTTGTAACGATGCTTTCAGCATGCGAATGACTTGCAACTCTTCTTTCTTTCGTGCTTTCATTGCCGCTTTCATATCATCGTTCAATGTACTTAGTAGTGACATACTACCAGCCTCACTTCTTTACAGCTGAATCCTAATATTTTTTGCGTTTTCGAGCTGCTTCAGATTTTTTCTTACGTTTCACACTAGGTTTTTCATAAAATTCACGTTTGCGTGATTCTTGCAAAGTACCTTCTTTTGAAACGGAACGTTTGAAGCGACGAAGAGCATCATCAAGAGATTCGTTTTTACGAACGACTGTTTTTGACATGTAGATCCCTCCCTCCGAGCTTAAAAAGTAACCGTTTTTGTCATCGAACCAACATTCAATAACAACACTGTCCTTATGAAATTATAGCTAAGTAGCTAATGAGTGTCAAGTCGTTCTGAGAAAAACCGTACAAAAACTAGTGTTACTTTATTCTTATTTTTTCGTGTAAACAGCTAAAAAGCAAACTAACTATTCTTTCCCCGACAATTTTCACACAGCCCATAGATTTCAAACCGGTGTCCTTCGATCAAACAACCAGGTAGTTGATCTTGAAAAAAATCCATAGGACAGAGGCTCAATTCTTTGGTTTTGCCACATTTGCGACAAATGAAATGATGGTGATGGGCCGTGTCATGTAAATGACAGTGAAAACGAAATTTCATTTCCCCTTCTAATTCTGTTTCTTCCAAAATACCGATTTCAGAAAAATCATGCAAATTACGATAAATAGTATCATAACTGATACCAGGATAACTTTGCAACAAAAAAGCATGGATTTCACTAGCCGGGATGTAACGATCCCGTTTGGCTAAAAAGCTTATCATCGCTTCTCTTTTTTTGGTGTATTTCAAACCGTTTTGCTTTAGTACGGTTAAAGCTTCTTTGATTTCAGGTTTTTCGGACATGATATCCACTCCAAATCCAAATCATTTCGATGTTATTTATGATTGTATGTTATAATAAGGGTGACAAAATTGCAAGTGAGGGATCAGCTTATGACAGAACAAGATAGCAAGCAAGTAGTAACGATTTTTGTGATTTCCGATTCTGCTGGAGAGACAGCCTCGAAATTGGCACAGGCAACAATGGCCCAATATCCAACGATCGAATTTGAACTTTTTCGTCGAACCTTTATTACGAATGAAACCATTTTGCAACAAGCTCTGGCAGATGCTAAAAAGAAAGATGCGATCATTTTACATACGATGGCCGAACAACATCTTTTAAAAATCACCCACGATTATTGTGAAGAACATGACCTCTATAATCTAGACGTTTTAAGTCCTGCAATACAAGAAGTAAAGAGACGGACTGGGGTCGCTCCTAGTGGGGAACCCGGAGCCATGCATCATTTAGACGAGAACTATTTCAGACGGATCAAAGCCATGGAATTTGCTGTAAAATACGATGACGGTAAAGATCCACGTGGCTTTTTGGAAGCCGATGTCGTCTTACTGGGAGTTTCGCGGACTTCCAAAACACCACTTAGTCTTTTTTTGGCCAATAAAAATTTAAAAGTCGCCAATTTACCACTGGTTCCCCAAGCTCATATCCCAAAACAAATTTGGGAGGTCGATCCCAGTAAGATCGTTGGTCTTACCAATGACCCGGACGTCTTGAATGGGATCCGTAAAGAGCGAATGATCGCCTATGGTCTCAATCCTGATACGGCTTATTCTGATATTGAAAAAATCAAAGAAGAATTGCTTTTTGCTAATGACTTATACAAAAAGCTCGGTTGTGTCGTGATCAATGTCGCTACGTTATCGATCGAAGAAACTGCTTCAATCATCATGGATGCTCTTAATTTAGAAGATCATAGCTATTATGGCAGTGATGAATCTAGTGAGATCAGTGAAGTTTAATGGCTACTTAAAAAAATTTCTAGCACTTATAAAAAAGATTGCCTTTTTGATAGAAAAAGACAATCTTTTTTTGTAGAAGAATAGCCTAGATGATTACTGTGGTCTAGCTCATACTTCCTTTATTTCGATAAGCTGGAGACCAAAATCGCACTCTTACTACCTAGAGACCCAATATCCAGTCTCTTTTTTATGCATCAAAATACTTGAACTCCTTCGCGATCGATCGCTAACAGCTCAATACGAGCACTTGGATCCAAGCGTTGTAGTTTTTCTTTTATCACTTGGCTCTTTTCTTCTGGAGATAAAATCAAAATAGTTGGTCCCGCCCCACTCAAGAATGACCCATAAGCAGTTTCTTGGGTACAGATTTCTTGTATCTCTTTTAAGTTAGTCACTAATTTCGAACGATAATTTTCATGCCAACGATCTTTTGCCATCATCTGTCCGGCTAAAAGAAGATTTCCTTGAATGATCGCTGCAATCATGACATTGGCAATAGCACTGGCTTGGACTGCTTCCTTATAAGGCAAGTTCGCGGGTAAAACACCACGACTTTCTGAAGTTAGCAATTCAGTATCAGGGATAAAAGCCAGCAGATCACACTCCGGAAAATAATGTTTGACTGATTTAACTTGATTTTTTTCTTCTTCTAAGTAGCATGAAACAACAAAGTCCCCACAGATCGCTGGAGCCACATTGTCAGGATGGCCCTCCATTTGAGTGGCACATGCGACTTTCTGAGAAAGGGAAAGATTCAGATTTCCCAAACGATTGGCCAACTCAATGCCGGCTACGATCGCCGAAGAGCTACTACCTAAGCCACGTGTCAAGGGAATCTCAGAAGTCATCTTCAAGTGTCGTGGTGGCATGCTTGGCCACACCTTCAAAGCCGACTGCACCAACAAGTTCGATGCATCATGTGGGACTTCTTCACCAAGGGTATGTTTTATTTCCCATTGGTCACTTTCGTTGCCTACTTCGACTGTTAGATATAAAGACAAAGCTATCCCGCACGAATCAAATCCCGGTCCTAAATTGGCACTCGTTGCTGGTACTCTAATTTTCATTTCTTACCTCCAAGATCCTTAATCGTTGATTCAAATCACCGGCTTTTTGTAATTTTTCCAAAAAAAGAGGCCAGCTTGCTTCAGAAAGACCGTTGACTATAAAAGAAGAGTGAGCGACGCCTATCTCAACTTCAGAAAAGGTCAAATCCGTTCTTTGCTTAAAAAGATTCTCTAAAACTGTTTGATCTTTGAGACCAATGGACACATAATAAGTGGCACAGATCTCTTCAACTGCTGCTATTTTTCGTTCTTTATCAAAAGCGCTAAAACGTGGCAGCCTAGTATTGCTTTGTTTATTTTCAGCTATTGATAATAAATCAGCCAACACACTGGTAGCAGTCGGTAAAGAACCAGCACCTGGGCCATAAAACATCGTTTCGCCTAAATTTTGACTTTGAATAAAAATCCCGTTCATTTCATTTTTGATCATGGCCAAGGGATGATCCTGAGGTACTAATGTCGGCCCGACACTCACTGCGATCGCATCCCCGACTTTTCTGATTTCACCGATCAACTTGACTTCGTAGCCTAACTCTTTTGCTCGTAAAACTTCTTCATAGGGAAGTTCATTGATACCCATGATTTTGATATCGGCTAAATCGATCGTCATTCCAAAAGCAAATTTAGCTAAAATGACCATTTTATAGGCCGTATCGAAGCCTTCTACATCGTTTTTGGGATCTGCTTCCGCAAAACCAGATTCTTGGGCGCATTTTAGAGCCGTCCTATAAGGCATATTATCATCTGCCATTTTAGTCAACATGAAATTGGTCGTTCCATTCAAAATACCACAGGCCCTAGTGATCTGATCCGCTAGATAATGGGTTGATAAAGTACGTAATATCGGGATTCCCCCAGCAACACTGGCTTCATAAAATAACCCTACCTGTTCCTTTTGCGCTAAAGCTACAAGTTCAGTGCCATATCGTGCTAATAGATCCTTATTCGCCGTGACAACATGTTTATGGTGCTGTAAACTTTGGCTGATAAATTCTCGGGCTGGATGGATCCCTCCGATGAGTTCGACTATGACATCGATTTCTGGATCATTCACGATTTCTGCTAATGAATTCGTACAAGTGACCTTTTTCCGTTTTGAAACTTCCATTAGATCTTCATGGGGGGCAACCAAAACTTTGACAACACTCAAACGGATACCCGTTTTCTGGTAAATTGCCTCATTTTGTTCTTTGATCATTTGCAAGACACCCGTACCAACTGTTCCTAAGCCTAATAAACCGATCGATAATTTTGTTTCCATAAAAACGTCCTCGCTTAAAGTATTAAACTTTTTTCATTTTCTTCTCATAAACGTTTCTAGCATACCAAAGAAATGCACAGAAAAAAAGAGCTTTCTTAAAAAAAGCCCATTTTGGGGGAATTTTCGTTACTTATGTCCTGCAGATGATCATTTGATCACTGAAACATGGAAAAGGATCTGATGAAAAAGTGAAAGCACGATCGCTAGTGGTGGCGAATATGTTGGAAAGTTTCATCTAAAATGTCGATCACGTGCTCATCATCTAAGCTATAAACCACTGTCTTTCCTTCGCGGCGTGATTTCACGACGCGATTAGCGCGCAGTAATTTTAATTGATGGGAAACAGCCGACTGCTCCATAGCGACACTTCCAGCGATCGAAGTGACATTCTTTTCGCTCGTTTTCAAGGAAAGGACGATTTTTAAACGCGTCACGTCACTTAACATTTTAAAAATTTGGCTCACTCGTTCGATTTCATTGATTGTCGGTTGTCCTGACATTTCTGTTTGCTCCCTTATCTGATTTAAGAAAGGATGGGCGAATCCACTGCACTTCGCCCTCCTCATTGATAAATTAAGTCATCGTTATAGCTTTGATCGCCTTTTCTAAGATGGCTACCTTTTCACTGGCATTTTGGGAAGAAATTCCTTTGACACCAATATAAAATTTGATCTTAGGTTCTGTTCCTGAAGGTCTAACGGCGATCCAACTTTCATCAGCCAATAAATATTTCAAGACATTCGAAGTTGGTGTCGTCAATTTTTCGATCGAGCCATCCTGTTTCTGACGCGTCCCTGCTTGAAAGTCTTCTGATTCGACCACTTTGACGCCGCCGAAATCTGTGGGCGCTTTTTGACGGAAGGTCTTCATCAAAGCGGCGATCTTAGATGCACCAAGTTGTCCGTCCATCGTCACAGGGATGGTCTTTTCAGCATAATAACCGTACTTTTCAAACAATTCTTGCAAAGCATCATATAAAGTCTTACCTTGTTTTTTGTAGAAAGCAGCCACTTCTGCTAATAAAACCAAAGCTTGGATCGCATCTTTATCACGCACAAAAGGTTTCACCAAAAAGCCATAACTTTCTTCAAAACCAAACAAAAAAGTATGGTCGTTCGTATCTTCAAACTCTTGTATCTTTTCTGCAATAAATTTAAAACCAGTGAGTACGTTGAACATCTCGACCCCGTAGCTTTTAGCGATCGCCGTCGGAAGTTCACTAGAAACGATCGATTTTACGACAGCAGCATTTTCTGGCAAAGTTCCAGCTTTCTTGTTAGCCTCTAGAATATAATGGGCCAAGATCGCCCCGATTTGATTGCCGGTCAATACCTGATACTCACCATTTGGCATCCGCACTGCAGCTCCTAAACGATCTGCGTCTGGGTCGGTTGCGATCAATAGATCCGCATTTTCTTTTTTCCCTAAACGAATCGAATATTCAAAAGCAGAGGGTTCTTCTGGATTGGGTGATTTGACCGTACTAAAATCGGCATCCGGGATCGCTTGTTCTGGTTCAATCACAAAAGACGTAAAACCAGCTTGTGTCAAGGATTTTTCGGCCAACATTTTGCCCGTACCATGCAACGGCGTATAAACTAACTTCAATCGGCCACCCATGTCATCGATCAAGGCTTGGTCAATAGTCACAGTTTTGACATTTTCCAGATAAGCTTTATCGATCTTATCGCCAACAATAAGGATCAAGCCGTTTTGCTTAGCCTCATCTTCTGACATTACCGCAACTTCTAGCGGATTTTCGACTTCGCGAACAAAGGCCGTCAACGCATCCGCATCGGCTGGTGGCATTTGACCGCCATCTTCGCCATAAACCTTGTAACCGTTATATTTAGCTGGATTATGCGAAGCTGTGACCATGATACCAGTAAAAGTATGCAGGTACCGCACTGTAAATGATAATTCAGGAGTCGGCCGCAAACTTTCAAACACGAAACTAGGAATATCATGCATCGCTAATGTTTTCGCAGCTTCTATGGCAAATTCTGGCGAAAAATGGCGTGAGTCAAAAGCAATCGCCACCCCGCGCTTTTTCGTTGCTTCATCTTGAGTATCCATAAAGCGAGCCAGTCCTTCTGTAGCTTGGCGTACCGTGTAAATATTCATTCGATTGATGCCCGGTCCCATAACGCCCCGCATGCCAGCTGTCCCAAATTCTAGAGGAGCATAAAAAGCATCCTCAAGCTGTTTTGGATCATCGGCTAAATCATCCAATTGATTTTTCAAATTTTCTTCTAAATGGTCTGATTCTTGCCATTTCTGATAGGTTTCTTTCCAAGACATAAGCGCACCTCTTTCATTCTTTTTATTTAATTATAGCATTTGTAAAGCCGAACTGAAAGATAAGAAATTGGCAATATTTAAAAAAGCTATCTCTTTGTGAAGAAAAAGCTGACTTTTTAATTGTGAGACTCAATGTAATGGAACACTTCTTGGCCGGCAATGCTACCATCACCCACGGCTGTCGTGATTTGACGTAATTTCTTTTGGCGAACATCACCAGCTGCATAAACACCCGGGATTGCCGTTGCCATTTGATCATCCGTTTTGATCCAACCGGCCGCATCCGTAATGTTATTGTTAGAAAAGGCCGTCGTTAACGGATCTAGGCCGACATAAATAAACAGACCATCTGCTATTTCTTCGTGGCGGTCACCTGTCTTCACATTGCGGATCATAGCTCCTGTCACTTTCATGTCATCACCGACAATTGCTTCGACAACTGAATCCCACATGAAGGAAATCTTTTCATTCGCAAAAACACGATCTTGCAAAATTTTTTGAGCACGCAATTCATCACGCCGATGAACGATCACGACTTCTGAAGCAAATTGCGTCAAATAAGCAGCCTCTTCAACGGCTGAATCGCCACCACCTATGACCAACAATTTTTTATCGCGGAAAAAAGCACCGTCGCAAACAGCGCAATAAGAAACGCCGCGACCAGCAAATTCTTCCTCGCCTTTAACTTCTAGTTTCCGATGCTCACAGCCCGTTGTAATGATGACCGTTTTTCCTTTAAAGACTTTGTCATCTGCGTAAACTTCCTTATGATCCCCATGATCTTCTAAACCACTGACGATGCCATAAGCATGTTCAACACCAAATTTTAAAGATCCTTCGTACATTTTTTCAGATAATTCTGGGCCTAAAATCGATTCAAAGCCAGGATAATTTTCGATTTCAGCCGTATTGTTCATTTGACCACCAGGAGCTCCCCGTTCGATCATCACCACTGATAAATTAGAGCGGGAAGCATAAAGAGCAGCTGTCATACCAGCTGGTCCAGCCCCGATCACGATTACATCATACATCTATCTTCCCTCTTTTTAGTAATAACGATTTTTTAAGTACTATGATACTTACTTTTACACAAGTTCTACTTTACTTGCTTTCACGTCTTCTGTCTATCTTTTTGTTTTTTATTTTAAATTTCAAACTAAAATGGTTATAATTCACGGCCAAACTTGAGCACTACACGAATGTGTCTGCTATTGTTTGCTGTGGGACTGTACGCTAAAGCGTTTAGTCACCGTACCAAGTAGATATTTTTCATCAGCTACTCTGTCTCGCTAAGCGAGCCAATCGTAGTGATTCAAAACAATTCGCATTGGCTCCTTTTTCACAGCGACAGCGCAACAACATTCGTTTCGTTTCGCTAGCAATAACAACTCATTCGATTAGGTTAAATTATTCATTTGAGAAATAAAATGGCGTAAATTTTATTTTTTAACTGATTAAACAAATTTTAACTAAAACTAGCGTAACGTAGAGATCAGCTTGCGAGATCATTGTGTTTAGAATTCAATGTGAATTACTCTCAGTGGCCACTTTAGTGGTTACCGAGAGTTTGAAGCTTGAAAGTCGTGAGACTGACTTTAGGCTCACGGCGGTTCCACGGCTGACTCTAAGCAAGCCGATCTCGTAGTGCAGTGGCTGATTCGGTCGTGAATTGTAACAAAATGATCAATCAACAAATACCCTACGATTGATTTTCTGTCCAACAAAAAAGCTAACACTAGTAGTTGGTATCTTTAGAAATCTCACATAGCTTTGACTGAGTCTACGAGTGATCCATGGATATTTCTCACTAAATTTCGCTACTAAAAAAGCAGAGCTCGGAAGCTCTGCTTTTTCATCAATCGTTCGTTAAATCTTCTCCATTTGTAGCAATGACTTTTTTGTACCAATCAAATGATTTTTTCTTGCTCCGTTGTAAAGTGCCCTTGCCTTCGTTATCTAAATCGACATAGATGAAGCCATAGCGTTTCTTCATTTCTCCTGTACCAGCTGAAACTAGATCGATACAGCCCCAAGTAGTATAGCCTAATAGATCGACGCCATCGATTTCTACCGCATCTTTCATAGCTTTGATATGTTGTGCTAAGTAATCGATCCGATAATCATCGACCACATAGCCATTTTCATCTGGCTCATCGACTGCACCCAAACCATTTTCAACAATGAACAAGGGCTTTTGATAACGATCATAAATATCATTCATAGTGATTCGCAAGCCGAGAGGATCGATTTGCCAGCCCCATTCGCTAGATTCCAAATAAGGGTTTTTCACAGAAGAAAAGGCATTGCCTCCTGTCATTTCCATTGTTGGATCAGTTGTTGTGACATGCGAGGAATAATAAGAGAAAGAAATGAAATCGACGGTATTTTCTTTCAAGATCTCTTTATCACCAGGTTCCATCTTGATTTCTATACCAGCACGTTCCAATTGTTTCAAGACGTATGCTGGATATTCGCCACGAGATTGGACATCGATAAAGAAATAGCTTGACCGATCGGCTTGACGAGAAGCCCAGACGTCTTCGGGACGGCAATTATAAGGATAGTTAGCACCGGCAGCTAACATGCAACCCACTTGATTTTCAGGATCGATTTCGTGGGCGATCTTAGTGGCGATAGCACTTGAAACTAACTCATGATGCGCGGCTTGATATTTGACTTGTTCTTCATTTTCGTCTTCTTCAAAATAAAGACCAGCACCCATGAATGGGGCATGTAAGATCATATTGATTTCATTAAAGGTCAACCAATATTTGACTAAGCCTTTATAACGCGTAAACAACGTCCGACATAATCGTTCGTAAAATTTCAACATCTTACGGTTGCGCCAACCCCCATATTCTTTGATCAGATGCATCGGGCAATCAAAATGAGTGATGGTAACAAGTGGTTCGATACCGTGTTTATGGCATTCTTTGAACAAATCTTCATAAAATTGTAGTCCTGCTTCATTAGGTTCCAATTCATCCCCATTAGGAAAGATCCGCGTCCAAGCAATCGACAAGCGATACGTTTTAAAGCCCATTTCGCCAAATAAAGCAATATCTTCTTTATAACGATGGTACATATCGATACCGACCTTAGCGGGATAGCGGTGCACTTGGTCAAAATCAAACATCTTCAGCTTACCAGATATCACGGCTTCTCGGTCTTTGCCGATCGGTGCCACGTCCACGTTAGCTAGACCACGTCCACCTTCATTATAGCCCCCTTCGCATTGATTGGCGGCAGTTGCGCCACCCCATAAAAAGTCCTTTCTTAAGCCCATCTCTATTCCCTCTTTCTTTTTTAAATCAATTCAAAATGTTCAAAAGCTTTATACAAGCCATCCGCATCGACATCGTCGGTCACATAATCGGCCATAGCTTTGATCTCAGGACCTCCATTGCCCATAGCCACACCGATTTGACAGTGTTCGATCATAGGAATGTCGACTGCGGCATCGCCAAAAGCCAAGGTATTTTTGACATCGACCTGAAGATAAGCTAACAATTCATCAATAGCCGTTGCCTTAGTAATGTTTTTTAGTGCAACATCTCCAAACAAAGCTGCTTCTCCAACGCCACCCCAAGTACCGACCTGATATTCAGGAAAAGCCTGCTTGCAATCCAAATAATCTTGATAACTTTCCAAAATAAAGCTGATTTTGTTGACATCTTTGCGATATAAAGGTTCATCAAAGATCATATCTGGAAAAATAGTCTGGCTAGAAGCTTCCGAAGCATTTTCCGCACCTTTATAGGCACTATACACGCGTAATGTTGGCACACTGCGCGTTGCAAAATGTTCACTTCCAAAAAGACCGGCGTTGGCTTCGACGTAAAATTCAAGTTTTCGATCATGAAGCCAATCAATGACTTCCGTTGTGTCGGCTAAAGTTAAGGTCTCTTCTTTGACCACTTGGCCATTACTTTCGATATAGCTCCCATTGCCGCCGATATAGCCATCAAAACCAATGGCTACTATTTCCTCATACATCTCAGCTTTACTACGACCAGTCACTGTAAAGATCTTGTGACCGTTTGTTTGCGCCTTATGGATCGCATCTACTGCTGAATCAGGCAAATGATTCGTATAATCGACCAAAGTTCCATCGACATCTAAAAAGATATACTTGGTTTCCATCTCTTCCCTACTTTCCTGGATCGATACTATCTAGCAAACTAAATTTTCCTTCAAGGTAAGCATACTTCAATATACAACAATTTGAAAAACTAGGTCTGCGGTCACGAACCTTGCGCCATTTTAAATAAAAGGCGTAGGCCGCACCACCATGTGTGACCGCTAAGATATTGTCTGTATTTTCTGCCATAATAGTTGTCAGTGTCTCAGTCATTCGCTGAGCCACTTGGTCGACAGATTCTCCTGCATAAGCTAAAAATTGATCGCTATAGCTTTCTTCCACCGGTTTATGCGGCGGATTTAAATATTCAGGAGCCCCTTCATACAAACCAAAATTCCATTCTTTTAAACCTTTTAAGCTTTATAAGGATGATTGGGCCAAACTAATTCTAAGGTGTCAGAAGCGCGCTCTTGCGTGGAAGCAAAACCAGCTGTGAATTGGATCTGCTGCTCAGAAAAATACTTGCCTGCTTGTAGGGCTTGATCTATCCCTAAATCCGTCAATGGAGAGTCACAAAAGCCTTGGATTTTATGCAATTGATTGAATAGCGTTTGCCCATGGCGCATCAAATAAAGTATCTTCATTTACTAGCCTCCTCGATAGCACGCTTTCATTATCCTAAAAAACTAGCAAAGATGCAATAACAATCGCCTATTTTCCTTTTTCATTTACAGTATATTCTATTTTATCTTATATTTTTGTAAAATAAATTTACAGACGGCTTGTTTCTCCTTCTTTCCTTTCGTATACTAAAGGAGAGGTGAGGACATGTTATTGACTGATAAAATCAAAGAAAGCCATTTTTCGCCAGCCGAACAAAATGTGATCGACTATATTTTAGATGAACGACATGACATCGAAAAAATGACCATCAAACAACTTGCCCAGGTAACCTTTGTCCATCCATCGACTTTGATCCGCATTGCTAAAAAACTACACTATCCCGGTTGGACAGATTTTAAAAAGGATTATATAAATGAGCAACGTTACTTGACTCATCATTTTGAGACGATCGATCCCAATTTGCCCTTTTCAAAAAATGATCCGGCGCTAAAAATCGCTCAAAAAATGGCTTTGTTGAAACAAACAGCGATTGAGGACACCTTTTCGTTGTTGACCCATGATGCCTTACAACAAGCCATCGCAGCGCTTGATCATGCCAACAGAATCCAAATTTTCGCCTCGAATACGAATCTCTTGCTTTGCCACGACTTTGCCCTTAAAATGCGTCATATTCAAAAAGATGTGCGGCTATCTGAAGTGATCGGTGAACAAGAATACGATGCTTATAATACCGATCTTAAAACTTGCTCTATCTTGATCTCCTACACCGGTGAAAATGAACTATTGACCCATGTAATACCTATTCTAAAAAAACAAAAAGGAACGATCCTGTCCTTGACTAGTATCGGCGAAAGTACCTTGGCCAGAGAAGCTGACTGTCATTTACCGATCACGACTCGCGAAAGATTATATTCTAAAATCGGTAATTTCACGATCACCACTTCGATCAGCTATTTGTTGGATATCCTGTACAGTGCCTTATTTGCCAAAAATTATGAGCAAAATCTGCAACACTTGATCACACTTGGTAAATCATTTGATAACCGGACGAGCACAGCACCAGTCATGCAAGAATCTTGGCCCACACCTGAACGGCAGATCACCGACTCGTTTATTCCAAACTAAAAACGCCCTCAGCTAACCTTATTTAGCTGAGGGGCACTTTCTTTTATGCTTCACTACTTTGGAGGCGATACATGTCGGCGTACAGGCCATTCTTTGCTAATAAATGTTCATGATCGCCGCGTTCCACGATCGTACCCTTGTCTAAGACAAGAATCAAGTCAGCATCGCGAATCGTCGACAACCGATGGGCAATGGCGATCGTCGTCCGACCTTCGCGCATACGCGAAAGACCGGCTTGTATCAGGCCTTCTGTTTCGGTGTCGATATTGGCAGTCGCCTCATCTAAGACTAAGATCTTAGGATGTGTCACGATAGTCCGTGCAAATGAGATCAACTGCCGCTCGCCACTAGAAAGTCCGGCCCCATGTTCAATCACTTTGGCATGGTAAGTATCAGGTAATTTTTCGATAAAACTGTCGGCTTGTACAAAATGAGCCGCTGCAATGACTTCTTCATCGGTGATTTCAGGATTCAGTAAACGGATATTATCGGCAATATCCCCATAAAACATAAAGGCATCTTGCAAAACCAAGCCCATCTTTTGCCGCAATTCCTCGATCGGAAAATCGCGGATATCACGATCATCGATCAAGATTTGGCCCTCATAAAATTCATAAAAGCGCATCAAGACATTGATGATCGAGCTTTTCCCACTACCCGTATGACCAACTAAAGCCACTGTTTCACCAGGATGTGCTACAAACGAAATGTGATTTAAGACATTATGCGTCCCATCATAAGAAAAACTCACATCGCGAAATTCGATCTTACCTTGTAAAATCGTGCTATTGGCTCCAGCATTTTGTTGCGGCGTGTATTCTGTGTCATCGATGATCCTTAAGATACGACTACCAGCGACCGTTCCGTCGGTAAAGACACTCAAAAAGTCCATCATTTGCGACATCGGATTGAAAAAGCTTTGGACATAAGTTGTAAAAGCATAGATCAAACCGACTTCTAAAGGCGAATGAAGCGCGTCAATGCCAAACAAGGTCAATGACATAGCGATCGCTAAAGCATACAACAAATCAATGATCGGTGACAATAGTAACGAGTTGGTGCGGATCATGGCATAGCGCGTATTTAGGTACTCGGTATTCGTCGCTTCAAATTCTTCATTCAACCGTTTCTCTTGCCGAAATTGTTGGACGATCTGCATACCTGATATCGACTCATTCAATTTGGTATTCATTTGACTGAGCTTTTCCCGCATGCGGCGATAGATCCGTGAACTATATTTTTGATAATACCAGATCACAACTAACAAAATCGGTAAAAACAAAAGATTAGCAAGTGCGATTTTGGCATTGATCCTAAGCATGGCTATAAAAGACGTCGCCACTGCAAAAACTCCCGTTAAGATCGTCAGAAAGACATACCAAAAATCAAATAAAGTTTCGGTATCGTTGGTGACTCTTGATACAATCGAGCCAGCTGGCGTTTTATCAAAATAACGCATGCCTAATGTATGCAACTTTTCAAACAATTTGATACGAATAAATTGAAACGTTTTTAAGGCTCCCATAGAATAAAGAAAGCCTTGGAAAAACCAGATCAGAGCTTTTAAAATCGTCCCCATCAGGTAAAGACCGGCAAAAAGTAGGATCACTTGCATGGTAGCACTTTGTTTCATCAGATAATCATCGATCAAATGTTGCAAGATCCTCGGCATCAAGATGTTGATGATAGAAAGCATGAAGGCAAACAAAATGGCCCCTGCAAAGGTCCAGCGAAAAGGTTTCGCATATTTGAACAAACGCTGGACGATATTCTTTTGTTCTTTAAAAGGGATCGATTTCGACCAAACAGATTCTTGTTGTTCCATTAATGATCCACTCCTTTCTCGATTTTTGCTTCTAATTGTTGCTTGTCCCACATGCGTTTATACCAGCCGTCATTTGCTAGTAATTGGGCATGCGTCCCACGTTCAACGATTTGGCCTGCATCGATGACTAATATCTCTTTGGCATGCATGACACTACTCAAACGATGAGCCGCAATGATCGTGGTTTTATTATGCCTTTCTACTTTTAAATGATGCAAAATCGCCTCTTCTGTTTTAGCATCGACCGCCGATAAGGCATCATCTAAAATCAATAATTCAGGCTCAACGACCAAAGCACGGGCAATCGAGATCCGTTGTTTTTGCCCCCCCGACAAAGAAACGCCCCGCTCACCGACCATAGTATCATAGCCTTCTGGTAAAGCCTTGATGTCCTCATCGATCACAGCAATTTGTGCCGCATGCTCGACTTCAGTCTGCTCAATACGTGGTTTTGCAAAACGAATATTGTCTCTTATCGTCATTGAAAAAAGAAAGTGATCCTGCGGCACATAGCCAATGGAATGGAGTAAGGCATCCAAAGAATAATTTTTGATATTATGACCACCAAATTGTAAAGTTCCTTCATATCGATCATATTCACGCATCAATAATTTGAGCAAGGTCGTTTTCCCAGCTCCGGTTTTGCCAACCAAACCTAGCATCTCACCTTCATTTATCGTTACATGGATGTTTTCTAAAGCCGGTTTCGAACCATCGGGATACTGGAAGGAATCGATCGCAACTTGGATCGCCCCCTTAGCCGGTTCTGTGATCGCATGGCTTTGTTCAATGATATGGGTCTTTTCATGTAATAATTCCGAAACCCGATCATAGCTGGCATTGCCCCGTTCCAATACATTGAATAGGCGGCCAATAGCAAACATCGGCCAAACAAGCATGCCGATATAACTAATGAAAGAAACCAATTGCCCAATAGTGATCACATCTTTCATGATATAGTTGGCTCCAAGGATGATCGTCAAAACGTAAGAAATCCCGATGATCAAGGTGATAAACGGATCAAATAATGAATCCAAAAAAATCACTCGGCGATTAGTTCGAATGGCATCCGTGATTTTTTCCGAGAAATCGGCAATATCTTCTTTTTCTTGACCAAATGTCTTAATCACTTTCATCCCAGTGATACTTTCTTGCGCTTTATCATTGATATCCGAAAAGGATTGTTGCGCATCACCAAAGGCATCATGCATTTTAGCGCCTAAGACTTTTGAGGTAAGCGCTAATAAGGGTAAAGGCACAACCGCTAATAAGGTCAAGCGCCAATCCACAAATAAAACCATAGCGATGATCGTCATCGAACCGGTAATAAAAGAATCAGCAAAAGTCAAGATCCCCGCCCCGGCTACATTTTGAATCGCATTCAAATCATTGGTGGCATGGGCCATCAAATCGCCCGTCCGATACTTTTGATAAAATTCATGATCCATACGTGTAAAATGGTCAAAAAGGCGTCGCCGCAATTCTTTTTCAAGTCGCGCTGCCCCGCCCCAAATCTTGGTGCGCCACACATAGCGCAACAGATATTGACTGATCGCTGTTATGATCAGTCCGATGATCCAAAAAACAATAGTATCGATATGGATCGTTTTTGACGCGATCTCATCTATGATCGTACCGATGACACGTGGTGGAATCAACTGTAAGACCGCGACCAATACCAGTGCTCCAACACCGATCAAATAATTCTTTTTTTCTTTTTTAAAAAACCAACTTAACTTCCCAAAAATCGACATGATTTCCTCCTCATCTTACTTTCTTAAACGTTTCATGACCCCTTTCTAGACCAAAAAAAAACAGGCTGTGAAACCAGCCCGTTATTGTCCAATCAGTCCTTCGATTGATTTTTCATTTGTTGCATCATTTGGCGTATCTTCTTTTCAGAAGGCTTTTGCCCCATCGACATCATCATGGTCCGCAACATATCCTCATTAACGGGAGGATTTTTCTTTAAATAATCTTGCATATATTTACGTGCTAAAAAGAAGCCACCGATTGCCCCTACTACTAAAGCGATCACTGCAATCAAAACAACGATTCCTGTATTCATCTTAAAATTCCTCCTTTCTAACTAATCTCACTGATTAATTTTACTAGATAAAATCAAAAAAAGAAAGAGAAATATTAAATTATTTGAATAAATCCTATTCCTTGGTTACAATTCAAAGTCGACTTTAGGCTAACGCTACACTTTCACGTTGTATCTGCTATAAAAATGACTTAAACCTGCAATTATTTAAGTATAAGCGTGTATTCATCATCCATACTTTGCTTTTTTTATGACTTATCCGATCGATACTCCCAATAGCAACAACAAAATCGTCATTAAAGGCAAGCTGATCAAAAAACTAAGCGATGAGCCAAAACCAACCGTTTCTGCTTTGACCCCCGCCGTGACTGAATTGATCACACCAAACAGAGGGATGGGAGTGACTGCCATCAAGCACAGAACGATTTTGGGTAAAGGCGGGATCGGTAATAGAGCCAAAAAAACGACAAAGGCTAGGCCGATCCCATAGCGAAATCCAAACAACTTGAACACATCTTTACGATTTTTCGCTGGTAGATAGAG
Organism: Tetragenococcus sp.; assembly: GCA_041859945.1. Lineage (GTDB taxonomy): Bacteria > Bacillota > Bacilli > Lactobacillales > Enterococcaceae > Tetragenococcus. The sequence goes on from JBFLGC010000002.1 coordinate 55,755, forward strand.
ATCCAAAAAGAGACCGATCATAAACATCGACAAAAAGACATTGGCATCAGCTATTGGCTGTAATATTTCTAATAAACCATTTGGCAGAGTAATCGACAAACTACGTAAGACTAACATGATGATGTAAGCTGTGAATGCTGGTGAAAGAAATAATTGCCGCAAAATTTTTTTAGGAGAAAAAGACGTCGTACTACCGACAAAACGATCCGTGACTACTTTTGTGCCTCCTGCTAACATGAGGCTATTGCCCAAATCAAACATGGAGATAAAGGGAACGGCTTGCGGTAAAAAACTTTGGATAAAGGGCAAGGCAAAATTGCCGATATTAAATCCTGAGGCGCAGTAAAGAAAAAATTGTTGTTGGGCGTTACCGTCTTTTTTTGAAAATAGATGGACTAAAAATAATTGTAAAAAAGTCCAAACTAAGGCAATTACTATAAATAGCAATAAACCTGCCGATAGATCCATATGCGCAAAATTGACAATGATCACCGCAGGCAAGGTGACATTTACGATCACCACTGAAAGAGTATTTCCATCAGCCTTTGATAATATATTCAAACGTTTTAAAAAGTAACCCAAAAGAATGATTATCATTAAACCTATGGCGTGTATCAAAATTTCTATCATGGCTGTTTCCTTCTTTTACTCTTGAAAAAGAGGCTGTAGACACAGCCTCTTTTAAGTTAAAATTGTAATAAGAAATATTTTTTCTTGCCACGGCGTACAACCGTCGTCAATCCTTCGATTTTATCACTTTCTTGTAATTCATAAGTCAAGTCTTGAATTCGTTCACCGTTTAGATAGATGGCACCATTTTGGATATCTTCTCTGGCTTGGCGTTTTGAAGATTCTATAGTAGCAGAAACGAGAAGATCGACCAAGGTTCCCCTATCTTCTGCGGTCACTTGATAACTTGGAACACCTTTGAACCCTAAAGAAATGTCTGCTGCTGAAAGATCTTTGATCGCCCCGCTAAAGAGTGCTTCTGATATCCGTACCGCTTGTTCATAAGCTTTTTCTCCATGAACCAAGGTGGTGACTTCTTTGGCCAAAGCTTTTTGAGCCAGTCTTGTTTCGGGTGCTTTAACAAATTCAGCTTCAATTTCCGCAATTTCATCTAATGATAAGAAGGTGAAATATTTCATAAATTTGATAACATCGCGGTCATCCGTGTTATACCAAAATTGATAAAATTCATAAGGTGTGGTCTTGTCCGCATCGAGCCAAACTGCATTTCCTTCAGTCTTCCCGAATTTCGTACCATCCGCTTTCGTGATAAGTGGCATCGTCAAACCAAATCCTTGGACATCTTTTTCACGGCGTAGCAATTCGATCCCTGATGTGATATTGCCCCATTGGTCACTACCACCTAGTTGTAATAGACAGCCATATTTCTCATAAAGTTTCAAAAAATCATAGGCTTGTAATAGTTGGTAAGCAAACTCAGTATAGGAGATCCCAGAAACGATCCGTCGTTTGACACTTTCTTTACTCATCATGTAGTTAATAGTGAAATTTTTGCCCACATCACGCAAGAAATCGATCATCGTCATGCTGCCTAGCCAATCATAATTATTAGCAAGGATCGCGGGATTTTTTTCATCATCGAAATCGATAAAACGGGATAATTGGTCCTTGATAGATTGCGACCACCCCTTTACAGTATCTGCTGTATTTAATTGACGTTCTTGATCTTTAAATGACGGGTCTCCGATCATCCCAGTCGCACCACCAACTAAGGCAATCGGCACATGACCATTTTGCTGAAAACGTCGCAAAGTCAAAATCGGTAACAGATGTCCGATATGCAAACTATCGGCTGTAGGATCAAAACCTACATATAATTTAACCGATTCCTTATTCAATTGTTTTTCTAATGCTGCTTCATCAGTCGTTTGATGAACCAACCCCCGTGCTTTTAATTCTTGAAAAAAATCTAAACTCACTTTTCTTCCTCCTTATGTAAGGTAAAAAGATTTCCTCTTTACCATTTTCCTATTGATTGTATATTCCTTTCCATATTAACTGAAAGCAAACAAAATATAAAGGGTTCTCTTCAAAATTTTTAAGATTTAAAATTACATGTGATTACAGTTCACAGCTGAACTTGAACGCTACACTACAAAATAGACTCGCTTAAAGCTCCATGGAACCGTCGTGAGCTTATGGATTGACTTTCAACCTTCAAACGCTCAGCAACCCTAAAGGAGCCAAAGTAGATCATTCCCATTGGCTCTCTACTTACGATAACTTCGCAGTTGTATTTGTTCTGTTTTGCTCAACCGTCCTGTCATATGCCCTTTCTTTTTAAAAGTAGAATCACTGTACGCTGTCATGTGTCCTTTCTTTTTAAAGGTAGGTTTACTATTAAATTTTAAAATTCTATTGACTTGTGTAACAAGGCAGAGGAGATGATGGATAATGCCTACTTACTACTCTCAGTTGCTATCTTTATCAGTAAATTTAGCCGTGTCAATCCCGACCTTGATCTGATCCATTTGAGCCGTAAATTGTAACTACTCATTATCAATTTTTTTATAATTTTTGACATGAAAAAAAGGAATCCTATCCAAGACAGTGATTTTTTGTTATAATCATAAAGAATTGAAAGAAAATTGAGGTGACTATTTTGTCGCAAAACGATAAAAAAAGAAATGAACGTAATTCTTTCTGGTTTTATTTCAATGTGTTCTTACGGGTCTTCCACTCGTTATTTCTTTTTATTGTAGTTCTCTTGATTCTTGGTGGTTCCTTAGCGTTAGGAATCGGCATCGGTTATTCTGCCTCTTTAGTAGAGGATACAGAGCCACCGACCAAAGAAGAATTACAACAAGAGTTAGGAGACTTCTCACAGACTTCCAAGTTGGTCTATAATGACGGGCAAAAAATTGCTACGATCCAATCAGATCTATTACGTACCAGTATAGCTTCTGATAAAATTTCTGATTTACTAAAAAAAGCCGTTGTTGCTACAGAAGATGAAAACTTCTATAAACACAAGGGTGTCGTTCCCAAAGCTGTCGTGCGGGCCCTTATTTCAGAGGTGACCGGGATCGGCTCTAGTGGCGGATCGACTTTGACTCAGCAATTAGTCAAACAACAGATTTTGTCTAACGAAACGACCTTTAAGCGTAAAGCCAATGAAATGATGTTGGCTATGGAAGTAGAACGTAACTTCAGTAAAGATGAAATCATCACTTTGTATTTGAATGTCTCCCCTTTTGGACGCAACAATCGGGGTGAAAACATTGCCGGTGTCCAACAAGCCGCGCAAGGCATCTTTGGTGTGAACGCTGATGAAGTGACGCTACCACAGGCGGCTTTTATTGCCGGTCTGCCACAAAGTCCGATCATTTACAATCCTTACACCAATACTGGCGACTTTCAAGAAAATCTTGAAGATGGCTTACAGCGTAAAGACTATGTATTATTCAGCATGTATCGCAATCATGACATCTCTAAAGAAGAATATGAGGAGTCCAAAGCTTACGATCTAACCCAAGATTTTAAACCAAAAGAAGAAAAAGCCAAAGATGACAAGGGCTTTCTTTATTATAAGGTCATGGACGATGCTATCGAAATCGTTGCTAAAAAACTAGCGGATGCCGATAAGATTTCTGAAGAAAAATACGCAGAAGAAGACACCTATACCAAATATCAGCAAATGGCTCAACAAAAACTGGCCAATGGCGGCTATACGATCCAATCAACGATCGATAAGACGATCTATGACGCTATGCAAAAAGCGGTCAGAGATTATGGCTATATGCTCGACAATTACGGTAACGCGCAAATAGAAGTCGGCAATGTCTTGATGGATAATACAACCGGAAAAATATTAGGCTTTATTGGTGGCCGTGATTATAGCACCAATCAATACAACCATGCCTTTAGCTCCAGTCGCCAAGCCGGTTCGGCGATCAAACCAGTTTTGGTCTACGCACCAGCGATAGACCAAGGTCTTATAGGCAGTGAGTCGCGTGTCTCTGATTATCCAACTACCTGGAGCCAAGGTGAAAATGCTGGCGATCCAATCGTCAATGCGACCAACAGAGGGACCAATACCTTCATGACTGTCCGTGAATCCTTGCAACATTCTAGTAATATAGCCGCCAATCACATCTATCAAAAAACGTTGACGGATATGAATTCACAAACCTTCGTTTATGACAACTATTTGAAAAAAATGAATTATCCTAATACACCGATCTGGCAATATCCCGCTGCTTCTTCAGGGGTCGCTGAAGTGACAACATTGACAGAAACAAATGGCTTTCAAACTTTGGCAAATGGCGGCGTCTATCAAGAAGGCTATTTGATCGAATCGATCACTGATTCGCAAGGAAATGAATACTATAGGCACGAAGAAAAGCCAGTTGAAGTTTACTCAAAAGCAACTGCTTCGATCATGAATAATCTGATGCGCAGTGTCCTGACTGCTGGTTATACCAGTTCTTATCTTTCGGTCTTAAATTCATTAGATTGGAATTTAGGTAATGCTGATTGGGTCGGTAAAACCGGGACGACCGATGATTATGTCGATTCTTGGCTGATCGTTTCCAATCCCAACATAACGCTTAGTAGTTGGTCGGGACGCGAAGACAATAAATCCACGGATTCAGGAGCCGGTGAACGTTCTGCTTACTATCTTGCTTATCTGACCAATGCTATCTATCAAGCGAAACCTGACTTGATCGATACAAGTGCACGCTTTACCATCGATAGTAGCGTCAATGCGGCTGAAGTCGCTAAATATACAGGGACAAAACCTGGTGGAACAATGACTGTCAATAACACTACTTTCAATGTGCCAACTGATACGACCACGTCCTATTGGGCAAAAGGAGGCCCTGCTACCACGAGCTTTAAATTTGGTATCGGTGGAACAGATGCTAATTATACCGATTACTGGAAGAAAGTGATCCCTAAGCCCAAAACAACAACTACGAAAAAGTCAACCGACACCAAAAAAGAAACGGATAAAGCTGACGACAATAGTGATAAAGATACTGCAGACAAGGACACTACTGATAAAGAAGCTGATGATGAATGACAAAGACCCTCTCAACTTAAAAAATTGAGAGGGTCTCTTCTATTATTTAGTAGAACCTTTTTCGATGATATTATGCGGTAAGATGATCGTCTTTTCTTCGACATCTTCCTTGTTCATCATCTTAGTCAACAGACGCATCGCAACAGCACCAAGATCATATAATGGTTGGGAGACAGTTGACAATTTTGGACGAGCAACATCTGTCAGCAATGAATTGTTGCTCGTGATGATTTCGAAGTCTTCAGGTACTTTAACGCCACGATCTAATAAACCATCTAGGATACCGATAGCCAATTCATCATCAGCCACAACAGCAGCATCAGCACCACTGTTCATGATGCGTTCAACCAGATTCAAACCATCTTTAAAACTGTAAGGAGCTTCAAAAATCAAGCCTTCACTATATTCCAAATTATTTTCTGCCAATGCTTCTTTGTAGCCATTCAAGCGATTTTGGCCATTGATTGGATTGATCAAAGCCCCGCTAACAAAAGCGATTTTTTGGCGACCATTTTTAGCCAATAATTCAGCAGCTTCTTTGGTTGCTTGTTGATAATCGATATTGACACTACCTACTTGATCGTCTGGATCGATGGAACCAGCTAAAACGACTGGCGTTTTGGAGCGAGAAAATTCGCCACGGATCTCATCTGTGATATGATGCCCCATGAAAATGACGCCATCTACTTGTTTTGCCAATAAATTGTTCAACACATTGACTTCTTTCATGGCATCGCCATCAGAGTTCGCTAAAATGATATTATATTTATACATAGTAGCAACATCATCAATCCCACGAGCCAAAGAGGCAAAAAACATATTGCTAACATCAGGAATGATGACCCCTACTGTCGTTGTTTTTTTGCTGGCAAGTCCACGAGCAACGGCGTTAGGACGATAATCCAAACGGTCGATGACTTCCAAGACCTTCTTACGTGTTGTTGGTTTGACATTAGGGTTGCCATTGACGACCCGAGATACCGTTGCCATAGAAACATTTGCTTCCCGAGCAACATCATAAATTGTAATTGTTTGTTTTTCCATATGCTACTTCTCCTATCTTTTGTTTTCTGAAAATCTTATTTACATTTCTTAATTAGAATAGCAAACTTTTCTATAAATTGCAACCGTTTTAGTTTCATTTTCATGAAAATATTCAATTTTAACCCAAATTTATGAATTTCGTGCTAAAATGGACCTATGAATAAAGGAAGAAGGTAGCAAAATGAATAAAGAAAAGATTTCAGAATTAAAAAATTGGATGGCAACCAAAGATCTTGATTTAGTTTATCTTACCAATCCAAGTACGATCGCCTACTTGACTGGTTTTGTCAGTGATCCTCACGAACGGGTCTTAGGACTTTTTTTACCTGTTGAAAAAGATCCCTTTTTATTTACACCAGCCTTAGATGCGCAAGGTGCCAAAGATAGTAACTGGAATTTTGACGTCATCGGTTATTTAGATTCTGAAGATCCTTGGGCCAAGATCGCTCAAGAAATCAAAGCACGCTATCAAAGATTGCAAAGAATCGGTATTGAAAAAGGAAGCTTGACGGTCGATCGTTATGAAAAATTTACCGCTCATTTTCCTAAAAGTGATTTTTCAGTCAATGTGACGCCTACCATCGAACAATTACAATTGCGTAAAACACCTCAAGAAATCACCTTGATGAAAGAAGCCGGACATTGGGCAGATGTCGCTTTTGAAATCGGCTTTGCGGCTATCAAGGAAGGTATTTCTGAAGCAGAGATCGTGGCCGAAATCGAATACCAACTGAAACGCCGTGGTGTCTCCCAAATGTCTTTTAGCACTGAAGTTTTAGCCGGTGCCAAAGCCGCTAACCCACATGGCTCACCTAGTGATGATCGTGTCCAAAAAAATAAGTTCGTTCTGTTTGACTTAGGTTGCCTTTGGAAAGGGTATTGTAGCGATGCGACTCGAACCGTTTCTTTTGGGGAACCGATTGATTTTGATCGTAAGATTTATGAAATCGTCTTGCAGGCACAATTGGCCGCACAAGCAGCTGTCAAACCTGGCATGAAAGCAAGCACGATCGATAAAGTCGCCCGCGATGTCATTAGCGAGGCTGGTTATGGTGATTATTTCACCCACCGTTTAGGTCATGGGATCGGCATGAGTATTCATGAGTTTCCTTCACTTGTTGCCGGCAACGACTTAGTTCTTGAAGAAGGTATGTGTTTCTCGATCGAACCGGGCATCTACATCCCAGAAAAAGTCGGTGTGAGGATCGAAGACTGTTATCATGTAACTAAGGACGGTTGTGAAGCCTTCACCACTACTCCAAAAGAATTACAGATCGTATAAAAAATTGCTACTGGCTTGTAGTCAGTAGCAATTTTTTAAATTCTCATTGAGATGCCCTATGCCTCGGGATTATTTTTTTCTACTTCTTCTTTTAATTCTTCAACAGATTCAGCAAAGTCTTCAGCATTTTCTTTACTTGCATGGGTCAAATCAGCACTATTTTCTTTCACATCTTCTTTTAGATCTTCTGTTACATCAGCAGCTTGGTCTTTCCCATCGGCCACAATGTCATTGGCTTCTTCCGCGGCTTCTTTTAATGTATCTTGGGCCGTGTCAGCAGCATCTTTGGCTTCAATGATGATATCCTCGACGGTGTCACTAGCTTCATCCATCCCTTTTTGTGCCTTTTCAGAGAATTCGTTGGCTTGAGCTTTGACACTATCGACAGCGTCTTCAAAGTTATCTTGTGCATCATCTTTAGCTTGATGCGATTTTTCCTTCATCTTGCTCGCTAGATCTTCTGCTTGCTGGCTAAATTCACTGGCCTTTTCCTTGGCAAGATCAGTCAGATCTGACCCTTTTTCTTTCACGATATCCGTATAATCTGAATTGGCATCCAAAAGATCATCTACTTGTTTAGCTAAGCGATCTCTTAACTCTTTTCCTGATTCAGGTGCTAACAATAAGGCTGTCACGGCAGCGGCGGCACCACCGACTAAAGCACCTAATAAAAATCCTCCATCTTTTTTGCTCATACCTATCCCCTCCGATTAGTTTTCTTTTTTATTTTGATTGAATAACTTTGAAGCCGTTTGTCCTACTTTTCCAGCAATCGTTGCCTTAGCTGTCGTCTGACCTAACGAAGCAAGCTTAGAAATCAAATTTTTCCCAGAATCATTCAACTCAGAGACACTTTCACCCAGGTCAGCAACTGCGGTAAAGAGTGGATCGATCGTGGCCACTTTTTGATTCACATCTCCAAGTAATTCATTACTTTTAACCAATAAACCTTCTATTTCTCGTGATAAAATATCGACATCTTTGGTCACGACCTCGATCGTTTTATTGGCTTCTGATACGGTATCTTGCACTGATGATACTGTTTTAGTGACACTGTTTAGCATACGAACTAAAAAAATGACCAAAACAGCAAAAGCACAAGCAGCAATAAGTGCGGCAATTCCTCCAGCAGACATATCAAAACTCCCTTCACTAAATTTTGTTTCTATGTATAGGATATCATTTCAAAAAATAATATACAACAGAAAACACTGCCCCTATGATGGCTATTGGTGATATGATGTTATAATAAAAAAACGCATTTATTAGTCTAAGTCCATTCTATTGTATGAATATGTTATCAATTGTCAGATATCCATTTACTTTTGCGGATACGAAAACCCAAATTCGATATCCATTTATTTTTTGTGGATATCGAAATCATGATTTGATAGTCAATTACTTCTGTTATTACTTCTGTTGTTACTTCTTTTGCTATTTTATCGACATGACAGGTACTCACTTTTTAATTTCCGATACTCTTCATCTTCTTAGGTTCTTTCCGCCATAACCTTACTGCTAAAGCTCCCTTTTCACACTAATAAAATGGATACACCCAGCTTTGAACCTTACCCCAAAACATATACTTCCTTAATAACTAAAAAAGAGAGGTCGCCCTCTCTTTTTTATTTTTCCTTTTGATCCGTTGTTGCCTCATCTGATAACTCTTTCCCTAAATCAATAATAAATCGTCGCAAATCATCTTTGACCTCGGGATGAGTCAAACCATATTCAATATTGGTTTTTAAATAACCGAATTTGTCGCCGACATCATAGCGTTTGCCACAAAATTCTCTGGCAAAGACCCTTTGTGTTTGGTTCAGACGATCAATAGCATCGGTTAACTGGATCTCATTACCTGCACCTGGTTTTTGCGTCTCCAAAATTTGAAAGATTTCTGGTGTCAACAAATAGCGACCAATGATAGCTAAGTTACTAGGAGCTTTATCAGGATCGGGCTTTTCAACAAAATTTTTAACATTATATAAGCCCTTTTCAACTTGAGTCCCTGGATCGATGATGCCGTATTTATAAGTTTCTTCATGTGGGACATCCATGACTGCAATGGTTGAAGCATGCGTCTTTTCATAATCATCGATCAGCTGTTTACTCAAAGGGATCTTATCTTCCATCAAATCATCACCCAACATTACGACAAATGGTTCGTTTCCAACAAAGGCTTTAGCTTGCAAGACAGCATGCCCTAACCCACGTGGATGCGACTGGCGAATGAAGTGCAGATTGACGTCTGTGGTCTCTTCCACTAATTTCAATAATTCGGTTTTGCCTTTTTCTTTTAGGTTCATTTCAAGTTCCAAATTCGCATCAAAGTGATCTTCTATCGGCCGTTTACCCTTGCCAGTCACGATTAAAATATCTTCAATACCCGAATTCAAAGCTTCTTCCACAATAAATTGGATCGTTGGTTTATCAACGATCGGCAACATTTCTTTGGCCATAGCTTTGGTTGCAGGTAAAAACCGAGTACCAAGACCAGCCGCTGGGATCACTGCTTTTTTTACTGTCATCTTTTTCACCCTTTTTTGAAAAATCCATTTTCAAACTGTAAACTCATTTTCCATCTTACCATCACGAAGCATGATATCACTAGCGGCTTGATGAATATCTTTGCCTTCATACAACACCGCATAAATCGTCTCAGTGATCGGCATCTCAACACCTAGATTTTGAGCTAACTCCACGGCTACTTTGGTGGTCGAGACCCCTTCTATGACCATGCCCATATTTTCGACGATCGTTTCTAGCTTTTGCCCTTTTCCTAACATATTGCCGGCGCGCCAATTTCGCGAATGAATGCTAGTACAGGTAACGATCAGATCTCCGACTCCACTTAGGCCAATAAATGTGAGTGGATTAGCACCCATCGCCACACCTAAGCGACTGATCTCTGCCAACCCTCGCGTGATGATTGCCGCTTTGGCATTATCTCCAAAGCCAAGTCCAGCGATTGCACCAGCACCTATGGCAATGATGTTCTTTAAAGCGGCGCCAGTTTCAACACCGATCACATCATCATTTGTATAGATCCTGAAATAACCGTTCATAAACAGACTTTGAACATATTCAGCCGCTTCTACAGAGTGACTAGCTGCCGTTATCGTGGTGATATCATGTATGGCAACTTCTTCCGCATGACTTGGCCCCGATAAAACGATCAACTCACGTCTTTTCTCAGCTGAGATTTCCTCATTTAGCACCTCTGAGATGCGTTTATGACTACCTTGCTCCAAACCTTTTGCAGCGTGGATCAAGTACGGTCTTCCCTTTATAAGTGCGGCAACTTGCTTAGCTACCGGACGAATAGCATTAGTCGGGACGACAAATAAAATGGCATCTACTTCCTTTATGGCTGCCGCTAAATCCTTATAACCAATAATAGCCGCTGGCAACTTTAAATCTGGTAAATAATGTCTATTTGTGTGATAGGTATTTATTTCGTCGATTTGCGCAGGATTATTCCCCCACAAACGCACTTCATGGCCATTTTCTGAAAGGACTTGTGCCAAGGCAGTCCCCCATGATCCTGGTCCAAGTACCGCTATTGTTTGTTTCAATTGATTGACCTCCATTTTTTTGACTCTAACTTTTTTGGGGCTCTATAGCAAGTATTCATTTTCTCCATAATTCCTTTTATAAGCTTTTAAATTAGGATCTTTTTTACGTCTGAAAATCAAAAGGAGCCAGCCACCTATGAACAAAACAAGTGACAAAAGTTGTGACACACGCAGATCTCCTACTAGGTATAGACTATCGGTACGCATCCCTTCAACAAAGAATCTGCCAAAGCTATACCAAATGATATAGCCTAAAAAAACGTCCCCTTGTTTTAATAATCCTTTCTTTTTACGCAAAATGATCAGGACAAAAAAACCTAAAATATTCCAAAGTGACTCATATAAAAATGTTGGTTGCCTATATGCACCCTCAATGTACATATTGTCAATGATGAAATTTGGTAAGTGGATCTTTGTCAAAAAAGCTTTCGTCGTGACTTCACCAAAGGCCTCATGATTCGTGAAATTCCCCCAACGACCGATCCCTTGGGCTAGGATCACACTTGGCGCAGCAATATCTAAAAAGTCCCACATAGAGATAAAATTGCGGCGACAAAAAAAGTATAGATAAATAATACTAGCGATCAGTCCACCATAGATCGCTAAGCCGCCTGAACGAATATTGAAGATTTGGATGGGATCATCGATGTACGTTTGTAAATCGAACAGAACGTAATAGATTCTTGCGCCAACAAGAGCGATCGGTAGACATACTAGCATAAAATCTGACACATCGTCTGCTTTTAGTCCTACCCGAACGGCTTCCCTAGAACTGAGCCACATCGCCAATACGATCCCCGAAACGATAATGATCGCGTACCAATAAATAGCTAAACCAAAAACCTCAAAAGCTACTCGATCTATCATTGCTATCATGTAAAAAATTCCTACTTTCTATCGTTCTGTATTTTCTTCGATCAATGCTGTCAGACGTTCTTCAAATGCTTTCGTGGCATCATAACCCATCGTTTTAGCTCGGAAATTCATCGCTGCCACTTCAATTATGATAGCGACATTACGTCCCGTTTTTACCGGAATCTTGATTTGTGGAACAGTGACATCAGCGATCTCTACCATCTCATCAGAAGTTCCCAAACGGTCGTAACGTCTATCTTTTTCCCACGTTTCTAAATACACGCATAGTTGTATTTGCATCGAACCACGGACGGCACTGGCCCCAAACAGATTTAAAACATCGATGATCCCAATACCACGGATCTCAACCAAATGTTTTAAAATTTCAGGTGCTTCACCAATCAAGGTCAAATCATCTTTGCGATAAATGTCGACACGGTCATCGGCGATCAAGCGGTGTCCGCGTTTGATAAGTTCAAGTGCTGTTTCACTTTTACCGATCCCGCTATCACCTTGGATCAAAACGCCTAAGCCATAGACATCGACCAAAACCCCATGCACACTGGTCCGAGGTGCTAAACAACCATCCAAGTAACTAGAGATTTCACCTAATAATCGTGACGTCGAAATTTTCGAACTCAAAACAGCGATATTTTTTTCTTCACAGGCTTGGATCATTTCTGGAGGCACTTCAAGTCCTCTAGAAACGACAAAAGCGGGCGTATCCTCCATACACATTTTCCTTATGACCATCAAGCGTTCTTCAGGCATCATTTTTTGGGCAAAAGTGATTTCTTTATTTCCAAAAAGTTGCAAGCGATCATGCGAATAATAATTAAAATAACCTGTCAATTCAAGACCTGGACGTGAGACATCACCAGTCGTTATTTTTCGATTCAAGGCCGTTTCATTTCCAGTCACGATTTCAAGATTGATAGCTTTTACTAATTCACTGACTTTCACAGTTTCTGACATTTTCGTCCCCCTATTCTATCTTCGTTTCTTGTTTATTCTATCATTTTATGTCCAAAGATACTAGAAAGGAAACTAAAATTTCACTTTTATCTAAACAACTGGTAACTTCTGACTTTCAACAACCATGATTTTTTATGGCTATTAGTTTTAGAAAGTAGCATCCATAGATTTATTTTCCCTCCATTTTAACAAGATCAGACCTTTTATGATTGTTACTTCGTCCTTTTGTGACTAGTAGTAGAACTAAGTGTGATTTGATCTACTACATCTTATTCCAAGCAAAAAAGAGCCTAGTTATCTAGACCCTTTTTACTTTATTCTACTACTGCAATTTCTTTTTCCAATTCTTTATTTGCTGTTGCCATCATCAAACGGATCCGATTCAATTGGTTGACGATCGAAACCCCTGGATCATAATCGATGGCCGCGATATTCGCTTGAGGATATTGACGGCGTAATTCTTTTAGGACACCTTTCCCAACAACGTGGTTTGGTAAACAGCCAAAGGGTTGCATACAAACGATATTATGCACACCACCTTTTAAAAGTTCGATCATTTCACCAGTCAAGAACCAACCTTCACCAGTATGATTACCGATCGATAGTACATGACTTGCGTCTTCGGCGATTTCATAGATTGAATGGATGCCATCAAAACGTTGGGACTCACTCAATGCTTTATGCATTGGTTTTTCGATTTCTTCAATGAACTTGATCGCAAATTCAGACATTATTTTTGATTTATTAGAAGTCCCAATATTATCGCTTTTCCAAATTTGGTTGTATAAAGAGTAATTCATGAACCCAACGATATCTGGCACCACCGCTTCGGCACCTTCTGATTCCAATATGGAGACAACGTCATTATTGGCAATCGGTGAATATTTCACCAAGATTTCACCGACAACACCGACTCGTGGTTTACGAACACCAGTGATCGGGATTTCATCGAACTCACGAATGATCTGTTTCATATTCTTGTTAAATTGAATAAAAGAGCCATTTTTGACATTCTTTCTGACTTTTGTCAGCCATTTTTGGTGCAAGGCATCCACCGAACCTTTTTCTACTTCATAAGGACGCGTTCGGTAAACCACGCGTTCAAATAAATCACCATAGATAAAGGCTACAGCCACTTTCTTCAACATTGGAATACTAAATTTGAAACCAGGGTTTTGTTCGACCCCTTTATTCCCTAGCGAGATCGAAACAACTGGGACTTGCGGGAAGCCAGCTTCTTTTAAAGCTTTACGCAAAAGTGGAATATAGTTAGTCGCCCGACAACCCCCACCAGTTTGAGTCATCATAACGCTGGTATTATTGAGATCGTATTGTCCACTTTCCAAGGCTTCGATCAATTGGCCGATCGAGATGATAGCTGGATAACAAGCATCATTATTGACAAACTTCAAGCCAACATTGATGGCTTGTCGATCTTGAGCTGGCAAATTGACGACATTGTAGCCAGACGCTTCAAGGGCTACATCTACTAGACCAGCTTGATGGATCGGACTCATCATTGGCAACAAAAGCGTATGTTTTTCTCGCATTTCTTTGGTAAAGACGATCTTTTCCGGCTCTTCAAAGCGACGTTGTGGCACAAAATTTTGTTTTTCACGCTCATTTACAGCTGCTTTAAGGGAACGTAACCGGATCCTGATCGCCCCAAGATTGGCTCCTTCATCGATTTTCAAAACAGTGTAGATCTTGCCATATTGTTCCATGATTTCTTGAACTTGATCGGTTGTTACAGCGTCAAGTCCACAACCAAAGGAATTTAGTTGCACCAATTCGAGATTTTTAGTTTTGGCCACGACTCTAGCCGCCGCATAAAGACGAGAATGATAGACCCATTGATTGACGACCCGCAAATTTCCGACATCGCCTAAATGCGAAACACTATCTTCTGTCAAGACATGGAATCCTTCTTGGGTGATGACATCGGCGATCCCGTGATTGATTTCAGGATCCAAATGATAAGGACGTCCTGATAAAACCACTCCTTTTTCGCCTGTTTGATTCAGCATCATCAAAGTTTCTTCGCCTTTTTCTTGAATGTCTTTCTTATAAGCCGCCATTTCTTCGTAGCCATGATGCAAGGCTTTAGTAATGTCACCTTCCGAGATCCCTAAATCGGCAAATGTTTCTGTCAACACTTTCGCAACAGATTCTTCATTGCCCAGATTTAGATAAGGATTATAATAATCGACTTTGCCATAACGGATATCATCAACATTGTTTTTGATGACATCTGGATAACTTTGCACGATAGGACAATTGAAATGATTATCTGCTTTATCTGATTCTTGACGTTCAAAAATAACGCCTGGATAAAAGATCTTGGGTACGCCTGAATCGATCAAAGCTTGGATATGTCCATGGACCATTTTAGCTGGATAACAGATCGTATCACTTGGGATCGTCTCAATACCTTTTTCAAATAGATCTTTATTGGAACGAGGGGATAATTTTACTCGAAAGCCCAAATCTGTAAAGAAAGTATGCCATAACGGATAATTCTCATACATGTTCAATACCCGTGGAATACCGATTTCCCCACGAATCGCTTTTTTCTTAGTAAGTGCCGGATATTTGAATAAACGGCGGTATTTGTAATCGACTAAATTGACTTTCTTTTTCTTCTTATCGATCTTGATCCGAGCACCGCGTTCACAACGATTCCCGGTAATGAAACGGCGTCCATCCGAAAACATCGTGACCGTCAGCAGACAGTTATTTTCACATAAGCCACAATTGGTAAATTCTTTTTCAGAAGTAAATTCTTCCATTTCTTCCAAACTAAGCATAGTCGACTCAGTTCCAAACTCATAATTATCTAAGGAAATCAAAGCCGCCCCATAGGCACCCATGAGCCCGGCAATCGAAGGCCGAACGACTTCTCGACCACTTACGAGTTCAAAGGCGCGTAAAACAGCTTCATTATAGAAAGTCCCGCCTTGACAAACGATTTTTTCACCAAGTTCTTCCGGTCGTCTGACCTTAATGACTTTATAGATGGCATTTTTTATGACGGAATAGGAAAGTCCTGCTGAAATATCAGCGATCGTAGCTCCTTCTTTTTGGACTTGTTTCACTTTAGAATTCATGAATACGGTACAACGCGAACCTAGATCTACCGGTGCCTTTGATTTCAAAGCTTCTTTGGCAAAATCTTTGACATCATAATTCAAAGACTGGGCAAAGGTTTCAATGAACGACCCACACCCTGAAGAACAGGCTTCATTTAACTGGATCGAAGACAAGGCGCCGTCTTTGATCGTCATGGCTTTCATGTCTTGACCACCGATATCTAAGATAAAATCGACTCCTGGTTGGAAAAAATCAGCTGCTTTATAGTGCGCCATCGTTTCCACTTCGCCGATATCGATCTTCAAAGCACTTTTGATCAACTGTTCCCCATAACCGGTAACAGTCGCTTTGCCGATAAAAATATCATAAGGAAGTTTTTGATAGAGGTCTTTTAACACACTCATTGTCGTTTCTAAAGGTTGCCCCTCATTATTTCCATAATAAGAATAAAGAATGGCTCCTTCATCATCGATCAAAACTACCTTTGTTGTAGTCGAACCGGCATCGATGCCCAAAAAGCTGACGCCATGATAGCCGTCTAGTGAACGTTCTTTAGCAGTCGCTTTGTTATGTCGGTCATGAAATTCTTTTAATTCAGCTTCGTTTTTAAATAATGGCTCTAAGGTATCGTTAGCACTCAAAGCCTTTTGATCGCCATGTAACAAGCGATCCAATAATTCAGGAATATTGGTTGGCCCATTTTTTTCAGAATAAAAAGCCGCACCCATGGCTACATATAATTGGGGATTTTCAGGAAAAATGACGTCCTCTGGTTTGATAGCCAATGTTTCAATAAAACGTTGGCGTAATTCAGACATGAAAAATAACGGACCACCCAAAAAGGCGATCTTGCCCTTTATTTTACGTCCTGAAGCAAGGCCGGTGATCGTTTGGTTGACAACTGCTTGAAAAATACTAGCAGCAATATCTTCTTTGGCTGCTCCTTCATTGATCAATGGTTGCACGTCAGTCTTAGCAAAAACGCCACAACGAGAGGCGATCGGATAGATCTGTTGGTAATTTTTAGCTAGTTCATTCAAGCCGTTCGCATCTGTTTTTAAAAGAACTGCCATTTGGTCGATAAAAGCCCCGGTCCCACCGGCACAACTACCGTTCATCCGTTGTTCTAGTGAGCCTTCAAAAAAGGTGATCTTCGCATCTTCACCACCCAGTTCGATGACAACATCGGTCTCTGGGATAACTTCTTCAACTGTTTTAGTACAAGCGATCACTTCTTGAACAAAAGAGATCTCCAAAACATCCGCTAAGCCCATCCCACCAGATCCTGTGATCGACATCGTCAATTCTTGATCACCAATGACACCTTCAGCTTCCAGAAGGATCTTCTCTGAAGCTTTTTTCACATCAGAAAAATGTCGTTCATATTTAGAAAAAAGCAAATTCTGAGCTTCATCCATAATCACTAATTTAACTGTAGTCGATCCTACATCGATTCCTGCGCGTAGTTTCATTTTGATCACTCTCACTTTTTTACAACAATTTGTTGGTTATTGAACAAGTTGTCTGATATACTACTTATATACAGTTTAAATGTGGATTGTGGGAAAATCAACAAACAATCTTTTCCTGTTTGTGATTTAAACAACGAAAATAACAAAAATGTTTACTAAGTGGTGAAAAAAATGACAAAAAAAATCGATCTACGTGTAAAAAGGACCCAAAAAATGATCGTTGAAGCTTTCATGGCACTTGTTGCTGAAAAAGGCTATGAGGCTGTTTCTGTCCAGGATATCGCGGATCGCGCGATGATTAATCGGGCTACTTTCTACGCCCATTTCAGAGATAAACAAGATCTTTATGATGCGATTTTCGATGCCGCCCTGGATAAAATCAGTATCTTTTTCGATCCTGAAAAGCTAGTCAGTGGCAACACGATCCAAGTTCGCAAAATCGAGAAAATTTTGACGCAAATCTATGAAGTCATTTATTTGAAGCGGGATTTTTATTTAACGATTTTAAATGGTAGTTCTACTGAACCCTTTCGTGAAAGATTAGCTAAAATATTGTATGAACGTTACAACGATATCTTCAATCGATTGAAGATCACTGAAAATGAAATGGAGATCCCTATCGATTTTATCATCGAGTATATGTCCTCTATTTTTATGGGTACCTTGCACTGGTGGATCACTCACGATTCTGAAATGACGGCCGAACAATTGGCTAAATTGGTCATTAAATTGATCGGTAATGGCCACTTGACCGTTATGGGGATCGAAATTGAAAAATAACAAGAACGGCTTTATTATTTTTCACATACTCCTAGAAACAAGGAACCTGCCGATTTATTTAGTGCTTGCACTAAATTAAAAAAGCTGACTTCTCAGCCTAAGTCAGCTTTTTTGTTAGATTTCTTGTTCCCGTTCGTCCTCATATGTCTCTTCTTTTTTATTTTTGGATCACTTCACGCTGTCATAGGTCCCTTCTTTTCCATTCTTGGATCACTTCACACTGTCATATGTTCTTTCTTTTCTATTCTTGGATCCTTTACTATCTGCCTATCCTTTTCTCTCAAGCTCTCTCCACAAAAAAAGCTACCATTTGGCAGCTTTTTAGGGGAAATCAATTCTTATCCATATTATGCTCAGTAACGATCGTATTGACGACTGTCATGATGATCGCTACGATCAAGGCGGCACCAAACGAAGAGAGGGCAAAATTTTGTTGACCAACAAAAGCTGCCGTCATCTGTAGCATCGCCGCATTGATCACAAAACTGAATAAGCCAAGTGTCAATATCGTTAAGGGCAAAGACAACAAGTTTAAAATCGGTTTGATAAAACCATTTAATAAAGAAAGGACAAAACTAGCTAGTAGAGCCATCCAAAAACTACGCACATAAATCATATCAGGCAGTAAGACGGACAAAGAAATGAAGATCAGCATATTGACTAGTAGGCGTTGGATATATCCCACTAGAAATCACTCCAGTCATCTTCGTCTACTTTTTCTGCTTCCTTGCGTGGTTTTTGTTTCTTTCCAGATCCGTTGTTACTATGGTAGTATTTATTATTGTGGCCATAAAAATCATTACGACTTCCGTGATCACTAGGGATCAAGATCGCTAGCAAAATATAGAGAAACACCGGCGAACCAACACCCATAAGTGTAATGAAAACGTAAATGATACGGACGATCGTGGCATCGATATTGAAGTATTCAGCGATACCAGCAAGGGTCCCCGTCAAGACCACATTTGTTTTGGATTTTGTTAATTTCTTTTTCATTCATTTCACCTTCTTCATAAAAGAGTTGTCTGTTAAAAACAGATCTCGTTTCTGTAAGTTTATCTTATTTACTCAATTCTCGCTATCTTTAAGGTAGATATTCCCAGTAGTCGTCGACAGATCGACTTGTGCCATTTGATCTTCCAAACGACGAAATTGTAAGAATTGATTCATACGTTCTTTTTTCTGACGGATGATGTCGTAATCGCTCAATCGACTATTGACTGAGCCCAAACTCGTTTTGGCGGTACCTTCAAGTCCTAAGTCTTTAGGAAAAGCTACTTTGACATTACCATTAACTGAAGAAGCTTCTAGTCGCGCCAATTGCTTCTCCTTTAAAGTCATCCGAATATCCCCGTTTACGATCGAAATACTGACGTGTTCTGGTGTAGCCGTCATTGATACCCCACCATTGACCGTTTCGATGATCGAATCGATGATATCGCCCGATTTGACTTCAATGTCCCCATTCACACCTTCGACTTCTAACATCGTGGCTTGAAGCTCGTCGATATCAATGTCGCCATTGGTCGATTTCAAGAAAATATCTTTCACTTCTAAACCAGTAACATCGATGTCGCCATTGAGTAATTTTACCGAAACATAGTCATACATACGACTTGGCAAATAAAAATCTAGGTCAGCGGCCACACGTTTGTTAGGGATTTGGAAAGAAATGTGATCTTCATCGACCATGATTTGACTCCGACTTTCAAAGGCAGCTTCAGGGGTCGCTTCATCCATTTTACCATATAATTTGATAGCTGCTTCTACTTTGACATCCGGTCGATCCCAAATGTGGAAAGCAACTGCACCATTAGCCAGCTTGACATCAATGATCGTCGCTGTAACGTCCGAAAATTCAAAGGTCTTTTCAAATTTAGTTGTGGCCACTCCAGGAACACGGAAGTTAACATCTTTCCATTCCATGTTTTCAGATACCGTATCGATGGTTTTCTTCAAAAACCGTCCTAATTGTGAACCAGCTTCTGACATTTTGTCACCCATCTGATTCAAGGTGTCTGTCGCTTGTTCCTTCCAGTCCTCTGGGATATCCATTTTCTTGGTGAATTGTTCCTTCTTTTGATCCCATTGATCATGACGGATCGTTTTTAATTCCGCTTCAAGTTTAGTGCGACGTTCTTTTAAAGTATCCAATTTACCGTCCAAAACTTGGATCTCAGCCTCTAATTCTTGACGTTTTTGCAAATCTTTTTCGTCAAATTCATCCAACTCTTCTTTAGTGTTTAGTTCCATCAAAGCTTCGTGGTGTTCACTGAGTGTGTCTTTCAAGTCGTCGATTTCTTCATTGACTTCATCCAAATGTGCCGAAGCGATATTCGCTCTTTCAGCCAATTTTTCTAACATCTCTTCAAAGTTTTGACGTTCTTCTGACGTATCCTCAGTTTCAGATTCATCTGTATCTTCAAAAGTATCTTGCTTAGCCCGCTTTTCTTCGCTGACTTTTTCAGCTTCTTTTTTGATTTGTGACTCATCTTTTTCTTTGGCGATTTCTTCTAATAAATCCAAGGCTTCTTCCGGAGAAAGTACACCTTTTTTTACTAGATCCAAAATACGTTCTCTTTCGTTCATGGAAATTGCCTCCTTTAAGCAACTTATTTTGCAAGTTTTCCTTACAAGAACTATTATGCCTTATTTCTTCAAAAATAGCATAGGTCTTAAGTACGAATTTCAGCTCGGTCGCAAGACTTTTTCCTCAAAGAACGTAAAACTCACCAATTTTTTTCAAATAAGAAGATGATTCTTTTAAAGGATAAACCAAAAAATCATGCATCATACCAGTGACGATTTCTAATTTTAAACGTGTACCACTAGTTTGTTGGATCTTTTTTTCTAAGCGTAAGACATCTGGATATAAGATATCATCCGTACCCGCTATAGCATATATTTCACCTAGATTCTCCATCTGACCAAATAAAGGCGATACACGGGGATCGGTTAAAGGATAATAGCCCGCATAATTTCTGCCCGCTTTAGCCAATAACTCTCGTTCTAATAATACATCATACCCTTGAATCGTTTTGATGCGGGGATCGCTCAAAGTCAAATCAAGCCATGGTGAAGCTAAGACGATTTTTTCAGGACGATGGCTGATTTTTTTATCTCGCAAAAGCTGTGCCACGCTAAGCGCCAACCCACCGCCAGCCGAATCACCAAACAAATAAAAAGCATCATCGGGATATAACTGACCGATCTTTTCAAAAGCTTGGACAGTCAGTTCTAAAGTAGTAGCAGCTGTATGCTCCGGTGCTAAAGGATAGTTGAAATAGCTTACCTTAAGTCCAAAAGCATTTACAAAATAGGTTTGAATATTTTTATGAAAAGGGGATGCCTCTAATGAAAATCCACCACCATGCAAATAAAAGACATGCCGATCGGTCGCGACTTTAGGAAATAGAGTGATCATTTCCGAAACGCCGATTTTTCTTTTTTGCAAAGGAATATCGGTTCTCTCTAACTGCTTGGCATTGATATCTCTTCTTTTGGGTGGTGTGACCATGTTTAAGCCTACCATTTTTTTCATATCGATCATTTTAAAAACCTCTTGAACAAATTTGGCCGAAAACTGCATGACAAACACCTCCTCTTTCTGCAAGATCACTTAAAATATGCTATGATGAAAACGAGTAAGATTTATCTTAAGAATACCCTAAGTAGCTAGGAGGTGTCTATCATTTTAACTCCGGAAAAATCCCGCGATATTGCTTTTGATAATATGCGCGCTATCTTGATTTTTTTAGTCGTTTTTGGCCATTCTCTTGAATATTTTCGACTCGACAATCAACCGGCCACTTTTCTTTATATCTTCATTTATTTATTTCATATGCCCGTTTTTATATTTATTTCTGGTTATTTTTCGAAAAATCTTGAAAAAGGACGACAAACCGCCGTTACGAGCTTTTTGATCCCTTATTTGATCTTTAATTTGCTTTTGGGGATTTTTATGTTACTTACTGGCGAAGCTGATAAAATTTTGATTTTAAATCCCGGTTGGACATTATGGTATCTTTTCTGCATGTTTGCTTGGCGTATCCTATTGCCTGATCTAGTAAAGATCAGACATATCCTAGTTTTAAGTTTCATTTTTGGGATCCTATCTGGTTTATTGAAAGAATTTGGTACTTACATGGCCCTAGCACGGACTTTTGGCTTTCTCCCTTATTTTTTGGCTGGTTACTTTTTTCAAGAAAAACAGGTGACCAAGATACGCCACTTCCCTTATCGCAGGGTTCTTAGCACACTCATCATAGGTGCCGGGATTTTGACCGCTTATTTTTGGACCAAAAGTCCTCTGCCCGCAGAATTATTATGGGGAGACCGTTCTTACCGGCTCTTTGATAATCCCTTGTACCAATCTTTTTTAGCAGATTCGTTGCTCTATTTATTAAGTTTTGGTTTTATTTTTGTCTTCTTAACCTTGACTAGTCAAAAGTCACATTTCTATACATCTTGTGGTAAAAAGACCTTATCTGTCTATTTGCTGCATATTTATCTGATTGCACCACTTATTGCTCTTACGGAATCGATTTCCAATGCTTGGCTGCGTTTTACACTGCTATTGATCGGTTCTTTTTTCACTACTGCTTTTTTGAGCCAACCTATTGTAAGCCAACGTTTAGCAAAGATCTTAAAACATATCAACGACTTCATTATGACAACTAAAAAAAGCAAGAAACATAAATAATGTGTTTCTTGCTTTGCCTATTTTTAAATCAAAATTTGCTTGCCTACTATGAAAATCAAATCATTTCGGTACGATTGGTATTTAGTTCAGTGATTTTTCCAGAAGCTAGATAGACGATCCATTCACAGATATTCGTTACATAGTCGCCAATACGCTCCAGATATTGAGCGACCGAAAGATATTCCGTCCCACTGACCACCGTCTCTGGATTATTTTGCATCCCTTCTATAGTAGCATAATATATCTTCCGATAATATTCGTTGACCTTTTCGTCCATTTTAGCAATCAACACCGCATCTTCCTTGTCCGCTTTCAAATAGGCGATCAACACATTATCCACCATTTTTTTGACATAATCAGACATATCCGAAATTTCTTTTTCAATCGGTTCGATCCTAGTCTGACCTTTCACGCGGATCGTCGACTTAGCGATCGAAACCGCGTGATCGCCCATTCGTTCCAAATCAGAACTAGCTTTCATTACGGTGATGATCGATCGTAGATCAGTCGTCACAGGTTGTTGCAAAGCAATCATTTCAAAACTTTTCTTTTCCAATTTCACTTCTAGATCATTGATATTTTCATCATGAGCGATCACTTCTTCCGCTAAATTTTTGTCATGCTTGATATAAGCACGCACTGATTTATGGATAGCATTACTGACCATCATGCCCATTTCGTAAAACTGATTGTGTAGGTTCAATAAGTCCTCTTCAAATTGAGATCTTAACATATTTTTTGCCTCCCCTGTTCCTTTTAACCAAACCGACCAGAAATATAGTCTTCGGTCTTTTTTTTGTGCGGATCCAAAAAAATTTCTTTGGTATCATTATATTCTATCAACTCTCCTGTCAAAAAGAAAGCCGTCTTATCCGAGATCCGTGAAGCCTGCGACATGTTATGTGTCACGATGATCATCGTGTATTTTTCTTTTAATTGATATAAGGTATTTTCGATTTTACCTGAAGAGATAGGATCAAGTGCACTGGTTGGTTCATCTAATAAAATGATGTCAGGATCGACAGCTAACACTCTAGCAATACAGACTCGTTGCTGCTGACCACCGGACAAAGACAAAGCACTTTTATGCAGTTTATCTTTCACATCTTCCCAAACAGAGGCAGCCTTGAGACTTTCTTCTACCAAACGATCCAGCTCTGCTTTCTCCTTAATCCCTTTCAGTTTCAGTCCATAGGTTATATTTTCATAAATCGAAAAAGGAAAAGGATTGGGTTGTTGAAAGACCATGCCGATCTCTTTGCGTAGATCGACCGTGTCGATCTTAGACCCATAAATATCTTGACCTTTATAAATCACACTTCCAGTGGTCGTTACATTGGGAATTAAATCATTCATGCGGTTAAGTGCTCTTAAAAAAGTAGACTTACCACAACCAGATGGACCGATCAAGGCAGTGATCTCGCCTTGATCGATCGCCATCGAAATCCCCTTTAGAGCTTCTTTTTCTCCATAGTACAAGTGAAGATCTTTTGACGTGATTATTGTTTCTCCCATGCTCTTCTCCTTTTTTCGGTCAACCAAAATGCCCTGAGACATAATCTTCGGTCGCTTGTATTTTTGGACGTGTAAAAATTTTTGTAGTCACGTCATATTCGATGGCATTGCCTAGATAAAAGAATGCCGTATAATCGCTGATCCGCCCAGCCTGTTGCATATTGTGAGTGACAATAATAATCGTATAATCTTTTTTTAGATTGATCAATGTTTCCTCGACAGTTCCTGTCGAAATAGGGTCTAAGGCGCTGGCCGGTTCATCTAATAAGAGAATATCTGGTTTCATCGCAATAGCTCGAGCGATGCAAAGGCGCTGTTGTTGACCACCAGATAAGGCCAAAGCACTTTTATGTAAAGAATCTTTGACTTGATCCCACAAGGCCGCTTGTTTTAAAGTCGTCTCCACGATTTCATCTAATTTATGCTTGTCTTTTTCACCATGCCGCTTAACGGCAAAAGTAATATTCTCATAGATCGATTTACTAAAAGGATTAGGCCGTTGAAACACCATGCCGATACGCTTGCGCATCTCAAAAACATCGATTTCAGGCGTATTGATATCGACACCTTTATACATGATCTTACCGGTCGTCTTAGTGCCAGAGATGCCATCGTTCATGCGATTCAGTGAACGTAAATACGTCGATTTTCCACACCCAGAAGGTCCGATCAAAGCAGTGATTTTATTTTTCTCAAACGCCAGATCGACGCCTTGAATGGCTTCATTAGTGCCATACCAAACGTGTAGATCTTCTGTATAAAGAATTTGATCTTGAGGATCTCCTGGCGAAATAAGATGCCGATCCTTTAAATTGTATTTTTCCATCATAAGCTCCTTGTCTAACTATCGTTTTACTGGTTTATGCTGAAGTGATCCGCTTGTACAGACGCTTACCGATTGCTCGGGCGGCAAAATTAAAAAGCAAAACGACGATGATTAAAACGGCTGAAGCACCTGCTGATACGGCATCACCATCTGGCATCGTCCCTTCCGTATTGACCTTCCAAATATGCACAGCCAATGTTTCTGCTTGTCGGAAAATACTGATCGGACTAGAAACACTCAGGGGATTCCAATTGGTAAAATCTAAGGCTGGGGCACTTTGTCCTGCAGTATAAATCAGTGCTGCGGCTTCCCCGAAAATACGTCCAGCACTCAGGATCACACCCGTCAATATCCCAGGTGTCGCAGCCGGCACAACCACATGAAGGACCGTTTCCCAACGTGATAAACCCAAAGCTAGTCCTGCTTCTCTTTGTGTATAATGGACCGCTGCTAAAGATTCTTCTACATTTCTGGTCAACAGGGGTAAGTTAAAAAACGTCAAGGCCAGTGCCCCTGAAAGAATTGAGAACCCATAACCAAATTGGACGACGAAAACTAAAAAGCCAAAAAGCCCAACGACTACTGAAGGCAACGAGCTTAAAATTTCGATAGCCGTGCGTAGGACATCTGTCACCCAATTTTTCTTCGCATATTCACTAAGATAGATTCCCGCACCCAGAGAGATTGGGAAACTAATGATCATCGTGATAAAAAGCAAATAAAGCGAGTTAAAAAGCTGGATCCCAATACCGCCACCTGCTTTATAAGATTTCGAAGGAGAGGTTAAAAATTTCCAGGAAATATGAGGAACTCCTCGCACTAATATATACAAAAGTAAAGCAGCTAGAATCAAAACGATCGTACCAGAAATAACATATAAAAGGGTCGTCGCTATTCTATCTATTTTTTTGGCATTCATTATTTGAGCTCTCCTTTCCTACCGATCCAACGAATCACAATATTAAATAATAAAGACATCAGTAAAAGGATCAAAGCCAGTGACCATAGCACATTATTTTCTAAGGTTCCCATTATGGTATTACCAATCCCCATCGTTAAAATAGACGTCAACGTCGCAGCCGGCGTGACCAGACTTGTCGGCATCAAAGCCGCATTACCAATGACCATTTGGATCGCTAAAGCTTCTCCAAAAGCCCGTGTCATCCCGAAAACAACGGACGTCAAGATTCCAGGGATAGCAGCCCGTAAAACTACCTTATAAATCGTCTGCCACCTTGTTGCTCCGATGGCTAACGAGGCTTCGCGAAAGTCTCTAGGAACAGCTTTTAAAGCATCAACAGTCATAGAAGTCACTGTTGGTAATATCATCACAAAAAGCACAAAAGTCCCTGCTAAGATCCCAAAACCAGTTCCTCCAAAAAGCGAACGTACAAAGGGCACGATCACTGACAATCCTATAAAGCCATAGACTACAGAGGGGATCCCTACTAACAATTCGATCACAGGTTTTAAAAATTTCTCTCCTTTTTCAGGCGAGATCTCAACCATGAAAACAGCTGCTCCAATAGCAAAAGGTGTCGCCACGATCGCTGATAAAAAAGTCACGATAAAAGAACCTAGGATCATTGGTAAAGCTCCAACCATAGGCTTTCCGTCTGTTCCAACTTGTCCAGGATTCCATTTTGTTCCAAATAAAAAATCTAATAGTTTTACTTTGTCCACAAAAAAAGTGGCCAAGCCTTTACTCGCAACAAAATAAAAAATGGAAACCACAACGATCACTATGATCGCGATACAAAGAAAGCTTATCAATTTGCCTCTTTGTTCCATCTTTGCGCGTTTTGATTTTTTGGTTAATATCTTTTGCATATCTTCCAAAAGTAACCCCTCCTCTAACTCTTCTGACCTTATTTTACCATCTTTAGAGGAAAGTACCTTAAAAAGATTGTAAGGTTCATTTATAGTTTGTAAATTTTGTGTAAAATTTGGTCAGTTCACGAGGTTGCCTTGCCAATCTCTTTCGATCTTCATCTTAGTTATGGGAATATAGCCTAGATCACCAACAACTTTTTCTTGGATAGAATCTGAAAGGATATAATTTAAAAATTCTTTAGTCAGACCGGTCGGATCACCTTTTGTATACATGTGTTCATAAGACCAAATGATCCAGTCATTGTTGATCACATTTTCCTCATTTGGCTCTACACCATCGATACTTAATGTCTGTACTTCATCATTCACATAAGAAAAAGCAATATAACTGACGGCTCCTGGTGTATCAGAAACGATTTGTCTGACCATTCCTGTCGAATCCTGCTCCTGAGCACTGGCTGCCGTTTGCCCGTCTAAGGCCCAATGTTCAAAAGTACTACGCGTGCCACTACCGGAAGCACGATTCAATAAAACGACAGCAAGATCGTTACCACCGATGTCTTGCCAATTGGCGATTTCGCCAAGAAAAATCTTTTTTAAATCTTCCATGGAAATGTCACTCACACCTGCCTCTTTATTAATGATTGGCGTGATGCCTACTACAGCCACTTTATGATCGACCAATTCGTCCGCAGAGATACCTGCCTTTTCTTCTGCAAATAAATCCGAATTGCCAATATCAACAGCACCAGATTGAACCTGGCTCAAGCCAGTCCCACTACCGCCACCTTGAACATTGACGAACTTACCAGGATTTTGCGATTGAAACACTTCCGACACCGTTTCTACCAGTGGTTGTAAAGCTGAAGAACCCACGGCGGTGATCGATTCTCCTTTGTCGATCCATTTGGCGCAGCCTGTCAAAAAAAGTGATGCTAAAGTTATCGATAAAATGACTTTCATTTTCTTCATGATCGGCAAATCCCCTTTAAATTTAAAATTAGTACTTTATTCACATCCATTACTGCCATTTTACCATTAGAAACGATGCTTTAAAATCTTTAATCGTGAAAATGTCGATTTTTTCAAATTGGGTGTTACAATTCACGGCTAAATGGTTAGACCGATGCTAATGCTACACTTTCACGTTTGTGTCTGCTACTGTCCGCCGTGGGACCGACTTGAGCCTAAAGTCACCGTAATTCACATTGGCTCCTCTTTCACGGCGACGTCTCAGCCACATTCGTTTCGTTTCGCTGCCAGTAATAACGCACCCGAACAGATTAAATCATTCATTTAAGAAATCAAATGGCATAAGTTTTATTTTTTTACTGAACAAACAAATATTAGCTAAAACTAGCGTAACGTAGAGATTAGCTTGCGAGATCATTATGTTAAAGAATTCAATGTGAATTGTTCTGAATCACTACGATTGACTTGCGTAGCAAGGCAGAGTGGATGATGAAAGACTTTTAATTAAAAAAGTAGCCCTCAAGCACAAAAAAACAAGAACCCTAAATTGAGTTCTTGTTTGTTGATCATGCTTTTAAAAATCGTCGCATGGAAATCACAGATCCTAATGAGCCGATCACAAAACCAATGATTATCAGTAATACGGATATTTGAATAGAGAATACATCAGGTTGGATCAAGGTATAATTGGATCTAAGTAATATTGGACTGATGATACTAAAGATTTTTTCATAACCGAAAAAGACCAATAAAACTGGAATGATCGACCCCAAGATCCCGATCCAGCCACCTTCAAGAAAGAAAGGCCAGCGGATATAGCCATTCTTAGCGCCTACTAAACGCATGATCTGGATCTCACGCTCACGTGACAAGATCGTGATCCGGATCGTATTGGAAATCAAAAAGATTGCCACGACTAACAAAATAATTGAGCCAACCAAGCCCCAAGTACGTACTTTTTGGGCGATATTGAATATCTTATCTGACAAATCTTCACCATAGCTTGCCTTATCGACATATTTAGTAATCGAAGCGGCTTTATCAGTAATATCCTTGACATATTGCGGATCTTCAGCACTGACCGTGTAGACATCTAATAACGGGTTATCTTGGTCGAATAAGCCCCAGACATCACCATAAGCCTCTTGGATCCGAGCTAGTTCTTCGTCTTGACTTGAAAATTTGACTGACTTGACATGGGGGATCTCTTCCAGCTGATCTTCTAGATCCTTTTTCCCTGCTTCATCTGTGCCATAAGTGACAAAGACGGTCACATCCACATTACTTTCCATATCTTCGGCAAGTTTGACAGTGTTCATAATGATCACCAAGAAGACACCTAGCAAGGTCAGAGTGATCGTTACAGCACTGATCGAGGATACCGTCATCCAACCATTGCGCTTTAAGCTTTTGAAGCTTTCTAAAATATGTCGGAAAAATGTCCTAATCATCGTAACCATACTCTCCTTCCATTTGATCTCGAATGATCCGCCCATTTTCAATGGCCACGACACGGTGCCGGATCGTGTTCACGATCGTGCTGTTGTGTGTTGCCATGACAACGGTCGTACCTTGTGCATTGATGCGGTCCAATAATTTCATGATTTCCCAAGAATTATCCGGGTCCAAGTTCCCAGTCGGTTCATCAGCGATCAAAACTTTAGGCATATTTACGATTGCCCGCGCAATCGAGACCCGTTGTTGTTCCCCACCGGAGAGTTCACTTGGAAAAACACGCACTTTATGCTTGAGACCAACTAAATCTAATACTTCCATGACACGTTTCTTGATTTCACGGGGTTTTCGGCCCGTTACTTGCATCGCATAAGCTACATTCTCATAAATCGTTTTTTTAGGTAATAATTTATAATCTTGGAAAACGACACCTATCTCACGACGCAGATAAGGGACATCTTTATTCTTTATTTTCACCAAGTCGTATCCCGCAACGCTCAAATGACCTTTTGTCGCTTTTTCCTCCCGGTACATCAATTTGATAAAAGTTGATTTACCAGCGCCAGAAGGCCCCACAACGTAGACAAATTCCCCTTGATCGATCGTGATCGAAAGGTTTCTTATAGCGGTCGTTCCATTGCTGTACTTTTTATTTACATTCATCATTTCGATCATGGCTATCTCTCCCATATTCTATTCGTTCCGGCTAATTATAGCATGCCTATATTTCAAGAATCTTTCTCAAGGTTACAATTAGATTGCAATTGAATAACTTTTATTCTTGATGATTGAGTCGCATTTTCAAATAAGCATCAATAAAGCCATCCAAATCACCGTCCATCACTGCTTGGACATTCCCCGTTTCGTAATTGGTGCGATGATCCTTGACCATGGAATAAGGGTGGAAAATATAGGAGCGTATCTGAGAACCCCACCCGATATCTAATTGTTCCCCTCTTAAAGCAGCTGCTTCTTGTTCTTGTTTCTCAACTTCTTTTTGATAAAGTTTGGCCTTTAACATTTGCATCGCTTGTTCTCTATTTTGAAATTGCGAGCGTTGCGCCTGACTAGCAGCCACGGTACCTGTCGGGATATGCGTGATCCGAACAGCGGAGGATGTTTTATTGATATGTTGTCCACCTGCACCGCTTGCCCTGTAAACATCAATCTTCAAATCATCAGGGTTGATGTCTATCTCGATGGAATCATCTAATTTAGGCATGACATCTACCGAACAAAATGAGGTATGGCGCCGCTTGGCCGAATCAAAAGGCGAAATGCGGACCAAGCGATGGACGCCACGTTCACTTTTGAGATAACCATAGGCGTCACGGCCAGAAATAAGCAACGTCACACTCTTGATCCCGGCTTCATCACCAGCTTGAAAATCGATCGTTTCGACATGGTAGCCATGTTGTTCTGCCCATCTAGTATACATGCGTAACAACATACTGCCCCAATCTTGTGACTCTGTACCACCAGCTCCGGGATGCAATTCTAAGATCGCATCATTACGATCATAGGGCCCATCTAATAACAACGATAGTTCATAACTAGCCATATCGTCTGATAAGCTTCGGACCCCGTTTTCTAATTCTTTTTTCAGCTCCGGATCAGGCTCTTCAGATAACATTTCTAACATCAATTCTAACTCTTCTTTACGATTTTCCATGTCATGGATCTTATCATAGACTTCCTTATTGGCATTGTTTTCATCGATCAATCGTTGCGCTTTTTCTGAATCGTCCCAAAAACCTGGTTCAGTCATTCTTGCCTGGGCTTCAGCAATCGCTTCTTCTAGGTCTTCTAAGTCAAAGAGACCCCCTAAAACTATTTATTTTTTGCGTCATTTCTTCTAAATAGTGACTTATTTCAGAGAATTCCATTTTCTTTCCTTCTTTCTTTTGTTCAACAGAAGACAGAAACTTAACGGATCGCCACAAAATAAATAGATCTCTTGGTGGTTTCCTATTTACGTTTCTGTCTTTTTGTTCATTGATTAATTAAACGCACGTTTGCCGTGACAATTTTTATATTTTTTTCCACTACCACATGGACAAGGATCATTGCGACCGACTTTTTTCACATGGATCGGACGTTTTTCAGCCGCATTCGTTTCTTCGCCTTCCATAGAGGCTTGACCTTGTGCTACTTGTTCACGTTGGACATTTTGTCTGATCTCAGCCTTCATGAACAACCGCGTGACATCGTATTCGATAGCACCAATCATGTTTTCAAACATAGTATAACCTTCTGTTTGATATTCGACCAAAGGATTATTTTGGCCATAGGCACGTAGACCTATCGATTGTCGTAATTGATCCATCGCATCGATATGATCGGTCCACTTCGTATCGACCACACGTAAGATCACGACTTTTTCAAATTCTAACAACTGTTTCGGATTATTTAGTTGTT
Organism: Tetragenococcus sp.; assembly: GCA_041859945.1. GTDB lineage: Bacteria > Bacillota > Bacilli > Lactobacillales > Enterococcaceae > Tetragenococcus. The sequence continues at coordinate 87,605 of JBFLGC010000002.1, forward strand.
CCACTTTTTCATTCAATTTATCTTGAGCTAATTTGAAAAGGTAATCTTTGACTTCTTGCGCCGTCTTCTTTTCTAGATCAGTCAAAGTGATGGCATCTTCATGAACAATGACATTCCGTGAAAAATCTAGGATTCCTTCCAAATTCAACTTACTTTGTTCTAAGTCTGTATGTCCGTCCACCACACGATCGATCGTGCGTTTGACCATGTGCATTAACACTTCTGAAAGCGAGTTTTCTTCCATGATGACTTGTTGGCGCTGGCCATAAATGACTTCCCGTTGTTCCCGCATGACATCATCATATTGTAAGACATTTTTACGCGTATCATAGTTGTTACCTTCGACCCGTTTTTGAGCGGATTCGACTTGCTTACTCAACATTTTACTTTGAATAACGGCATCTTCTTCTTCGACTTTCATACGATCTAAGAAAGTCTTGATCCGATCCGAACCAAAACGCTTCATCAAGTCATCTTCAAGCGAAAGATAGAATTGTGATACACCCGGATCACCTTGCCGTCCGGAACGGCCTCGTAATTGGTTATCTATACGCCGCGATTCATGACGCTCTGTCCCAATAACGGCTAGTCCACCTAATTCAGAAACACCAAGTCCCAACTTGATATCTGTCCCACGTCCTGCCATGTTAGTTGCGATCGTAACCGCGCCTTTTTGGCCGGCATTTAAGATGATTTCTGCTTCTTTAAAGTGATTTTTAGCATTCAATACTTCATGTGGGATACGTTCTTTATTCAATAGATTCGATAATAATTCTGAAGTTTCCACTGCGACTGTACCAACCAAGATTGGTTGTCCTTTGCGATGACGTTCTTTGATATCTTGAACCACGGCACTGAACTTGCTAGTCAATGTTGGATACAACAAATCGGCCCGATCATCACGGATCACTGGTTCGTTGGTTGGGATCTGGATAACTTCCATATTATAGATTTCACGGAACTCTTCTTCTTCCGTTTTAGCTGTCCCTGTCATCCCGGCTAATTTTTTATACATCCGGAAGAAATTTTGAAAAGTGATCGTCGCCATGGTCTTTGTCTCGTCTTCGATCACAACACCTTCTTTAGCTTCGATCGCTTGGTGTAAGCCGTCAGAATAGCGACGACCATCCATGATCCGTCCCGTAAATTGGTCAACGATCAGAACTTTTCCTTCTTGAACGACATAATCGATATCAAGTGACATAATATAATTGGCGCGTAAAGCTTCTTCTAAGTAGTGAGTCAAGGCGGTATTTTCGATATCATACAGATTTTCTAGACCAAAGTTTTCTTCTGCCTTTTCGATCCCCGCTTCTGTCAAAGCGATCGTCTTTGATTGGACATCGATTTTATAGTCTTCTTCAGCAACTAACCGTTTGACAAAGCTATCCGTCCGTACATATAAGGCAGTCGATTTTTCAGCTTGCCCAGAAATGATCAATGGAGTCCTTGCTTCATCGATCAAGATCGAGTCGACTTCATCAACGACAGCATAATTTAACGGGCGTTGTACCATTTGATTTTGGTAAACGACCATGTTATCTCGTAAATAGTCAAAACCTAATTCATTATTGGTACTATAGGTAATATCACACGCATAGGCGGCGCGTTTTTCTTCAGCTGATTTGGAATTGATGTTCAGTCCTACAGAAAGCCCCAGAAAATTATACAACTCGCCCATTTCAGTCGAGTCCCGCGTTGCCAAATATTCATTGACAGTTACGACATGGACACCCTCGCCACTGATGGCATTCAAATAGACCGGCATAGTGGCAGTCAAGGTTTTACCTTCACCAGTCCGCATTTCAGAAATATTCCCGTCATGTAAAACGATCCCGCCCATTAATTGGACGTGGAAAGGATACAGGCCTAAGACCCGTTTCGAAGCTTCACGAACCACTGCAAAAGTTTCCGTCAATAGGTCATCTAGCGTTTCCCCTTTTTGATAACGAGCTTTGAATTCATCCGTTTTAGCTCGTAGTTGTTCATCACTTAAGGCACTCATTTGATCAGCTAAGGCTTCGATTTTATTTGCCATATGATCTAACCGTTTTAATTCCTTTTTATCATTTTCGATCATTTTTCTAAAAAAGTTGGCCATTCTTATTTTCTTCTCCTTTTACTTCCTAGTTTCCTCATATTTAAATGAAATATCTTCTATCCATTTTATCACTTGTCTAACCTGATTGCTACTGTTTTTGTCAGGTCAACAACTCAATAAAGAAAAAATTACCACTTCTTAAACTAACACAAAACCGCTTTATTCACAAATCTTTTTTTCTTTCTGATTTTAAACTAAGTTCTAGCATGTTACAATTCACGGCCAATCTAGAGCTACACTTTCACGTTTGTGTCTGCTACTGTCTGCTGTGGGACCAACCTGAACCACGGTTTCAGGTCTGCTCAGCTTCAAACGAGGACTGAACGTTTTAGCGTTTAGTCCTCGTTTGAAGCTTGAAAATTGTGAGACTTTAGGGTCACAACGGTTCCATGAGTCTCGCACAAGACTACTTCGTAGTGTAGCGATCTTTCAAATCGACCGTGCTAGCATGGCCCAAGCTCATAAATCTATGAAAACTATTAAAGCTTTTTCAAGTAAAGAATGATTCCAAAAATGAAAAATTGCTTCACTTCGGCAGGTGGGTCCCATCGAGATACCAAACTTATAACATTTCCACGACAGATAGTAGTCACTTTAATTGCATATAATACACTTATTGTCGAACTAAACTAGGGCAGTTTTTTGGGTTCTAGCCGAGCACCTTTAGGACGAATGATCGGGTTTCAACACACTAAAACAGACCTGGCATGAGAATCGCCAGATCTGCTTATTTTTACTTTATTCGATCTATCAATCTGTTTCGATAAGGCCATATTTACCATCACGACGACGATAAACAATGCTTATCCCATTGGTTTCAGCATCTTCAAAAATGAAGAAATTATGTCCCAGCATATTCATTTGTAACACAGCTTCCTCACTATCCATCGGTTTTAATGAAAGTCGTTTGGTCCGAACGATTTCTAAATCATTTCCCACTTCATCGGCGCCATTTTCATCTTTGAAAATAGCCGAATGATCGATATTAGGCATCGCCGTTTCACGACTCTTACGATTGATTTTTGTTTTATACTTGCGAATTTGTCGTTCAAGTTTGTCAACCACAAGATCGACACTCGCATAAAGATCTGGAGATGTTTCTTCGGCCCGCAACACTAAATATGGAAGAGGGATGGTCACTTCTACCTTAGCCGTTTTCTCAGTATACACTTTTAGATTTACATGGGCTGTTGCTTCCGGTATATCACTAAAATAACGTTCTAGTTTTCCAACTTTTTTCTCCACATAATTTCGAATGGCCTCAGTAACTTCAATATTTTCTCCACGCACATTGTATCTAAACATATCAATTGCCCCTTTCATCTACCAATTCAAGAGGATTACTTCCCACCTCTTATATACATTATATCGAACTTTCGATAAAAAGCAAAAGAAATCGGTACCAGTTTATTATCTTTTTATCGAGCCAAAGAAAAGGTGCGGATCTGCGCGGGTTCAAAGGGCAATAAAGCCTCAGCCGCATAAAACATCGTACGCCCTGTTGTGTAGACATCATCTACGATCCAAACTGTTTTTCCTTTGATTTCAACCGCATTTGCCGTAGCTTTAAATGTCTGCGGTGTCTCAAGTCTTTCCTTACGATTCTTTTTAGATTGAGCCAACACATCTTGCGTTTTTTGTAGCAATGGGAGCGTTTTGATCTGTGCTGCCTCCAACATCGCCTGAACTTGATTGAACCCACGTTCTTCAAAGCGCTGATCAGAAATCGGGATACTGCAAATGATAGCATGCTGCTTCTCTTTGAAAAATTTTTTTAAATCAGGGGTAAAAGTGGCCCGCAATTGATAATCCCCTAAAAATTTATATTGTTGGATCCACTGGCTAAAAGCTTCATCATAGGTAAAAAGAGCCGTGTGACAAAAGTCATAGTCAGGATACTCTTTTTGCCAATGCAAACAATCCTCACAAGGATCTTGTAAGCCAGGCATACAGCAAGTAGAGCAACAAGGGGTTTGCAATCTCACTAGCCGTTTTTCACAAGTAGGACACCGCGTGTTCTTGATGGCAAAGGGCCAAAGGATCTCTTTTAAGGCCAAGTTCCGAATGATTTCCTTATGACACCAGCTACATTTCATCGCTCTGCCACCTTTTTGCCAAGCGATTCATCTCCTTGATCTCATGACAGGCTTGACGGATACTTGGAGTCATCTGATCATAGAAGAAGATGGCTCGTCCATGATTATAGGCTCCCTTACGATCTACTCTTCCCACAATTTGTACCAAGGCAGATTTTGAGAACACCGGATGATTCGCCCCCATAACGATCACGGAAATATTCTCGAAGGTAACGCCTCTTTCAAGGATCGTCGTGGTAAATAAAACGCGATACATTTTATCGCGCATCTTTTGAACCTTCTCTTCACGCAAGCTATCTTGTGAAGAAACACTGGTGATCTCGGACGAAGAGAAGTGTGCTGCGGCCTTTTGATGAAGTGCTTGCATATAAGAAATACTCGGACAAAAAACCAACACATCATTCTCACTCAAAAGTTCTTGTAAGAGCTGCAGAAATTTATTCATACGCCTTTTCTTTTTGTAACAATTCCGCCAATCTTCTAGCCAAACTAATTCAGGTACAATCAAAGGACGTTTGTGAAAACGGATTGGCAACTTCTCAATACGAAAATCATCCTTAATTTCATCAAGCAAATGTTGGGGTGGTGTCGCTGTTAGATAAATAAAACAACCCTCTTCTTTGATTGCTTGGTGGACAAAATAATGAAGCATCGCATTCCCTTCAAATGGAAAGGCATCGATCTCATCAATGATCAACAAATCAAATTCTTGATAAAAGTGGACGAGTTGATGCGTGGTACAGATCATTAAATGAGTAAACCGATACTTCTCCTCAGAATCTCCATAAAGTAATAAAGGCGCTTCGTCAGGAAAAACCTCACAGATTCGTGGAAATAATTCGTGACAGACATCGATCCTAGGCGAGGCGATTGCGACCCTTCCTCCTTCTCGTAATACTTGACAGACGACTGGAAAAATCATCTCCGTCTTCCCCGACCCAGTCACGGCCCAAACTAATGAATGGCGCTTTTCGGTTACATTCGTCTTTAAATTCAACGCGATTGATCGTTGTGCAGACGTCAATTGTCCCGTCCAAGTGAAATGCACGTCATGTGGCTGTTTGAGCTTTGTTTTCTTTGACAAAAGCCAGTCTTTACTCGTCACACGACGCCCAAATTGTAAACAAAAAGGACAATAATAACTGCCATTAGGTAATTGACAGTGCTCCTTGGCAATCTTTTGACCACATCTTTGACAAACGATTTCTTTATCGATTATTATAGCCGGTCGCAGCAACCAAGTGTTTTGTGAATACATCCATTTTTCTCTATCATTGATCAAAAGCTGTCTTCCTGGTATTTCTTCCATTTTCTTCACCTCGTTATAAGGTACGAAAAAAATGGGCTTTATCTTCAAAAAAAGAGCAGAAATAATTATTTCTGCTCTTTTTGTTCGTTTTTATGAGATTTCTTTATTCTCCAGCTAATTTTAAAGCTTGTTCTAAAACTTTTTCACCATTCATCATACCATAATCTGTCATATTAATGACATCCAAGGCAATTCCCTTGGGAGCCAAGCGTTTTGCAAAATCATCTTTCATAAAACGAACTTGTGGGCCTAATAATAAGACATCCACATCTTTATTTGCTAAATTATTGTCTGCATCTGAAGCTGAAACAGCAAAAATATCAGCATCGATATCCTTTTGTGCTGCCGCCTTTTGCATCTTTGTTACCAATAAACTTGTACTCATTCCTGCTGAACAAACCAGCATGATCGTTTTCTTTGCCATAATAATCTCCCTTTCGTAGTAACATTTCTTTGTAGTAATTCTATTATAAAATATAATTTAGGTTTGTCAACGTTTTCTGTAAAATGATTCTTTCACAAACATGTTTTCCTTTACCAAAGGACGAAAAACAACAAATTCCTTTTCCAAATCGACGCGTATCACCTCATAATTAGCATTGATCCAAGCATAAGCACCTTTTTCAGGATGAGAATAGTCATTTGACCACCAATCTTTGGTCGTACGTGCTGTTTTTGGCAGACCTTTAGCAGGAAATAAGAACTCATCGAACTGAGTAAAAGTGAGCGTGATCTGTGTCCCGCCATTAGTGACTAAATAATGGGTGATCACATCGTATTTTCTTTTTCTAGCTGCCATATCATCTCTCCTCAACTAGTGACCCTAAAGTCAGCAATTGCAAAACAAGTCCTTTTTTTCTATACTATTAGAAAAAGGAGCGTTCAAAATGTCCAATACTAGTTATCGTACCATTCAAAAATCGGGTCAGTGGGAACAAGAGATCAAAAAATCACGCTTTATTTGTTCGATGGCTCGCGCCACTTCAGAATCAGTTGCCCAAGATTTCATAGAAGCCATCCAAAAAGAACACTGGAAAGCCAATCATAACTGTACGGCCATGATCATCGGCAAAAAAAGTGAGATCCAACGTTTTTCCGATAATGGTGAGCCCTCTGGTACAGCTGGTATCCCTATGTTAGAAGTCCTCAAAAAGCAACAATTGGTCAACGTTGTAGCCGTCGTGACAAGATACTTTGGTGGCACAAAACTAGGGAGTGGTGGACTGATCCGTGCCTATACAAGTAGTGTCTCCCAGACGATCCAGAGTCTAGGTATTGTGGAAAAACAGCTCCAACAAAAAGTCTTCATAACCATTGATTACCCGCTGTTTGAAAAAGTCCAACACTTTTTAGAACAAAATGATCACCAGATCCAAGAGACACAATTCCTTGAACAAGTCACCTTGACACTGACCACTGCAGATCCTGATAGACTAGAAAAACAACTTATCGATTTATTGAGCGCCCAACTACTATTTAAGAAAGGGCCCCAACTCTACGTTGAAAAATTACTGAAAACGTAGGCTCCTATCGTTCTAAGAAAAATTCAAAACGATTCCCAGCATATTGGCTACGAACATATTCAAAAGGTGTTCCATCTTCCAAATAAGAAATTTGGCGGACTCGTAACAAAGCATCGCCTTTTTTTATAGCCAAATACTCCGCGATCCGCTCTGAAGCATTCAACGCCGTGATCGTTTGATTGGCAGCGCCGATCTTTTGCCCACCTTTTTCTGCAAGTGTGTGATACAACGAAGAAGAGATCTCCTTTTTACTAAAGTCACGAATCAGACATTCAGGAATACTGGCCACTTCAAAGCAAATCGGTAAATCATCGGCAAAGCGGATCCGTTCCATCCGTAGGATCTTATCTTTTTCTGTTAGATGCAATTTTTCTTGTTCACTAACACTCGGCTTCGTAAAAAAATAAGTCATGGTTTTACTCGAAGGCTTTTTTCCTTGAGCTATGATGATTTCAGTGAAACTGGTCGTACCAGCCATTTTTTCTTGAACTTTTTGCCTAGCCACATACGTTCCCGAGCCCACTTTACGCTCTAGGATCCCTTCATCTGCCAGAGTTTGTATTGCCTGACGTAAGGTCATCCGACTCACACCGAATTGTTCGGAAAGTTCTCTTTCAGAAGGAAGTCGATCACCGATCTCCCAATAATGCGATTCTATTTTTTCTTTTATAGAATCATGTATTTGTAAATAGACTGGCAACTTATCGGCCATACCTCTCGCTCCCTTCCCTTCTATTATAACTGGTATAGACTACTTTCGCAAAATAAATCTTTCGTTTTCTTTTCTTTTTGCTTTCGTTTATAAAATTGGTCTACAAAGAATAGATTTCTGTTAGAATCTTCACTCTAATAGAAATCTATTTCTTCATTCATTACCGATTTTTTGACTGCCATTTGATACGTTTTTGAGTATTTCTTCTTGCTTTCGTTTTGATCCCCTTATGATCGACATTCACGATCACATCTTTTTGAGCAAAATCATGCATATTCTCTACAGTATCTTTGACCTCTTTTTTTACTTTATTTAAAAACTCCATGGTGAACTCCTTTCTGATCTTCTTTATCATTTTCTTAATTTTACCACACTTTTTTTCGGTAAACAAAAAAAGGCCCCGCCCAAACGACACCTTCAATAACTGGGGTAGCTGGATTCGAACCAACGCATGAGGGAGTCAAAGTCCCTTGCCTTACCGCTTGGCTATACCCCAATGGTGGAGGAGAGTGGATTCGAACCACTGAACCCGAAGGAACGGATTTACAGTCCGTCGCGTTTAGCCTCTTCGCTACTCCTCCATTATCTGAAAAACCTGACTAGAATATGATACAAAAATCTAACGCATTTTGCAAGTACATTTTTTATTTTTTTTAAATTGGTCAGTCATGATGTATTACAATTCACGGTCGATTTGAGAGATCGCTACACTACGAGATAGTCTTGCTTAAGACTGTCGTGGAACCGTCGTGAGCCCACTCACGACTTTCAAGCTTATAGAGTAGAGAACTGATTTGGTTTTGACGCCTCAGCTCCCCCTCATCAAACCGTACGTGAAGTTTTCCCTCATACGGCTTTCCGACACTCTTCTTCCTAGGCATTACAAGGTGGAACCAAAAATTTCAGTTTCTTTTTAACTCTTTCTGTTACAAGTTTATAATTAGACCGTTTCTTTCGATAGTTTCTACGTTTGTTGTAATGAAGAACCAGTAGCTCTAGGATATAGCCATCTATTTTACTTAGATATTGCCTTGCTTGTGAGGAAACGTCATAGTAGTTACGCAATCCTATTACCTTGCGGTTGATACCAGGAATTATATCCTCTTCATCCATCGTTAGCTTATGCCTAGGGCTAATATATTTCCTGAATTTCTTGTGCATATTCTTCATTGCTTTTTGCGTGGGAACTTGCTGGAGATACCAATACCGTTTCCCTTTCTTGGTTAACTTACTGTACAACCGATGCGTCATTCCTAAGAAGTCAAAACTATCTTCGCCATCAAAGAGCGCTAAAATGCGACTCTTTTCTGTGTTGAATACAAGCTCAAGACGTTCTAGAATTGTTCTCCATACTTTGACAGCATATAGAGATTTTCCTTTGGAATTACAAATAATTACCATATCGTCTGCGTATCTTATTAGTCGACCAATCTTTGAGAATTTCTTTTCCCATAAGGTGTCTAGATAATGCAAATATACGTTTGCTAGTACTGGTGAGATAACTCCACCCTGAGGCACGACCAGGGAGTTGTCGGTAATTTCACCGGCTTCGAGAATACCTGCATCTAACCAACTTTTGATTAGTTTCAAGACTTGTCTATCGGTAATCCGTTGTTTTACCAAGGTTATAAGTTTATCATGTGGAATCGTATCAAAATAGCCTTTTAAGTCAACATCGATTATAAAATAGTTCTTCCTGCCAATTTCCTTTTTGATTTCTCTTAAGGCATCATGGGCCCCACGTTTTGGACGGAAGCCAAATGAACAATCCTTAAAGGTGGCCTCGAAAATGGGCTCAATGACCATTCTCGCTGCTTGTTGGACCACGCGGTCTTCTACGATTGGTATTCCCAATGGTCTTTTGTCCCCGTTGGGTTTCGGAATATAAACTCGCTTTATCGGTTTTGGAGTGTACACTTTGTTTTTGAATTTTAAGTATAAGTGATTTAGGAATTCTTTTTCCGTTATCACTTCTTCAATATACTCAATCGTTTGATCGTCTACTCCCACACTTCCCTTTTTACTCTTCACTTTTAACCAAGCGCTTTTTAGAATATCAGGGCGGTAAATTTTATCTTAAAGTGCATGAAACTTTCTTTTCGGTTGCCTTTTGGCACTAAGATATAGAACTCGTTGGAAGGCTTTCGCTTTTTCTTTCAACTCGGTATTAGTCTTATTTCGGACATTCAAGTACGAAGCCCTCTTTCTTGTTCTTGAAATGAAGTAGAGGTCCTTTCCTAGAAAGAGTTATGTTGTCTCTTTCATCATAGGTACTATGACCTCCTCTGACTCCCTCTTGCCTGTTTCCGATTTCGGCATCTGCTTTATACGGTCCCATTTTACTTGTTGGTTAAGACAAGTGACAAGTAGGGTCTCCCCAGTTCCATATACTTCTTTCCTAACGTGTCGCTCCCTATACTCCGGGGGATCTTGAGTGCTGTTTCCAAGTTCACTGCACCGTCCATGGGTCTTCACCGGAGTTTGAGAGGCTCGACTTCCCCTTGTTCCTTTCGGACTACTTTACGAAGCTGCAGGATTCAATTTCTTACGACCTGCTAGGTTGTTCGAATAGATGAACTATCCTTTATCACGAGGCTTCACAACATCGGATTACTCTGTGTTATGCTCGATAACTACTGGACGTCTTGGCACTTATCCAGGTTGAACTTTCATCAACTAGAAGTATACAGCGTGCTGGGCACGCCAAACTCTTACTAGCCAATAAATCGCCAAGTGAAAATACCTACTTGTTACTGTGACTGAATGCTTTAGCGTTTAGTCATGAAGCTTGGCAGACCTGAGATCATGGCCTAAGTCAGTTCCACAGAAGACAGTAGCAGACACATTCGTAAAAGAGTAGCATTCTTTCAAATCGTCTTTGCATTGTAAGGTCATATTGTGTTATAGCAAAAAGTATGATCCTGTAAAAAATATTATGAACGATTTTTTTCTTTGTGCTCGATTGCCACTATAACGTCACGATATTTTTGGGAAAATTCTTCTACGTGTAGATCATGTTTTTGGGATATTTCAAGCATAGCGTGAGTTAATCCATTTAGGGCACTGATGTCTTCTAAAGTAATACCTTCAGGTCCGATAAAATGATCATCGATAAATAAATATAAGCCTAAGATTCCTCCCGTTAAGTCATATGCTTCTTTAGTGAGTATATCGATTATAACTTTTTCATCCATCCTCTTTTTCTCCTTTACGTCGGTTTGAGTCGGTTGCTACCTTTATCATACTCAAACAAATGTTTGCTGTCAAGGGAAACGTCGGTTTGCCTAGCCTTTTTCTAAAATATATGCGATACTAGTAATAAGGAGAGGATCGACGTGAAAACAGATAAAAAAACCATTGGAAAAAGGATCCAAAAAATACGCCTAACATTAGGAAAAAATACGCGAGAATTCGGTGAGCTTTTTGAGCCCAGTGCGAGTGATAGTATTGTCTCACGTTGGGAAACAGGAAAAAGTATGCCAAATCCAGCACGATTAAACAAAATCAGTCAGATGGGAAGGATCGATTTAGAAGATTTACTAGCGCCTTCTGCAGCATTTTTAATCAAAGAATATATCGAGGAGCTTTATGCCTCACCAAAAAAAATTGCGGTTTCATCAAAGGAACTAACTGATTATTTACTGAGTCAAGACTATTCCGAATTAGCTAACACTTACGCGATCCAAGGCAAAATCAAACACTTGACAATGACCTACTTAAAAGCAGCTCATGAATTTACTGACTATTTGCCCTACTCGAATGAAAAAGCCATAGCCTACGCCCAAAAACAATTACGCCAAGCAGAAAAAAATATCGAACACTACTTTTTAAGACACGATACAACAGAACAAAATGACGCTTCTGGTATGGTATTTGAAAAACAAACTCCCGATTTACAGCAAATGATCCTTACTTCTATTGAAAATTGCATCAAAAAAATAGGCCTTTAAAAAGCTCCTAAAGAGTTTTTTAAAGGTCTTTTCTAATTAAAGTTACTCGGTGGTCAAATTCCATTGCAAAATGACTTTTTCAACAGCATCTTCAAAATTGCGAACTGTTCCTAAATCTTCTACACCTAAAAAAACTTGGTATTTTTTATCGTCGAGTGCTAAAATCTGGCCAATTTTTTTATTACCGATCCACAATTCGGAGACTTCGCTTGCGGTACCAGCGATCGTTTGGATATTTTCTTCGATGCGTACCTCAATATCTTTGTTCTTTTTCACCTACATTCACCTCGTAGAACATTTTACCATATATCTACGGAATTACTATCTTTTTTGTCAACTCCAGTAGTGGATCGACGAGCAGACTTTGTCAACTTATTTTTTGATCTACTTTAGCTCTTAGTCAACTCTGACCAGATAGATCAACTTACGCTTTAGCCTTGGTCAAGATCGCATCCTTGACTTTATACCCAGCCTCTTCTAAAACTTTGCGAATTTGTTGAAAAGCATTCGAATCGACTTGGACCTCAATTAAAGTTGCTGCTGGTGTACGATTGACAACGATCGTCGAAATACTAAAATCATGCTCTGCTAAACAATGACACATATCTGCTAAAATTCCTTTATGATCCTTCTCAATAGCCACGATAACTCTCGTTCCTTCTGATTCGTAACTGGTGATTTTCAGAAAAGCATCAAAAATATCATTGTTAGTGATGATACCAACTACTTTATCGTCTTCTACGACTGGTAAAACACCGATATTATTTTTACGCATAGACCAAATAGCATCTTCTAACAAAGCATCTGGTGCGATCGTTTCGACTTGAGTGATCATGACATCTGCTACCGTTGTCTTATTCAATAAATAATTGGCTTCGTAAACACTCAAACTCGTAGCTTTTGAAGGCATCGCTTCCTGGATCACACCTTCTGTGATCAGCCCCACTAACTTTTCATCTTTTAACACCGGTAGCCGATGGATCGAATATTTTTTCATCAAATCGATTGCATCAAAAATCTTCACATCCGGTGTAACAGTAACTAATTCAGTTTTCATAAAATCCCGAACACTCATGGTTTACCCTCCTAAATAAGCTTTTCTAACGGCCTCACTAGCTAATAATTCTTGACCAGTGCCCTGAAGTACGATCTTACCTGTCTCTAAAACATAACCTCGGTCAGCGATCGATAGAGCCATTTTGGCATTTTGTTCGATCAATAAAATCGTGGTTCCTTGTTTTTTTATTTCTTCAATGATCGAAAATATTTCCCGAATAAAAATCGGCGCCAAGCCCATGGATGGCTCATCTAATAACATGAGTTTGGGTCTAGACATCAACGCTCGCCCCATTGCTAACATTTGCTGCTCCCCACCTGAAAGGGTAGCTGCATCCTGATCTTTGCGTTCTGCCAACACGGGAAATTTACTGAATACTTGGTCAAAACTAGTTTTTAAGTCATCTTTTCTTAAAAAGGCGCCCATTTCTAAATTTTCAAGAACAGTCATCCCTGGAAAAACATGGCGGCCTTCAGGAACTTGTGAGATCCCTTGGGCGACGATTTTTTGTGGGGCCACTTTTTTGATTTCGTGTTCTTCAAACTGGATCGATCCATGAATTGGATGTATCAAACCAGAAATCGTCCTTAAAATCGTTGTTTTTCCGGCTCCATTAGCACCAATCAAAGAAACGATCTCACCTTGATTCACTTTAAAGGAGACATCATGGACGGCTTCGATCACACCATAACGAACAGAAAGTTCATTGACTTTTAACATTACAGATCCCCTCCTAAGTATGCTTTGATCACCTGAGGATCATTTTTGATCGTTGCTGGATCTCCATGAGCAATCACACGACCATATTCCAACACATAGATGCGCTCACAGATCTTCATGACTAAGCTCATATCATGTTCGATCAAAACGACCGTTAGATCGAACTTTTCATGTATCTTATAGATCAACTCAGTCAAATCAGTTGTTTCTTGGGGGTTCATCCCAGCTGCCGGCTCGTCTAAGAACAATAGCTGAGGATCAGTTGCTAAAGCGCGAACGATCTCGAGTCGTCTTTGTTGCCCATACGGTAAGTTTTTAGCCAAAGTTTCCGTCTTTTTTTCAAGTCCGAACATGGCCAACAAATCATAAGCTTTTTGCCTGATTTGTTTTTCTTGCACATAAAATTTTGGTAACCGTAAAATCGTTGTAAAAAAGCTTTCTGGATGTTTGCCAGTCATGGCGATCAATACATTATCCATGACCGTCAATTCTTTAAACAAACGAATATTTTGAAAAGTCCTAGACAAACCAAGATTAGCGATTTTATGGGGGCTCTTTCCGTTCAAGCCGATTTCTTCATTTTGACTCGAATAGAGGATCTCTCCTTCACTTGGCGTATAAACACCAGTTAAAAGGTTGAATAAAGTCGTTTTTCCAGCTCCATTAGGACCAATTAACCCTACCAATTCATTTTTTTCAAAGCTAAGATCGACATTGGAGACGGCGGCAAGTCCGCCAAAATTTTTGGTCACATTATTTACTGTCAGTAGAGGCATTAACACCATCCTCCTTTTTAGCAAATTTGTCCCAGATTGCTTTTACTGAAAGCTCTTTTGTACCCAGTAAGCCACTTGGTTTGAAAATCATGATAATAATGATCGCTAAGGCATAGATGATCATACGCAAACTACCAAAATCTTGTAGATACATATTTAAGATCCCTAAAACAATGGCTGAAATTACGGCCCCCGTCGTACTTCCCATGCCACCAAAAACAACAATGATCAAAATATCGATGGACTTCATAAAGCCATAATCATTCGGAAATACAGACTGTTGATAGCCCGCAAATAAACTACCACCTAAACTAGCCAACATCGCTCCGATCACAAAAGCCAATACCTTATATTTCGTCGTGTTGATCCCCATTGCTTCTGCTGCAATCTCATCTTCACGAACCGATAGCGTAGCGCGCCCGGCACCACTATGAATAAAGTTGGAGACAATGATCAAGGAAAGGATCATGAAAAAGTAGACCAATTGCCAATTACTAAAGAACGGTAAGCCAAAGATTCCAGCTGGTCCGTTAGTAACCGAATCGACATTGACGATCAAGATCCGAATGATTTCCGAAATCCCTAAAGTAGCGATCGCTAGATAGTCCCCTTTGAGCCGTAAAGTTGGTATCCCAACACCTAAAGCGACCACTCCAGCAACGATGAGACCAACTAAAATAGCAATGAAAAAGGCACCCCAAGTAGGATTATTTCTCGAAATAATAGCTACGGCATAGGCCCCAATCGCCATAAAACCAGCATGCCCTAAAGAAAATTGACCAGAAAATCCGATGATCAGATTAAGACCTACAGCTAAGATGATATTGATACCAATATTCACGATGATCGCATCCGTAAATATCGTGATGATACCACGATTATAAAGTATAAATAAGAAAAAGTAACCGATCACAGCAAGTAAAGTCCAAATTAGATTGTATTTTAAATTTTTTTTCATTCTGCTCACCTACACTTTCTCTTTGACATTTTTACCTAAGATCCCTGCTGGCCGGATCAATAAAATCAAAATCAAGACGACATAGACCAAGGCATCTTTATACTCTGAAAAACCTAAAGCAGTCGACATCGTTTCGATCAAGCCGATCGCAAAACCGCCAAGTGCCGCACCAGGGATCACCCCGATCCCACCAAGGACCGCTGCGACGAAAGATTTTAGTCCTGGCGCATATCCCATCATCGGATTGATCGAATTATAATACAGACCAATCAACATGCCACCAGCCGCCGCTAAGGCCGAGCCTAAGGCAAAGGTAAAGGAAATCGTTTTGTTCACATTAATCCCCATTAATTGCGCCGCATCACTATCGACACTTACTGCGCGCATGGCCTTGCCCATCCGTGTTTTTTGAATAACTATTTGCAGTAACACGATCAATAATAACGAAATTCCTAGGATCAACAGTTGAATGTTACTGACCGTAATAAAGCCTAAGTTGTAAGCTTTCCGTGTGATTGACTGCGGGAAAGACCGAGAGTCAGCTGAGAAGAAATAAATCATGATATTTTGTAAAAAGTATGAAACTCCGATCGCAGTGATCAACACAGAGATCCGCGCTGACTTCCGTAAGGGACGATAAGCTAAGAATTCGATCACCATTCCTAAGAAAGCACTAGCAACCATCGAAAGGATCATCGCAACAAAAAAGCCCCAACCATTTGGTAAGACATTATAATTATTAAACGCATTGATCAAAAAATAGCCGATGAAGCTACCAATCATATAAATTTCACCGTGCGCAAAATTAATCAAATTGATAATGCCATAAACCATGGTGTATCCCAAAGCCATCAAGGCATAAACACTGCCCAAAAATAAACCATTGATCAGTTGTTGGATTATCATTTCCATTTTTTTCACATCCATCCACTTCAAATTAAAATAAATAGGCTGAGACATCCCACTTCACCAAGTTGTCTGTCTCAGCCTGTCTACATGCAACGAACTAAATCAAGGATTGATGGTTTCGGCTGAGTCTTCTTTCCCGTCTTTAAAGCCGATCACAACCACTGATTTTTCCGGATTATGATTTTCATCCATCGTGATATTGCCTGTGACGCCGACAAAATCTTTCAGCTCACTCAAACCTTTTTGAACCGAAGTGGCGTCTGCAGAACCTTGTGCTTCGATAGCCGCTTTGACCATGAACATAGCATCATAAGCTAGGGCATTGAAGGTCGACGGATCTTTATCATATTTTTCTTTGAAAGCATCGATAAAAGGGTGCACCGTATCATTAGCTGGTGCTAAAGCCGAAAAGTGTCCGGTATAATAGACGTTCGTTACATTTTCGGCACCGGCCAAATCGATCATCTTGGTATCACCAAAGCCATCTGCCCCAAGGATTGGCTGCTCGATCCCCATTTCACGGGCTTGCTTGATAATGAGACCAGCTTCTTCATAATAGCCAGGAACGTACAAAACGTCAAAATCGCTATTTTTGATCTTAGTCAATTGTGCTTGGAAGTCTTTATCACCCGTTGTGAAACTTTCTTTGGTCACGATATCGCCTGAAAATTCACCTTCAAAGGCTTTAGACAGGCCTTTGGCATAATCACTTGAGTTATCGCCAAGGATCGCTGCTTTACTAGCACTCAAATTATCTTGAGCAAATTGGGCCAAGATTACTCCTTGGAAACTATCTTGGAAGCAAGAACGAAAGACCCATTCTTGGACAGTATCACCCAAAACCGTGATAGCATCATCAGTCCCAGATGGTGTGATCATTGGAATTTGTGCTTTAGTGACGTTAGGTATTGCTGCTTTACTAGCTCCAGAAGTTGCCGGCCCGATGATAGCGACCACATCATCATTGGTCGCCAAGTTAGCCGCAACAGTCGCTGCTTCGTTATTGTCCGATTTGTTATCTTTGGTGACAAGGTCGACCTGTTTTCCTAAAATACCACCTTCATCATTAATCTTTTCAACAGCTAATTCGACCCCTTCTTGTTCTTGCGTCCCATAACCAGCTACGGCTCCTGACAATTCTAGATTCAAGCCAATTTTAATGGTATCTGCATCCGTTGTTTTATCGGTCTTAGCGTTTGTACCTTGGTCTGTCTCATTCGTCCCCGCATTGTTACTGGTCGGTGCTGAACTACAAGCAGACAGCAGAGTCAGACTAGCAAACAAGAAAACTAATTTTTTCTTCACTTTTAAAATCCCCCTTACTTTCTTTTGAATATGTCACTAAATATACAAAATATTCTAATAATTGTCAATCAATTTTCTGAATATTTTTATTGTTTTTTCAAAATATTTTTATTTATTCAGTTTCGACAAGATTCTGATCCTTTTTGTTTTGCAAACAAAAAAACAAGCAACTCACACCAGAGCCACTCGTTTTGGGTCTATAATATTTGGTGTTGTTACTAAGAAATTAGGAGTGACACCTTTTTTCTTTTGATAACAAAAAAGCATTCGTTTTCCTTATAATTAAGTTGGACAACAAAATTGAAGGAGGAAAACAAATGCTCTGCTATAAGGATATCAAAATAAAGGACA
>JBFLGC010000030.1:0-32064 GCA_041859945.1 Tetragenococcus sp.
TGTGAATTACTCTCAGTGGCCACTTTAGTGGTTACTGAGAGTTTGAAGCTTGAAAGTCGTGAGACTTTAGGCTCACGGCAGTTCCACGGCTGACCCTAAGCAAGCCGATCTCGTAGTGTAGCGGCTGATTCGGTCGTGAATTGTAACAGTTTGTCAGTCAGAAGCTAAATTAGCGCTTTGTTTGTCCTTTACATTGTGAAGTAAATGATTTTTGATGGATTTTTTTCATCAACGTACAAAACTTATCAGGTCTATCCAAGTGTCCAATACAAGTACGAGTCTGTATTAGATACTGGCAAATCGCGTACAAGTAGGCCGAGTCTGTATTAGATACTGGCAAATCCAATACTGATTCGACCGTGAATTGCAACTAAATCGATAACTGAAAATAAATTTTTTCAAAAATAACTTGAGAAATACAATCAAAAGAGGTATACTCATAAATGTGTCGCGGGTGTAGTTTAGTGGTAAAACAGAACCTTCCCAAGGTTCCGTCGCGGGTCCGATTCCCGTCACCCGCTTAGGGATAGAAACGTTGTGTTAGCAACGTTTCTTTTTTTTGCTCTTTTTTAGGATGCCATTTGTGTTCATCCTGATCTAAATCGATGTCACTTCTACTGACGTTTTTTCCGAATCCGCTTGGTCCAGAATCCACCTGAAATATATTTGGGTTCGTAGCTGATGATGAAGGCTCTGTTTTCAATCGCTTTTATTTTTTTATATAAGGCCTTCTCTTTGTTTCGAGGCGATAGAATTTCCAAGATAAGTCGGGGACCTTCTAACCCTTCTCCATAAGTGACAGTCACTCCAAAACCTTCTTTTCTCAAAATTGCCGGTAAGGTTTCTTGCTCCTCAGATGAACTAGGCAAAATCACAGTTGCCATCGTATAACCTAAGGCCAAGCGATCTTCGATTTTGATCCCCACGCTGATCCCAATGGCATAGCCGAATGCGTAGACGATCAAATTGATCGGTTTATCGAGGCGATCTAGTACCATGGAAAGACCTAAAACATAAATAATGATCTCGACCATGCTGATCAGTGGGGCGATGATCCGATAGCCTTTCATCGTCAACAGTAAGCGCAAGGTGCTCAATGTGACATAGGCAAAATTAACCAAAAAAATCATCGCTAACATTTTAAATTCCATTAAAAAAGACTCCTTTGTAAATAGTATTAACGTGTTATTAGTTTTTGAGCTTTCGTCGTATTTTTGAAATGGATCTTGGCATAATTAGAGAGTAGAGGCAATCCACCTTTACGTAAAATTTTAGCGGCCACTTGGTCTGATTGATAGCCAGCACCAGATGGTATATCGAAGCCTAGTTCTGCGGAAGCACGATCCAATTCATCTAAAAACTTTGCCCGACTTAAAATAGAAGCAGCTGCTACGGCGAGATGGTATTGTTCGCCCTTGGTAATAAAATAAAGCGAGTCAGTCACCGGATGAGCTTCCTGGTTTAAATAGTTGCGATAATTTCTCTCACTTGTAAATTGATCTATTAAAATGGCTTCAGGCTCTTTTGGAGCGATTTTTTTGAGCAATAAATAAATTGCTTGGTTGTGCAAGGCTACTTTCATGCGAACTGCATTATAAGTGGATTGCACTTCGTTATATTTTTGTGGTGTGACGTTCAATAACTGATGAGGTACAAGGGTCTCAAGTTCTTTAGCGATTTGGCGTATTTGTTTGTCTTGCAACATTTTTGAGTCTCTCACACCTAATTTTTTCAAAGCAGGCAATAAGGATGTTTCAGCATAAACAGCACAAACGACTAAGGGGCCAAAGTAGCTACCGTTGCCAACTTCATCACTACCGATAATACTTTTTTGCGAAAATCCAGTTGGAAGAGAGCCTTTTTTTTCTAGCTCTTTTTTTGATGCATTATCGGTCCAACGGCGTGCTTCTAGTTCGGCTTTTTCACCTTGAAATAGAATCTTACCGGATGTGTAAGCAGTGATTGTCACATTGTTTTTCTTGGCAAAAAATAAGCTATAGGGAATATTTTTGTCTATCAGGTAAGGCGTATAGTAATTTTTGATTTTTTGAAGTTCTGCGTTTGTTTTTTTTAAAGTGATCGAAGTCATGTCCTAGCGTCAATCGACACTATCCACCTACTTTCTTAGAAATTTATGAAGTGGTTCTATTTTATCATATGCAAAAGTTCTTTTAAACTTTTTAGTAAAAAGAGATTTATCATGGAAAAATAGATGTGCTTCTTTTATAATGGATAGAGAAAAGAAAAAAATACTGTTTTGTGTTATAATGGCTTGAAAACTTCGCTTATTGGAGGATATAAAAACGTGTTAAATCAAAAAATACGCTACAAAGCAAAAATTGCGGGACAAACCTATACGATTATAGGGAATGAAGATAGCCATCACATGGACCTTGTGACTAAGCTTGTAAATGATCAGCTGCGCGAGATCAAACAGCAAGCACCGGCTTTATCAACAGAAGATGCGGCGGTCTTACTGGCTGTCAATGCACTCTCCGATCAATTAAAAAAGCAAGAGGAACTTTTGACTTTGCAAAAACGAAGCAAGGAATTACAAAAAAGAGCAATCAAGGCAACAGAATTGGAAAATAAATTACAACGAATCGAAGGGATCGAAGCTGAGGCCAAACAAGTGTTGGAACAAAATGGACAAAAAAATTTAGAAATCACAAGTTATGCCCAAGCTCAGCAGATTCTAAACGAAGATCATAAACGCAAGATACAACAAAAAACAACTCAAAGATAAAGTGGAAAGGATCATTATATGATTGGATTGATTATCTTTTTGTGCCTGCTCTTAGCTTTTTATGTAGGTGGTAGACGTGGGGCAGCTTATCAACTTTTTTATACGCTAGGAATGGTGATATCCTTTTTTGTGGCTGGTAAATTTTACCTTTATTGGGGTGAAAAAATCGAATTGTACGTTCCTTACTTGTCGGTAACCCCAACCACACAAATGCATTATTATGACCAAGCAACTTCCTTTGATCTTGATAAAGCTTACTACGCTGCGGTAGCTTTTGTTGGTCTGTTTTTTATTGGTTGGTTGATTGTGAAGTTTGTCGGGATCTTTGCTGAAAATTTGCGCTTTGTCAAGCTTTTTCCTTACGATTGGTTACTGGCTGGTGTTCTTAATATTGGCCTGGTTTATCTGGCTTTGTTGCTGTTTTTTTACATTTTGACGATGATCCCCCTAGACGTCATCCAGTCGCTTTTTGATCGTAGCAGTATGGTGCGCTTTATAATCGAAAAGACGCCTTATTTCTCAAATGAACTTCATAAATTATGGATTTCTGCAGTGATCTGAGTAAAAGAGTACGATAGAGCCATGTTGTGCTCTTTCTTTTTGTAGAAATCTGCGGCACATTAAACGAAAAATGATTAACAAGTAGGTGATGATTTTGAATGAACGGATCTTGACGACCTTGGAATTTGAACAAGTCAAGAAAAAAATAGTTCCTTATTTAGTAACGGCTAATGGCAAAGAAGAATTGCAAAAATTGCGCCCAGTTGCCTCTGTGGAAACGATCCGTGATCGCTTGGCCGAAACAGCAGATGCGATGGATGTGGAACGCTTGCGCGGTGGGATCCCAGTCCCTAAGCTTGAATCGATCAAGCCACATATGAAACGGATCGAGATCGGGGCTGATTTGAATGGTGTTGAGCTGGCACAAGTAGCTCGCGTTTTATCGACCACGAGTGAAGTTCGAAACTTTGTGGACGATCTCAAAGAAAATGAAATCGACCTAGCGCGTCTATATGACTGGGCCGAACAGTTAACGACCTTGCCTATTTTATCACGTAAGTTGAAAGTATCGATCGAAGAGGACGGTCATGTCACAGATGAATCTTCTCCCGCGTTAAAAACGATCCGTAACAATATTCGCAAAAGTGAACAAGGGATACGTGACAGTTTAGAAGGCATCGTCCATGGTAATCAGGCACGTTATTTGAGTGATACGCTGATCACGATGCGCAATGATCGCTATGTGATCCCGGTCAAACAAGAATATCGGGGGATGTTTGGTGGGGTTGTCCATGATCAAAGTTCTTCTGGACAAACTTTATTTATTGAGCCAAGACAAGTAGTAGAACAAAATAACAAATTGCGGCAACAACAA
The DNA here is from genome assembly GCA_041859945.1 of Tetragenococcus sp. Classification (GTDB taxonomy): domain Bacteria; phylum Bacillota; class Bacilli; order Lactobacillales; family Enterococcaceae; genus Tetragenococcus. The sequence continues at coordinate 4,122 of JBFLGC010000030.1, forward strand.
ATCGCCGAACGCGAAGAGATCTCGCGGATTTTATCAGAACTTTCGGCCGAATTAGTTCCTTATCGTAACGAGATCTTACACAATGCTTATGTGATTGGTAAATTCGATTTTATGAATGGCAAAGCACGTTTTGCCAAAGAAATACGGGCTATTGTCCCTACCATCAGTACAGAAAACCATATCATTTTGCGCAAGGCACGCCATCCTTTGATCGATCAAGCCAAAGTCGTGGCCAATGATATCGTGATCGGAGCAGACTATCAGGCTGTTGTGATCACAGGTCCCAATACTGGTGGGAAAACGATCACGTTAAAGACCTTAGGATTATTACAATTGATGGGACAAGCTGGTCTTGCGATCCCTGTTGCCGAAGAAAGTCAGATGGGGATCTTTCAAGAGATTTTTGCCGATATCGGTGACGAGCAGTCGATCGAACAAAGCTTATCGACCTTTTCTTCACACATGACAACGATCGTGGATGTCTTGAAAAAAGCGGATGAGCATAGTTTGGTCCTATTCGATGAATTAGGGGCTGGTACGGACCCTCAAGAAGGAGCGGCTTTAGCGATTTCTATCTTAGATGAATTAGGAACTAAAGCGGCCTATGTCATGGCAACCACGCATTATCCAGAACTTAAGGTATATGGTTATAATCGGCCAAATACGATCAATGCTTCGATGGAATTTGATGTCGATACCTTGAGCCCGACGTATCGTCTATTGATCGGTGTGCCTGGTCGGAGCAATGCTTTTGAAATTTCGCGTAGATTAGGCCTTAGTAGTGAAATCATCGATCGCGCCTCACAAATCATGGATGGGGAAAGTCAGGATCTAAATGAAATGATCACTGATCTTGAAAATCGCCGCAAAATGGCTGAAACTGAGTATTTGGAATTACGTCATTATGAAGAAGAAGCGGAAAAACTGCATCATGAATTAGAAACAGCTTACCATATGTTTTATGAAGAACGGGAAGAGGAGATGAAGAAAGCCCAGCAAAAAGCCAACGCCTTGGTCGAAAAAGCACAAACTGAAGCTGAAAAAATCATCACTGATCTTCGTAACAAACAATTGGAAGCTGGACGCGGGACGGTCAAAGAACATGAGCTCATCAATGCGCGGACCAAGCTAACTGATCTCAAGCAAGAAGAAGATGTTTTAAAGAAAAATAAAGTGCTCAAAAAAGCTAAAGAACAGAAAAAATTGAAAGTTGGCGATGAGGTTTTAGTTACCAGTTATGGTCAACGTGGCGAACTGCTGAAAAAGGTCAGTGGTAACCAGTGGCAAGTACAATTAGGGATTTTAAAGATGACTATCCCGGAAGACCAATTACAAGTGATCGAGCCTCAAAAAGAGACGCGCCGAGTGATTCCGACTATTCGTTCAAGTAGTGCTGCAGGTGTTGCGACCGAACTTGATCTGCGTGGCAAACGGTATGAAGAAGCGATGCATGAGGTGGATCAATATTTGGATGCAGCGATTTTAGCTGGATATCCCCAAGTGACCATTATTCATGGAAAAGGCACGGGAGCTTTGCGCCAAGGAGTCATTGACTATTTGAAGAATCATCGGAGTGTGAAAAGTTTTGAGTTTGCGCCAGCGAATCAAGGTGGCAATGGCGCAACGATCGTGAAATTCAAGTAAGATAAAAGATATAGGCAGAAAATTTTTCAATTAAACCTGTTAATGCTATACTTTTGATAGTAAATTGGAGGTAGTACAATAATGGCAAAAGAAGTTACTGATGCAACATTTGAACAAGAAACAGAAGACGGATTAGTATTAGTCGATTTTTGGGCAACTTGGTGTGGCCCTTGCCGCATGCAAGCACCGATTTTAGAACAAGTTGAACAAGACTACGATGAAGATGAATTTAGAGTGGTCAAAGTCGATGTCGATGAAAATCCTGATACATCTGCTGCTTTTGGGATCATGAGCATCCCAACCTTGATCTTGAAAAAAGATGGCGAGGTTGTTGGTAAAGCAATCGGTGTTCAACCAAAAGAAAAACTCGAACAAATGATCAGTGCCCAAATGTAAAAAATAGGAAGCTTTGAGAGCAATCTCAAGGCTTTCTTTTTAAGTCTTTTTAACGTAACTAGGCAGAAGTCGTTCATCCTCTATAGGTGGGTGATGTTTGCCGTTCGGTATGAGGGTTACCTTTGGTAACTCGAAAACCGACATAAAAAGCTTATTGCCTTTTTATTTTGTTCTGTGTTATAATCAGTCTGTATGAGAAATTAGTTGATATAACCAGGAAGCGGCTTATCGCTAGTAACTATTATTTGATAGATCTTTGAATTTTCTGATTTTTAGGACTAAAATAGAAGTGTAAGGAAAATTAAAAAAGGGGATGTTTATTATGAAACGATTACTAAGTTGCAATGCCAGTGATTTCAAAAAAATGTCACCGGCTGAATTGAAGCAGGCGATCGCAGCATCAGAAGGGCGGACAATTTGTTCAGAAATGGTGAATACCCATGAGCCATTGATCCATGATATCACTAATGCGGAAACGGCACGGGCGGTCGGTGCGGACTTGATTTTGTTGAATTTATTTGATTGTTTGGAACCATTGATACCGGGCATCGATGACACGACGATTTTGAATTATCAAGAGAAAAAACGTGCAGGACAGGTAGATCCAGAAGTGATCTATAAATTGAAAAATTTGGTACGGCGACCGATCGGTGTCAATTTGGAACCAATCGATGAGACGGCTATGATGTTAGAAGATCGGACGGTCATCCCTAAAGGTCGGCAATGCACAAAGGAGACGCTAGAGGCGGCCGATAAATTAGGCTTTGATTTTATTTGTATCACCGGCAATCCGGGCACAGGCGTTTCCAATCAAAGCATCATCAAAGCGATCGCAATGGCTAAAGAATATTTTCATGGCTTGATCATCGCCGGCAAAATGCATGGGGCGGGCGTCAACGAACCGATCCTTGATAAAAAAATCATGCAAGCTTTTGTTGACAATGGCGTTGATATCTTATTGATCCCCGCTATTGGAACCGTGCCTGGGGTTGATGAAAAGATGCTAAAAGAAATCGTCACTTTTGCTAAAGAAAAACAGGTTTTGACCATGACGACGATCGGTACGAGTCAAGAAAGTTCTGGTGTAGAAACGATCCGCGAGATTGCTTTACGCAATAAAATTTTGGGGGTCGATATCCAACACATTGGAGACTCTGGTTATAACGGTATGGCTAATGTGGAAAATATTTATGAAATGTCGGTGGCGATCCGTGGCAGACGTCATACCTTGAGTATGATGGCGCGCTCGATCGAACGTTAGGATTAGGAGGTTTTAAAATTGGATAAGATCAATAAAGTTTTGGAAAAACGATTTGCACCATTAGCTGTTAAAATCGGGAATCAAAAGCATTTGATGGCGATCAGAAATGGCATGCTGATGACGACACCTTTAATCATCATTGGTTCGGTTTTCTTAGTATTGTCGAGTTTACCGATTCCCAACTATGCGGATTGGTTGGCAGCTCATGGTGATCTGGGCACTTGGCTCAATAAAATCGTTGATGGTAGCTTTGGGATCATGGGGCTCGTTGCTGCCTTTGGGATCGCCTATAATTTGGCGAAGAGTTATCAAGTCGATGGGGCATCAGCTGGGGTGATCTCTATGGCGTCTTTCATTGTGGTAACGCCAAAAATATTTGATGCGGACGAATCAGCCGGTTTGCCTTATAAATATATGGGCAGTGGGGGTCTGTTTGTCGCCATCATTATTGGCTTAGTCAGCACGGAAATCTATCGGATCTTCATTCAAAAGAAAATTACGATCAAGATGCCGGAAAGTGTCCCACCCGAAGTGAGTCGTTCCTTTGCCTCGATGATCCCAGGTTTTGTGGTCATCAGTTTATTTGGTATCATTTTTAAGATCTTGGATATTTTCGATTTGAATATTCATACGATCATTATGACGGTCATGGAAAAACCGCTGAACTTTATCGGAAGTTCTTTGCCAGGGACGCTGATCGTTGTGGCGATTTCCTCGCTTTTCTGGTTATGTGGGATCCATGGGACGGATGTTATCGGGTCGGTCATGTACCCACTCTGGTATTTGAATGCAGATGTCAACCGGGTCGCTTTCCAAGCTGGTAAAGAGATACCTAATATCATCAGTTATCCGTTCATGATGAATTTTGTTTTTCTTGGTGGCGGCGGAGCAACGTTAGGTTTAGCTATCGCGCTCGTCTTATTTGGCAAAAGCAAACAATCCAAGGCGATGGGTAAGTTGGCACTCGGGCCTGGAATCTTCAATATCAATGAACCTTTGATGTTTGGTTTACCTGTCGTCATGAACCCGATGATGTTTATTCCTTATATAATAGTTCCGATGACAAATTTGATCATTTGTTATTTCACGATGTCAAGTGGTTTGGTAGCTAAGGCTGTCGGAATCAACGTTGGTTGGACTGTGCCGCCTATCATTAGTGGCTATTTGGCAACTGGTGGCAAACTAAGTGGTCCGATCCTTCAAATCGCCTTGATCATTTTGGATACCTTTATTTATGGGATCTTCTTCAAATTGTATGATAATCAATTATTGAAAGAGGAAAAGCGAGCAGCTTAAAATGAAAATATCTGACACCTCATAAAAGATGGCTAAAATGAAGTTCTTAAGATTTTGGCTATCTCAGCCCGGCACGGTTAAGGACATAACTATTAAAAGTGTCAGTAGGGTATGATAGGTTAAAACAACTATAGTGTATTACTTTAAACGTGAATGAAGGAATTTGGTTCTTAATGGAGTTAAAGCCACCTGCTAAAAGTCAGGTGGCTTTAATCATTATTGTGCGCTATATCCGCCGTCAGCCATGATCACGGCACCGGTCACAATCGAAGCGGCATCACTAGCTAAGAAAGCCGCTACATTGGCGATTTCTTCAGGTTCGGCGAGACGTCCAATCGGCATTTTGCCTACCATGCTATCTGTCGTTTCTTTTGGCAGAGTTTGCAAAAGCGGTGTGTTCACATAGCCTGGTGCGAGTGCATTGAAACGAATCCCTTGGGCCGCATAAGTAACAGCTTGTGATTTGGTATAATTGGCTACACCAGCTTTAGCAGCAGAATAAGCGGCCGATTTTGCCCCCCCGACAACGCCTAAGATCGAACTCATGTTGATAATACTAGCCGGCGTTTTTTGCTTTTCCATTTGTTGGACGACGTATTTATTGGTCAACACGACACCCGTCAAGTCAATCGCAATGACCTTGTGCCAGTTTTCCTCATCAAGTTCAGATATCGGGGCCTTTTTCTCAGCCACACCCGCATTAGCGACTAGAATGTCGATTTTCCCAAATTTTTCTACTACCTCGGCAACGGCCTGTTTAATAGAGTCAGAACTGGTGACATCCATCTTCACAAAATCTAAGTCTTCTTTCGGCGCCACCACATCTGCAATGACGGCTTTCGCACTTTCTGCGACGAATTTTTTCACGATCGCAAGCCCGATCCCAGAAGAACCTCCCGTGACAATAGCTACTTTATTCTCTAAACTTCTCATCTGTATGACCTCCTTGAAATTTGATTCACAAACTTATAGTACTCCTAATCATGGGGAGATGCAAAAGAAAGCACGGATGATAACTTGGATAAAAAGTGCCAGCACTAATGATTTAATTAGGAGCCAACACTACTCAACACGAATTATTTATTGTCTTAGCCAAGAAAAACATTCTTGTATTGGTAACGGGCGATTGCTTTGCCAAGAAAGGTGTTCTTGTATTGGCAACAGACGATTTCCTTGCCAAGAAAAGTGTTCTTGTATTGGGAATCTTTGGATGATTTTTTCTTTCACAACAACAAATTAGTATCTTAAACGTTTAATGCTTAGGCGATTGCTAAAGATTCATGATACCGACAATTGACATTTAGGCACCAAAATTTTCACTTTGTTTGATGAATTCGATTTTTTCTATGGTATGATTATTACGAATAGTTAAGAAAAGAAAGTTTTAGTATGGATCAAAAATGGCTAGATGAAGTACTTGAAAAAACGATTGCAAAAGTCGATCACGAATTACTACGGCTAGAAGGTGGTACGCCTTATATCCCAGTAGATGGTCACTACACCGATGTTGCTAAAGATCGCGGTTTAGATTGGTGGACCAATGGCTTTTGATCAGGGATCTTATGGCAACTCTTCCATTACACAAAAGATGAAAAATACAGTCAGGCAGCGATCCAGCAAGAGGGGCGCTTGCGGCAAGCACTGGATGAATTTCGCGACATTCAACATGATGTGGGGTTTCTGTTCTTGCATACGGCAGTGGCTCATTACCGCGAACTGGAAGATCCACAAGCTCGACGAACTGGTCTTCATGCGGCCACACTACTTGCTGGGCGTTTCAATGCGGCAGGCAATTATATTGTGGCTTAAAATGACCACAAGCCGGGCTGGACGATCATTGATAGCATGATGAATATGCCACTTTTGTATTGGGCTACGCGTGAGACCGATGATCCTCATTTTGAAATGATTGCGCGTCGTCATGCTGATACCGTGGCAAAGTATATGATCCGCGACGATGGGACAGCGGGGCATATCGGTCATTTTGATCCCAACACGGGTGCCTTTATTGGCTTAGTTGGTGGTCAAGGTTATGATGAAAATTCGGCTTGGAGTCGTGGCAATGCTTGGGCAATCTATGGTTTTGCTTTAAGCTTCCGTCATACTCATGATGAAAATTATTTGAAGATCGCGGAACGCGTGGCAGAACGGTTTATCGGTTTTATCGAACAGACAGATTACATTCCTCACATTGATTTTCTAGCGCCTGAAAAACCCGAGATTTATGATACTAGCGCTGGTCTTTGTGCAGCGTGTGGCCTGCTTTAATTGGCGGACTTAGACGATTCCAAAGCAGATCGTTATCGTGAAGTCGCGCTAAAAATTTTGCAAGCCACTGCAGCCAAATATGCCAATTGGCAGCTTTCTGAAGACGGCCTCATCGGTGGGGGAACGGAAGCTTATCATCGCCCAAGTACTTACGAGGTACCACTTGTTTACAACGATTATTTCTTCGTGGAAGCTTTGTTGCGACTAAAAGCCCGTGCCTTATTTATATGGTAGGAAGTGTTTGATTTGGAAAAATTAGAAACAAAAGCTGATTTTTTTAAGCTTTTTAAAAAAATCAATGAACCCGCTTGGTCGCACCTGACAAAAGGGAAAACCCGGATCGATTACGCTCATAATGGGGTCGGCTACGGCAATGATATCGCCGGTATAGAAGGCTTTGCCCGCATTCTATGGGGCGCCGGACCTGCACTGGAATCTCTAAATGGTAGTTGGAAAGCCGACATGGTGGATGGAATCCGTCATGGGACCGATCCTAACCATCCTGAATTTTGGGGGCTGATCGGGGAACGCGACCAACGCATGGTGGAAATGCCCGCGATCGCTTTAGCCTTGCTTTATGAAGACAAAGGGCTCTGGCGGCATTTCGATCACAAGGAACAAGAACACATCATTACTTGGTTGACGCAGATCTTGGACCATGCCTGTGCGGACGGAAACTGGCAATTTTTCAAGGTCATCGTGGGCACAGTGATCGAAAAGCTAGGCTATCCGGCTGATCAAAGCGAAATCGCAGCGGCTTTTGAAAAAATCGAAGCTTGTTATTTAGGCGCTGGTTGGTACCAAGATAGCTGGCGCGGTCGTCAAGATTATTATAATCCTTTTGCCTTTCATTATTATGGCCTACTTTATAGTCAACTTTGTCCTGAAGATCCTCGTAGTCAAAAATTTCAACAACGTGCGATGACTTTTGCGAAAGATTATTTGCATTTTTTTAGCGAAGATGGTGCCAATATTCCTTTTGGCCGGAGCATGATCTATCGCTTTGCGGTCAGTTCCTTTTGGGTCGCTTTGATTTGGGCCGATCTTTTGCCAGAATTTATGGGTGAACTGAAAGGGCTGATCACAAGGAACTTGCAATGGTGGCTAAAACAGGATATTTTTGATCCAGCCGGCATGTTGACGCTTGGTTACACTTACCCGCAATTAACGATGACTGAGCCTTACAATAGTAGTCTTTCGCCTTACTGGTGCAATAAGGTTTTCTTGTTATTAGCCTTGCCCGAGGATCATCCTTTTTGGAAAGCTGCCGCAAAGCCTTTACCAGAGCGAAAAAATCGGCAATTGCTTAAAGCCTTGAATGCGATCGTCCAACATGATCATGGGCATACTTTTTTCAGTAACGCCGGGCAGCCAGGTCCGAATTTTCACACCTTGACGAATGAAAAATATTTAAAGTTCGCCTATTCGAGTCAATTTGGTTTCTCGATACCACGTGCCAATCAATTAAAAGAAGAGCAAGCACTAGACTCCTGTCTGGGTATGCAGCGAGCGGACACGACGATTTTGACCAGTGGCAAAAATAAGCAAGTGGTAGCGACAAGTGGGCAATTTATGGTGCGTAACAATGTTAAAGACGTTCAGTCGACTGAACAATGGGTCGCTTCGACTTGGCAAGTAAATCCACAAACTTGGATCCGGACATGGTTGATTGCATCACATGGTTGGCAGGTCCGCGTCCATCGCCTCTATTTAGATGATGTTTATGTGGTTTATGAAACAGGTTTTGCACTTGCGATGCCGCCATACGAAGAGGCAGAGACTTTTGAAAAAGCCGGTCAAAATGGGAGGATGAATTCCCATGGTTTTTCAGGAATTGCGGATCTTGCTTCTGAAAAACGCAACAATGCGGGTGTCTTAGCCTTGCCTAATACCAATTTGATGACTTGGGAACAAACTTATATTCCTGGCTTAGAAACCACGCTGGATAAAGGAGAACATATACTGGCGACTGCTGTTTATGCCAATGAAGATGAGAAATGGGGCAGCCAAAAGTGGCAGCATTTGCCTGTGCTGAAACGAGAGAACGATCATTACCTATGTATCGATTTTGTTCAGGAATCGGTGCTGATAGAATTATGAAAAAAAGCAGATCGAGCAAGAGTCTGTCATTTAGCTTATTAGATTTGGCAAAAGGATTATAAAAAGTCAAAAATAAAGATTCCGAAGTACGTCCTTATTTTCGAAAATGGCTAGACCTGCGATTTTATCGGAGGTCTTTTCTATGCCTAGAGAAGAGAAACCAATGATGAAAAGCAAAATCAAATAAAACTATGACTCAACACATACGATTTGGTTCCGTCGACTGATTTGTCACGAGATCAGATTTATTTGAACTACGAGTTTAGGTTCCCCAAAATAGTACTGGAGGATTAAAGCGTCAGTACAGGAAGACGAAAGTAGTACTGATGGAGCTAGACATGAAAAATTTCGTTAAGTCTTTGATTTTTGCTGAATTTCTGGTATTGTAAGCCTATACAAATAACGAAAGTAGGTGATCGGTAGTGCCTTTTAAGATCATTCGACAAGATATCACCAAATTAAAAGTGGATGCGATCGTTAATGCTGCCAATCCAGATTTGCGTCGCGGTGGGGGTGTTTGTGGGGCAATTTTTGCAGCGGCTGGAGCGCGCCAGTTACAGATGGCTTGTGACCAGTTAACACCCATAAAAACGGGTGAAGTGGCGGTGACACCAGGCTATGATCTACCGGCAAAACTGATCATTCATGCCGTGGGACCAGTTTATCGAGTAGAAGAAAAGGAGCAGTGTCGGAAATTGCTAGAAGCCGCTTATCGAAATTCTTTAGAGGCAGCAATTGCCCAAGATTGCGAAAGTATTGCTTTTCCTCTGATCTCAAGTGGTATTTACGGCTATCCAAAAGAAGAATCTTTGCACGTGGCAACGGATGCGATTCGGACTTTTTTAGAGGATCACGAGCTTAAGGTCTATCTGACCGTTTTTGATCGGGCCGCATTTAGAGTGAGTCAAAAACTTTTGGGCGCCGTCCAAAGCTTTATCGATGAAAACTATGTGAAAAACCATGATCGTACGGCAGCGCAATCATTTAGAACCGAAATGCCAGTAATGCGGGAATCTTTACCAAGCGAGGATTCATTGGACGCTCATTTTGCAGAGATGGATGAGCCGTTTTCGCAAACTCTCTTTGGTATGATCGATGCTAAGGGAAAAACGGACACTGAAGTTTATAAAAAAGCTAATATCGATCGTAAGCTTTTTTCGAAGATCCGCAGTTGTAAAAATTATCTGCCTAGTAAAAAGACGGTTTTAGCTTTAGCGATCGGCTTAGAATTGAATCTAGACGAAACGGATCAGCTCTTGAAACAGGCAGGATTTGCCTTATCCCATGCCGTGAAATTCGATGTGATTGTGGAATATTTTATCATTCAGCAAAAATATGACATTTTTCAAATCAATGAAGTATTGTTCGCTTACGATCAACCGTTGTTAGGTGGCAAATAGAAAGGAGCAAAGCAATGGCAAACTTTACAAAAGGTAAAAATTATCTGGACTATCAAAATGGAAATGAACATCTGCGCATTATTGCTTGGGGAGAAAATAGCTTACGGGTGGTCAGTACGCCTAATGGACCGCTCGATTTGAACTGTGCTGCTTTACTTGAAGTCGTCACACCGCTTCCTGAAATCACCATTGACGGAAAAATTGCTAAAATCACCAATGGCAAGATCACGGGGGTCATCGACGAAGCGAACACATGGAATCCTAATGGTCGTTTGGCTTTTTATGATCGAAAGGGAAAGCTTTTGTTGAAGGAAGCTTATGATGGGCCGTTCTTGGATCGACCACGATGGTTTCGCGGGATCCCAGGCGGTGACTATCGTTTGCAGGCGACCTTTGCTGCTGATCCTAATGAAAAAATTTATGGTATGGGTCAATACCAACAAAGTCTGCTCAATTTAAAAGGCTGTAACTTAGAATTGGCGCATCGCAATTCGCAAGTATCGATCCCTTTTTATCTATCGAGTTTAGGCTATGGCTTCTTTTGGCATAATCCCGCCGTCGGTTCCGTTTCATTTGGCACCAATACGACCGAATGGCGCGCAGAAAGCACCAAACAATTGGACTATTGGATCACAGCCGGAAACACGCCAGCTGACATCGAAGCACAATATAGTCAAGTGACTGGGCGAACGCCGATGATGCCTGAATATGGTCTAGGCTTTTGGCAATGTAAATTACGCTATTATTCACAAGAGGAAGTCTTAGAAGTAGCGCGGGAATATCATAAACGGCAGATCCCGGTCGATGTTTTGGTCATTGATTATTATCATTGGCCGCGTTGTGGAGACTATCGTTTTGATGAACATTTTTTCCCTGATCCGCAAAAGATGGCCGCTGAAGTGCGTTCTTATGGGATGGAACTGATGGTGTCGATTTGGCCGCAGATCGATACCCGTTCGGAAAATTTTGCCGAAATGAAGCGGCAAGGTCTTTTGGTAAAAACCGATCGTGGGATCGATGTGCAGATGCTCTTTCATGGCAACAATGTCTTTTATGATGCCACAAATCCCGCGGCACGGCGTTATGTCTGGGACAAAGTGAAGCAAAATTATCGCGATAATGGCATCAAGTTATTTTGGTTAGATGAAGCAGAGCCTGAATATGGGACTTACGATTTTGATTTGTATCGCTACTATATTGGGAGTGCTTTGCAAAAGTCCAATCTGTATCCGCGTGAATATATCCGCGGTTTTGCGGAAGGTGAGGCCAAAGATTATGCCGACTCGACAGTCAAATTAGTGCGTTGTGCCTGGGCTGGCAGTCAACGCTATGGCTCCTTGGTTTGGTCAGGGGATATCCACTCCAGTTTTGAGGTTTTCAAACGCCAGATCGTGGCCGGTTTACAAATGGGGTTAGCTGGGATCCCGTGGTGGACGACGGATATCGGTGGTTTTCATGGTGGCGATATCAAAGATCCGGCTTTTCAAGAACTGTTGATTCGCTGGTTTCAGTGGGGCACTTTTTGTCCAGTGATGCGCCTGCATGGTTCGCGCCTGCCACATACGCCGGTTCATAAAGCGGATGGCGAGGTCACGGAAGTAACAGGAGCTGCCAATGAGATCTGGAGTTATGGGGAAGAAAATTATCAGATCATGAAGAAATTTATCTTGATCCGCGAAATACTTCGTGATTATACGCGGGAGCTGATGAAAGAAGCTTCTGAAACGGGCGCACCAGTCATGCGGACCATGTTTTATGAATTTCCCGACGATGCGAGCACTTGGGAATTGAGTAGCCAATATATGTACGGGCCAGATATTTTAGCGGCACCGATTGTGGAAGCTAAAGCCAATACTCGCTCTGTTTATTTGCCTAAAGGCGCCACTTGGATCGATGCCAGAACGGGAGAAACGTTTGCGGGCGGTCAAACAATTACGACTCAGGCTGAAATTGCTAGTCTTCCGATTTTTCTAAGAGAGGGCAAACAAACGTATTTGATTGGCAAGATTTAGAGGAGGCAGTATATGGCTTATTTATTTGTGCACTTCAAAGAAAAACGCACACCAGATGGTGAACAGGTTTATTTTGGGATCAGCCAGGACGGTTTTCATTGGGAAAAAGTCAATGACGGTGATCCAGTTTTATGGAGCTACGTAGGTGATCGTGGTGTTCGCGATATGACGATCACGCGCACCAGAACGGGAAAGTTTGTGATCCTAGCAACTGATTTGAGTTTGGCTTATGGAATGGTCGGACGTTACCAAGATTCTTGGCAGAAGATCAAGGAAATCGGGAGTTCTCATTTGGTCAAATGGGAATCGGAAGATCTGCTTCATTGGACGTTATCGGAATTAGTGGAAGTCAGTAATGGCAAGTTGGGCTGTTGCTGGGCGCCAGACATCATTTATGATCAAAAAGCGGATGATTACGTGGTCCACTGGTCGTCACCAAGAAAAGACGACGGTTATCAAAAAATGGCGATTTACTATGCACGGACCAAAGATTTCAAGACCTTTACCAAAGCAGAACCTTTGTACGAAAAATTTGCCGGCAGTGTGATCGATTCCGCACTTTATGAGGAGGACGGTCGTTACTATCTATTTGTCAAAAGTGATTATGATCCCGCCACGCTTTTACTTTTAGTATCAGAAACGATCACTGGACCTTATGAGCGAGTATCCGCTTTTGATGAACAGATGAAAAAAATCGCACAGGGCTTGTATGAAGCACCGACCGCGGTTCAATTACCAGATAAGCGTTGGTATCTATTCTTAGATTATTATGGCGCGAAAAGCGCAGCGGGTCATGGTTATGTGCCTTTCGTTTCGGAAACACTAGCAAGTGGTGCCTTTGAACGCTGCGATGTTGACTTTGCGTTTCCGTATGGTTTTAAACATGGGACGATCCTCAAAATTGAGGATAATGAATATGAACGTCTGCGGGTCTTTCACAAAAGCGCTGATGAACGCTAATTTGTCGCTTGACAAGCGACCTTTTGCCTTCCTTCATCAGTTAATCTAAGCCTATAAAACTTATGGAAGAAGGTAAAATAATGATACAAAATACTGAATTAGTCTTTATTTTAGACAAAAGTGGCTCGATGGCAGGCTTAGAAAGTGATACCATCGGCGGATTTAATGCTATGTTAGAAAAGCAAAAGGCAATTGAAGCGCCATGTCGGATCACGACGGTCTTATTTGATAACGGTTATGATTTATTACATGATCGAAGTGATATAAAAGCCGTCGCGCCATTGACCAAAGTCGATTATCAAGTTGGCGGGTCGACGGCTTTACTAGATGCGATCGGACAAACGGTCAAAAAAATCAAGCGAGCACAAGCGCACACGGCACGAAATGATCGTGCGGATAAGGTCATGGTGGTGATCATTACCGATGGTGCAGAAAATGCGAGTCGTAAGTATTCACTGGCTCAAATCAAGCAATTGATCGGAGCGCAAAAAGAACTGGGGTGGGAATTTGTCTTTTTAGGTGCCAATATCGATAGTGTGACGACAGCGGGGAATTTTGGCATTGCTGCCGATAGGGCGATGGATTATGTGTCCGATAGTGTGGGGACCGATCTTAATTATCGCGTGATGTCAGAGGCAGTCGCGCATTTTCGGACTTTTGGTAAAGTGGATGCAGCGGCTTTTGATGCGATCCGTGAAGACAAGAAAAAAAGAGGGCAATGATCATGACAGCTTTGGCACAGATTTCGTGTCAAAGCTGTTTTGTGTCGTCATTCAATTTGACTAATGAGTATTGGCAATCGTCGTATCTAAAGAGGGCGAAAAATGAAAGCGAAGGAAGAAATTGACTATCAAAATGGAATTTCGGTATCCACAAAAAAATAAATGGCTACCGAATTTGAGTTTTCGTATCCAAAAAAGAAGAAAAAAGAAAGGGAAAACAGAAATTAGCTATCAAAATCGAATTTTGGTATCCACAAAAAAATAAATGGCTACTGGATTTGCGCTTTGTACAAAAAAATCACGTCAAAGCTGTTTTGGGACTTGTTGACAATCGCCTCCTTGTGCTATCTTTGAGACAAGAGATAAATGGGAGTGGAAATTCAGTGAGCGAAGAGGAGAATATCAAAGCAGAATTACAGATCCGACCGATCGAAGAAAAAGACGTCGATCAGTTCAATGAATTGCTCGCTTATGTCTTTCAGATCACAGATACGGAAATGGAAGAAAGCGGCTATGAAAATGAGCATGAAGTTTTACGTTCCAAGCGGCCAATTTTAAATGAAGCGGAAGTCTTTGGGTGGTTCGATCAAGTGCGTTTGGTCTCACAAATCGCTATCTATCCTTGTGAGGTCAATATCCATGGTACGATTTTTAAAATGGGCGGTGTGACGGGTGTTGGGACTTATCCTGAGTATTCAGGTCATGGCTTAATGAGTGAATTGATTCGTCATGCTTTGGGTGAAATGCGTAGAAATGGTCAGTGGATCTCGTTTTTGTATCCTTACAGTATTCCTTACTACAGGCGCAAGGGCTGGGAGATCATGTCAGACAAGTTGACTTTTAAGATCCGCGATACCCAATTGCCTAAACAAGTCGAGGTATCGGGTGCGGTGCGCCGGCATTCGGTCGATCATGAGGATGTTTATGCAGTTTATGATGCCTTTGCCAAGGTCAATCACGGGGCGATGCAACGGACGCAATTTCACTGGGAAGAATATTGGCGCTATGAAAATGAGGAAAGTCGCACGGCGGCGATTTATTATGATGATTCAGGGCGGCCGCAAGGGGTATTGTTTTATTGGATCGAAGAAGAAGTCTTTCACGTCAAAGAAATGTTTTATTTAACCCAAGAAGCTAGACACGGCCTTTGGAATTTTATCGGAGCGCATTTTTCGATGGTCTATTGGATCGAAGGCAACATTTATAAAAATGAACCCTTAGCCTTCTTACTAGAAGAAAGTCAGATCCAAGAAACGATCGAACCTTATTTTATGGCCCGGATCGTGGATGTCGGCGAATTTTTACGGCGTTTTCCATTTAAGAAAAGTACGCTGGACTTTCATTTTGTGGTCAGTGATCCTGTGGCTGATTGGAACCAAGGTGTTTTTGGCTTGCATTGGGAAGATTCTGGCTGGCAGGTCAGTCGTGAAGCTTTGGGTCAGGCGGTAAGGTTGGACATTCAAACCTTGAGTTGTCTTTTGATGAATTATCGGCGAGCGGCTTACTTAGAACGGATCGAACGTATCGAGACGGATCCTGAGACTTTGCAAGCTTTGGAGCAGATCATACCGGATATGGAAGCTTATTTCAGTGATGATTTCTGATGGCTAAACAAAAACGATTATCGACCAGCATGCGCCACAAGGTTGGCTATGCTTTATCTTTAGAAATCTATCAATTTATGCAGCAGAAAAAGCAGATTCCCCAAAGTGATGCGGAAAAGGACCAAATCATCGGTAAGACTTATCTTAAATTTAAAAGACGTAAAGGCATTGGTTTGGATAAGGTGGCATTTTTTGCACGCTATCGCTTTAAAATGCTCAAAAAGATCCATCAAGTCGTAAAAAATGGTAAGACGACCGAGCCAACCAAGAAAAAAAGGAAACCAAAAGAAGCCCCGTTGCTGGATCAAGATGAGAATTTTTATTTCATTGCTGGCTACAAAGATGGCGGCGCTCCATACGGTTTGACTTGGGAAGAGATGGGGTTGCAACCTTGGGAAGAATTACCCGAAGATAGTGGTAGTCAAGCACCTGATGAAGAGGATTTTTTAGCAGGTATTTCGGATGAAGATTTGCCATTTTAAAAGCACCCAAAAGTTATGAAAGATAACTTCTGGGTGCTTTGTTTGCTTTCCATAAAAATGAAATGTAGGAAGGTTTTCACTTTTCTGGTTTCACTGAAAACCTCCAGTGTAACTTATTAGAGAGGCCGTTATTTATGAGTTCGACTATCAAGGCAATTATCTCTTTAGCCGGTGGTCGATCTTCGCGGGCATAATAAAATGTAAGCATAGAAATCAGTGTGGAAGCTGTATAGTCGATGAGAAAGTCTAGTTCAAAAGCTGTTGTTTCTTTTGTGATCGAAAGGTGCGCCTTGATAATCCTAGCAAAAATTTGTTTGAGCTTTTGCTGAAAGTTGGGATCGCCCTGTTCACCTAAAAGTACGACATAATAATCTTTATATCGTTTATATAAAGCCATACAATGCTCGACTGATAATTGAATATCATTTTCGTTGATGAGCTTTTGAAGGGCCGGTTGATCGACATTGGGCAAAAGAAGATTTTCCCACTGATCTAAAACATCATAGACATCAAAAAAATGTGCATAAAATGTGCTCCGATTAAAGTCGGCTAAAGTAATGATCTCACGGACCGTGATTTTATGGATGGGATTTTGGCAATATAAAGACCAAAACGCCTGCATGATTTTCTTTTTGGTATGAGCTACCATCTCTGGTCTGCGATTGATTTGGATCACATCCTATCTAAAAAATCTGGTTCGCCCGACAAATCCATTTAAATTATTGGTTGATGAGGGACGTTTCGTTTGTATAATTTTACTATAGTTGATGTCAATTATTTTTTCAATTATGAGGAGCGAGTTCTAATGGTAAAATTTATTCTTTTAATGGTCGTAGGTTTTTTAATGGGGATCTTTACAATTGTGCTAGGCGGAGGCGCTGGCGCCGTCTATGTAAGTCTGTTAACACTGTTATTCAATGTACCACCGGCTATTGCCACATCAACTTCTTTAGCAACCATGTTTCCCACTGCGGGCGTGAGTGCTTTTCTACATGCTAAATCAAACAATGTCAATTTCAAAACGGGCTGGACTATGATGGGGTGGGGAGCGATCGGTTCATTAATCGGATCTTCCTTTTCAGGAAAAATCCCAGAAGATCACTATAATCAGTTGATTGGCCGGGTAATCATTGGCTTAACAGTCCTAATGGCTGTAAAAAAAATACCAGCGCTGCAAATAACAAACAAAAAAGAAGCAAGTAGAATCAAGCGCGTTTTGCAAGCGAGTTTATTTGGCATGATCGGTGGGATCCTTTCTGGTTTAGTCGGAACAAGTGGCACAACGGCAATCATTGCTGGATTGGCTGTGTTAGGTTGCTCAACGATGCAGACTGTCGGCACCTCTGTTTTTGTTTTATCTGGTATTTCTTTGAGCGGTTTTTTGATGCGTGTGCAAGTCGGAAATGTGGCATGGAAATTAGCGATCCCGCTAGCAGTAAGTGCGGTGTTAGGTGCGATTTTGGGAAGTTTGCTATTAAAAAAAGTGATCGTAGGTAAAACAGCATCTAAAGATAATAAAAGAATCGATTTAATAATGATACTTGGCAATCTACTCATGGGGATCGCCTTGCTTTTCAAGTGAATACTTTAAATAGTCCCCTTTGCTAATTTCTATTTTTAGCAAAGCGGACTATTTTTATGAACTAAGGAAAAATTTTAATATTCACTCGTTTTGATTTGTAACTGGCAATCAGCTAGTTTCAATGCATAGTCATTTTCTTCGTTGCCGCGCACGGTCATGCCCATATCAGTAGCGTAAATCACTAAACCAAGCTTGTGGCCGGCTTGTAAATGGTAAAAGCTTGGTTGCAATTCAAACTCAAACTCATAAAATTCATGAGCTTTCAAATCATCGACTTGCCAAGGGTTGTGACGGTTTTGAAGATTGATATGGCCTTTGGTAATCATCTTCCACGGCGTTTCTTTGGTCAATTTGAATTCTCTTAATGTCATTTCGCGCCAATGAAAGCCGAGTTGTAATTTCTCTCTACCAACAGGAGTAGGGCTTGCGCCTAAACGCTTGGCGCTACCAAAATCGACTAGCATGACGGAAAGTAGCCCGTGATCTAAAGCCGAAGCGATGTTGACTTTGAGTTTAGCAGCCCCACGTAGAAATAAATCTTTTTCAAGCGGTGTCGTTTTGAACAACAAGCGATTTTTTGTCATCGGTGTTTTGTCGTCAGTCAACAGATCTTTTTCCCAAGTAGATAGATCTTTTTTATAGTTGGCAAATTCTTTTTCAGGTAAATGGTCTGAAAAGTGCAGCGTCAGATCCGCTCCTGGTTTTACTTCGCTCAACTTGTTTTCAGTTAAGGACCAAGTCTTGGTTGCTACTTGACTGCTTTCCCAATCTGGGTAAGTATGCCAAGTTTGTTCTTGCACGTTATCTTGAACTAAAACATCTGGCAAAAGCTCTTTGGCATGATTTTCGACAGCATATAATTTATGCGTCAGCCACAGATTCATCATTTCGCTGAAATCAAGGGATTGCCAATCGTTGATATAAATATGTTGGCCTTGATGTAAGATCAATTTTTTAGTCACCGGCACTTGATCAAGGGCTTGGTAAAATCTGTATACCGTTCGCAGTTTGACATTCCAATCGTTCAAACCATGGACCATGATGACATCGCAGGCTACATTTTGGATATTGTTCAAATAGTTACGTTCGTTCCAAAAAGTCGTATAATTGCCAGTCGTACGATCTTGGTCGATTTTGAGTTGTTTTAATTGTTGATCAAAGAAAGGTTTGATTTTTAAGTGATCAGCACCAAGTTTTTGACGGCTGAAGCAAAGATCAGCGAGCACATCGATATCTTCGCCTGGATAGCCACCTGGCGCAATCACAAGTCCACCGTCGCGATAGTAATCATACCAATTAGGAATCCCGGCTTCAGTAATGACTGTTTTGAGCCCTTTAACGCCAGATGTCGCTGCCGCCATGGAGTTTGTCCCTAGATAAGAGATCCCGGTCATTGCGACTGAACCATTGCACCACCAAGCTTTGATTTCGATAGTATCGGTGCGGTTGGTAAAGGCCCGGCGATTGCCAGCCAACCATTCGATCACGGCGATCACTGAGGCCGTTTCTTCACGTGAGCCACAAGTCCGCACGCCGTCTGAATCACGTGTGCCGATGCCCGCCGTATAAACGGCCGCAAAGCCACGCGCTAACAGATAATCATTCAAGGTATAGGAAGCTTCACGGGAAAAACTTTCTTCACTTTCTTGACTGGTCCCAAGCGGTGTTCGTCTGTCAGGTAACGGTGTGGTGGGGTCACTTGGTTTCAAGTCTTCATAAGTTGTGTTATTTGGTTCTTTACGCGTCAACGGCACATCGACATTATGCATCAACTTGTCACTGGTTTTATCATTGGTTCCTTGACCATAGGGACTGGAAGTGTAAACAGCAGGGATCTTCAAGCCGGCATCGGTATCTTTGGGACGGGTGATTTCTGCTTTGATCAAGTCTCTTTGGCCATCGTGATCGGTGTCCAGATCGGTTTCAATATAAACGACTTCACGTATCAAGGCATCGGTATCATAGACAGGTTGTGATTTACCGTTAAAAATAAGCGGTTTTTGATCGATAGGGAGATCGTAAAGAGAAACAAAGAAACCTTCACCTGCTAAATAGTCCAAGAAAATTTGGCCATAAGATCCACGTGTATTGAGCAGATCGTACCACGCGCCGATCAGTTCTTCTTTGGTGGAGATCGTTTCGTGATAATTAAGGTTGAAGTTTTCCATTTCTTTTAAGGGCTGAGTCACGTCAAAATCATCGTCGCAAACAAACCCTAGCAATTGGAGGGCAACGGTATAAAAAGCGGCCGCATCAACGATATGATCTTTGAGATGATCCCATACATTTTGTGTTGGACTGGCTAGT
This sequence comes from Tetragenococcus sp., assembly GCA_041859945.1. GTDB lineage: Bacteria > Bacillota > Bacilli > Lactobacillales > Enterococcaceae > Tetragenococcus. The sequence goes on from JBFLGC010000030.1 coordinate 24,156, forward strand.
AGAAGACCGACCCGATACTTTTTCATCGTTTCACTTTTGGCTAACGGAAAAGAACGTCTTAAAAAAACACACCAAAGATCGTTTATATCAAAGGCTTCTACTTCATCTTTTTTCAAAAAGCCGATCCGTATCAATTCCTCGATTTGTTGGGGAGTGGCTACATCTAGGCGGGAAAATTGACTCATTTTCATATGATTCACTTCTTTCTGCATTCATTGCTTTCTATTATAACGCAGGTAAGAATTGAAAAAAAGCCAAAGTTCTATCGGAAAATTTAGATCGCTCCTTTGGTTGATAAATTTCGTGAATGATCGCTTCAAATTTTTATAGTTGAATGCAGTGCAGGAAAGACGTTGAGATTGCCAAAGAAAGGACATATGAGATGGCGTGAATGGATCTTGGTTTGCAAAAGAAAGGACATATGACGGCGTGAATAGATCCTAGTTTGCCAAAGAAAGCATCAGATGGCTGACTTCTACAACCGAAGCTCCGTTGATTTACTACCAAATAAATCCGTCGGCAAGTTGATCAACTTACCGGCGGATCTTTTAAGGAATCAATTGAAAATCTAAGGTGACCGGATTGTGATCAGAGTTCTTAAAGCCTTTGTCATGGACTTGAACGGTTTTGAAGTCGATATTATCTGAAACTAAAAAGCCATCGATCACGGAGACATAGGATTTTTCCGGGTCATAGGGAATGTCTAGATTGCGCATAGATGGAATTTTGTCGGCGACGATCGTTCCTTTAGGTAAACTGAAATTTTCGGGTAATTCATCTTCCGGAAAAGGTTGGTCCCAACTGTAACGTTCTTCTTGGTTACCAAAGATTTCTGGACTATTTCCTAATAAGTCATGATTGAAATCACCGGCAACAATGACATAGTTGCCTTGATCATACTCTTTTTGCATCACCGAAAAAAGCTTTGAGATCTGGGCTTCTTGAATGGCTGGATCTTTGGTATAAGCGGACAAATGTAAGTTTATGGCGATCAATTCCTTACCATTTTCAGTAGGGATGCGATTCACCACAAAGGCTCGGTCTAAATCAAAGAATTTATTGAAATTCGTCTCGATTGGCAACGCATAGCGTCTAGCTTGGCTAATCTCTGCTTGCGCCAAAGTCACCAGACCAGATTTGGCTTGTCCGATCGGTTCAGTGAAAGGGTAGAACAAGTAGGACGAATCATAATTTTGACCATAGGTGTTACTATAGTCAGAAAAAAGATTTTGTAAAAAGGCCACTTCATCGACATGACGCGATCGGTCGCTATCTTGATCGACTTCTTGATAAAAAGCGATAGTGGGCGCCAATTCTTCGGTCGTCTCAGCCACACCTTCAAGGTTGGCTTGAACGGTTTTTTGATCTTTGGCACGTGAACTTTTACCACCATCTATGAAAAAAGTGTAATCAGTTGTATAAGAACCGTAGCCAATATTAAAGGTCAGCGCCCGCAGCTCTGTTTTAGTTGGTAGTGACGAACTCACATTTTGAGTCGGCGTGACTGCTATGTCATCGGGAAGTCGGTCATAATCAACAAAAAGATAAATGACATAGCCGGCTAAAATGATCAGAAGTAGGGCAAGCAGACTGCCTATTATTTTTAAAAATTTTTTCACAGTAATTCCTCCTCCTAGCAATGATAGCAGAATTTAAAGGAAATCGTTGTGAAGATGCTTTAGTTTTGAATATTAGTTAAGACTTTTCGCGAAATCGGTCCGACAATAAACAATTGTAGTGGCAAGGCAACAATGAAATTCATTTTCCAAGCATGGAGGTATAAGCCTAACATGCTTTCTGGAAAACCAAGTTCCATAATAATGCCAAATAAGGACATGCACGTGCCCATGCCAAGTACCATAGCGAAAGTGATCGTTAAAATGATTTGGATCGGTTTCTCAGGATCGATCGGAGCCTTGGCAGCTATTTTTTTTGCAAGTACACCAACTACAAATTCGTCCAAAATAAAAGCGACAATAAATCCCGGAATAAAGCCTTTAATAAGTTCGGGAAATGAAAAATGATGGTGGAGCAGAAGATTGTATAAGCTCATCCCTAAGACCATCATTGAACACATCATACAGGTAAAAATCAAACTTTCTTTTTTATTTGTTGGCAAAAAAACCACTCCTTTTCTATGTCTAAAAACAGACAAAAAGAAGTGTAGCACAAAAAGTAAGTCACGTGTAAGCTTTTTTTGAAATTTTCAAGAAAGTGATGAACGATGTAAAGAAGTCATTTGGCTTTCTTTTTTTTGCTTCATGTGACAAAATACAAGAAAAATTTTTAACATTCGATTGACAACATTCCTTTTTAAAAGTAATATTAGAGATGTTGTTGCGGATGTGTTGGAATTGGTAGACAAGCAGGATTCAGGTTCCTGTGGGCGCTAAGCTCGTGTGGGTTCGACTCCCATCATCCGCATTGCATTGATAGATGACACAAAACCGACCCCACTCAAGGGATCGGTTTTTTAGTGTTTGCTTATTTTCAATAAGTAGACCAACCACCATCAACTGGGATCACCGCACCATTGACAAAACTAGATTCGTCGCAAGCGAGGAACAATGCTACACTAGCAATCTCTTCAGGTTGACCAATACGTGGATTTAGTCCCATCCCAGTGGCTTGTTTTTTCGCACCATCCTCATTGATTTCTTTCATCGATTCTCCAATGCTTGTGGCCACACCACCTGGAGCAATACCATTACAACGGATACCATCTTTGGCATACATGAAAGCAGTATTTTTAGTATAGCCTACAACGGCATGCTTCGAAGCTGTATAAGTTGCCCCAGCTCGTCCACCAAAAAGACCACCTAATGAAGTAACATTAATGATCCGCCCATCTTTTTTAGCCAACATAGTAGGGAGCACCTTGCGCGTCAGATACATCACACCATCCGTATTGATTGCAAAAACGCGTTTCCACATGGCATCATCGACATCAGCAGCTGCAGCCATGTTATCCATGATGCCAGCGTTATTCACTAAAACATCGATCGTTCCATAGGCTGCTAAGGCTTTTTCGACCAAATGATCGACGGAAGCTTCATCGGCCACATTACCTTCAACAAATATCGCTTCGCCGCTCTTACTCTTTATTTCTTCCACGACTTTTTCTGCACGTGCTACATTGATATCTGTAACCACGACTTTGGCTCCTTCTTCAGCAAATAATTTAGCTGTAGCAGCACCCATCCCGGTACCCGAGCCTGTAACAATGGCTACTTTAGATTCTAAACGTTTCAATCCGATTACCTCCAATTATTTTTTAGAAACCTTCCCTACTATGTAAGGGCTTTCTAATATAGAATACCAAAAGAAAAAAGGTGAGTCAATAGATACTTGCAACAGACTTTATCGCAAAACCCTATTCTTCTCCACTAGAAAAACAAGTATTGCAATGACGATCACTTTTTCGCGGAAGGATTTTTTTAACACTGTAAGAAAATTTCTAAAAGCCCAGGACAATTTTTCTGAATTTTGCCTGTTCGGTTTTCTGAAATTCGACTTGATGCTATAATGAAAGAGATCGAAATTAGAAAGGATGTAACCAAATGCCATCCAAAGCAAAATTATTAGCAGGTATGAATCCCAAGCAGGAAGAAGCTATCAAATGGACAGAAGGACCGCTCCTACTCATGGCTGGCGCCGGTAGTGGAAAAACGCGGGTCTTGACACATCGTATTGCCTATTTGATCAAGGAAAAAGAGGTCAATCCTTGGAATATTTTAGCTATTACTTTTACGAATAAAGCGGCGCGTGAAATGAAAGAACGAGTGATTTCTATTATGGGTGAAGAAGGGCGTAATGTTTGGATCTCAACTTTTCACTCGATGTGTGTGCGGATCTTAAGGCGCGATGTCGACCAAATCGGTTATGCGCGTAATTTTACGATTCTCGATTCTTCTGACCAACAGACTTTAATGAAGCGGATTTTAAAAGAATTGAATGTCGATCCCAAAAAATACAATCCGCGCGCGATTTTAAGCCAGATTTCTAATGCTAAAAATAGCTTGCAAACACCGCAAGACTATGAAGATCTGCAAGGCGATCCCTTTCAAAAGGTAGTGGCCCGTTGTTATACCGCTTATCAGAAGGAATTGCGTAGAAATCAAAGCATGGATTTCGATGATTTGATCATGAATACGATCCGTTTGTTTAACGAACATCCGGAAGTTTTGCAGTATTATCAAAATAAATTTCATTATATCCATGTCGATGAATATCAAGATACCAACCATGCCCAATATACCTTGGTCAATTTATTGGCCGGACGTTTCAAAAACCTCTGTGTCGTGGGTGATGCCGACCAAAGCATTTACGGTTGGCGTGGGGCGGATATGCAAAATATTTTAGATTTTGAAAAAGATTATCCCAAGGCCCAAGTGATCTTATTGGAACAAAATTACCGCTCGACCAAAAAAATCTTACAGGCGGCTAACGATGTCATCGGCAATAATCGCCATCGTCGGGAAAAGAAACTCTGGACCCAAAATGCGGATGGTGAGCCAATCACCTATTATCGCGCGAATTCGGAACACGAAGAAAGTCTTTTTATCGTGCGTCAGATCCAAAAGCATATTGCAGAAGATAAGCGTAAATATGGTGATTTTGCGATTCTTTATCGAACCAATGCCCAGTCGCGGGCGGTGGAAGAAGCCCTATTGAAATCTAATATTCCCTATACTATGGTTGGCGGCCATAAATTCTACGATCGAAAAGAAATCCGCGATATCTTAGCTTATTTGAATGCGATCGCCAATCCTGATGATTCGATTAGCTTGGAACGGATTATAAATGTACCAAAACGGGGCGTGGGACAAAGTAGCGTAGAAAAGTTACGTGATTTTGCGATTGGCAACGGTTGGTCTTTATCAGAAGCCGCTCAAAATGCGGATGTTTCCAATATTAGCGGTAAGGCACGCAAGGAACTGGTTGCATTCGGAGAAATGATGGCCAATTTCCGTCAAATGATCCCTTTTATGTCGATCACGGATCTGACTGAAGAAGTCCTTGACACCAGTGGGTATGAGCAGGATTTGACGAGTCAAAAGACGTTGGAAGCCGAATCGCGTTTAGAAAACTTGGAAGAATTTTTGACCGTAACAAAGGAATTTGATAAACGTTGGCAAGAAATGGCTGAGGAAGAAGAAAATACTCCCGAAGAAAAGCTGACGATCTTCTTGAATGACCTGGCCTTACTTTCTGATGTCGACCAATACGAAGAAGAAACGACGCAAGTCACTTTGATGACGCTTCATGCGGCCAAGGGCTTGGAATTTCCGGTCGTCTTTTTGATCGGTATGGAAGAAAATCTCTTTCCCTTGTCGCGAGCGATGTTAGAGGAAAAGGAATTAGAAGAAGAACGACGTTTGGCTTATGTCGGAATCACCCGTGCGGAAGAAAAATTGTATTTGACCAATGCTTTTTCGCGGACCTTATATGGCAAGTCGCAATTTAATCCGGCTTCGCGTTTTGTAGAAGAAATCGATGCCTCTCTTTTAGAGCAAGCAGGTGAGCATTCGCGCACGGCTGCCTATCGGTCGCCACAAGTTTTCAGGCCATCTTATCAGACCTCTAGACAAGAAACAAGGACGCAAAAGTCCACAACCGAGCCCAAAGCAGTCACTGATCCTACGCTTTGGGCAGTTGGCGACAAGGTCAACCATAAAAAATGGGGCATGGGGACCGTGGTCAAAGTCAGCGGTAACAGTGACGATGTCGAACTCGACGTAGCTTTTCCACAACAGGGCATCAAACGCTTATTAGCGGCTTTTGCACCGATCAAAAAAGAATAGAGGGGTGATGTGTCGATGAGTGAGCCAACTTTACAAGCAAAAGCGGAACGATTAAAAACGCAGCTGAATCAATATGCCTATGAATATTATGTCAAAGACCAACCTAGTGTAGAAGATTATATTTATGATCGCCTTTACCAAGAGTTAGTCGATCTCGAAACGGCGCATCCAGAACTTATCACTGAAGATTCACCGACGCAACGGGTAGGTGGTAAGGTTTTAACCGGTTTTGAAAAGGTAACCCATACTGTCCCTTTGTACAGTTTATCCGATGTTTTTAGCAAAGCTGAGGTTATGGCGTTTGATGAGCGGGTGAAACGCTTGGTCGGACACGCTGTCGATTATACTTGCGAGCTAAAAATCGATGGACTGTCGGTTTCTTTGCGCTATGAAGCAGGGCGCTTTGTCTTAGGAGCCACCCGTGGCGATGGGACGGTCGGTGAAAATATCACCGAAAATTTGAAGACGGTCAAATCGATCCCCTTGAAATTAAAGCAACCTTTAACAGTGGAGATCCGTGGTGAATGCTACATGCCCAAAGCCTCTTTTATGAAATTGAATCAAGCTCGAGAAGAAGCCGGCCAAGCTGTTTTTGCCAATCCGCGCAATGCCGCTGCCGGAAGTTTACGGCAATTGGATTCGCGGATCTCGGCCAAACGTAACTTGAGTACCTTCTTGTACGCGGCGGCTGACATCACTCCTTTACAAGTGGACACACAAGCCGAGGCTCTAGCTGCTTTTGAAAGCTTAGGTTTTCGCGTCAATCCTGAACGTCGTGTCTGCCATACGATCGATGAAGTTTGGGAGTACATCGAAGAATATCATGAGAAGCGGATCGAGCTACCTTATGAGATCGATGGGGTCGTGATCAAGGTCAATGATTTGCATTTGCAAGAAGAACTCGGCTTTACCGTCAAAGCTCCACGCTGGGCCACGGCCTACAAGTTCCCACCTGAAGAGGCTCAAACGGTTGTTGAAGATATCGTTTGGACGATCGGACGGACCGGTGTGGTGACACCGACTGCGGTGATGACGCCAGTGCGTGTAGCTGGGACCACAGTAAGCCGCGCCAGTTTGCACAATCATGACTATATTGCTGCTAAAGATATCCGTCTGAATGACGCCGTCGTGATCTATAAAGCAGGGGATATCATTCCCGAGGTCGCTCAAGTCCTTTTGGAAAAACGTCCTAAAGATAGTGTCCCGTATGAAGCACCAACGCATTGCCCAATTTGTGACAGCGAATTGGTCCATTTAGATGATGAAGTAGCTTTACGCTGTATCAATCCCAAATGTCCGGCCCAAATCAAAGAAGGCTTGACCCACTTTGTATCGCGGGATGCGATGAACATCGAAGGAATGGGACCTAAAGTATTGGGACAGATGTATGACAAAGGCTTGGTAACAGACGTCGCGGACTTATATAAATTGACTGAAGCAGAACTCTTGACCTTGGATAAAGTGAAAGAAAAATCAGCCCAAAATATCTTGACAGCCATTGAAAATAGTAAAAGCAATTCGGCAGAGCGGTTATTATTTGGCCTTGGTATCCGTCATGTTGGTGCCAAAGCTGCTAAAATCTTGATGGAACATTTTCAAACGATCCGTGCGCTTAGTAGGGCTTCTGAAGCAGAAATCGCGGACTTGTATTCACTGGGTGAAACCGTCGCAGATAGTTTAGTCACTTACTTTGAAAATGAAGAAGTGCATGAATTGTTGGATGAATTGGAACAACGTGGTGTGAATCTTAGCTACTTGGGTAAAACCGAGCAACAATTAGCGGCCGTTGCTTCTCCTTTTAAGGATAAAACGGTCGTCTTAACTGGAAAGTTAGAGCAATACACCCGTCCTGAAGCCAAAGAACGTATTGAAAACCTAGGGGGGACGGTCACCGGGAGTGTTTCGAAAAAAACGGATATCGTTGTGGCTGGCACTGACGCTGGTAGCAAGCTGACCAAAGCTAACCAACTTGGCGTCACTGTTTGGAATGAAGCCCAAATGGTCGCAGCTTTTAAAGAAAGCAATAAGTAAAGTTCAAACCGCTTGGAAGTGAGGCTTTCAAGCGGTTTTTCTTGGTGCGCCCTGCATGGGTAATCACTTGGCGG
>JBFLGC010000031.1:0-30630 GCA_041859945.1 Tetragenococcus sp.
CCAGCTCCAGAAAATAATTGTGGAAAAACTTTGATTAGATCATTCAACACTCTCACTCCTTTTTTAACTACAAAAAAGCCCCCTGACAAATTTGCCAGAGGGCGCACAAGACGCGGTTCCACCTCACTTCTTTTCTTCCTCACAGAAGAAAACTCCATTGGTCGTCTTTTGCCGATAAATAAAAAGCGCCCTCTAGCTAGAAAGCTAAAGGACGTCATCAACGTGGTTCCACCTTTTTTCCTCTATTTTTTACAAAATAGAACTCTATCGGTCATCAAACAATGACCAGCGCTATAACGGGCGACCCGAGTTTTTTTACTCTGCTTCAAAAAACTGACTCCAAGATGTGTTTCACCGTTTCGCTATCATCTCTTCTCACCAGCCAGAGACTCTCTTGACATAACGAAAGGCTACTTTTCTTTTCATTGTCTTTTCTTAATTTGTTTCATACTTTAAACCTTTTTCTAACAAATGTCAAACCTTTTATTTAAAATAATCAGAATTTTTTTGCAAGTTGGCTGATGGAGCAAAATTTTTTAGGTAGCTAGGTCTGCGTGCGTTAGCTTCTTTCCTAGATCTGACCTAGCTTTAATTGGACCTGCGTCAAATCAGAAGTCAGTCAGTACTAATCTTAAACTATTTAACGATGCGTATCTTGATCCTCTTGGGTCCGTTTCGTTTCCAAGTGACTGACAAAATCAAAATCTTCGGTGTAGGTTTTCATCCGTGCTTCGATGGTTTGCCACCACGCTTGTCCATCGGGGATCGCATATCTATCATAGTCAGCATAAGGGACCACTTGATACATTTCCTGACCCTCAACGCCTTTGATATAAGTCGGCATGAATTTTGGATCAATAACCTTGACCGTACCATCTTCTTGACGTTTAAAGGTCACTTGCATGATCCCACCTTGCTTACTGTCAGCATTGACTTGTCCAGAAATGAAGCTTGCTTGTGAATAGATCGCAAAAGTCTTGCCATTATTATACCAATCGACCGGTTGCAAAACATGCGGATGACCGCCAATGATCAAATCAGCCCCAGCCTGACTCAAAATTTCAAACACATAGCGTTGGTCATCATTAGGCAAAGTCTCATATTCTTCGCCATCATGAACACTTACGACCACAGCATCTGCTTGTTTTTTTAGCTCTTTGACGGCTTGGCTCATTTTGTCAACATCGATCATGTTTATAGTAAACTCCTTGCCTTCCTCTACCGGGATGCCATTTGTGCCATAAGTATAGGTCAAAAAGCCAACTTTGATGCCATTTTTCTCAATGATGCGTGGCTTCTTTTGATCCTCAAAACTCTCAAAGCTTCCCGCATACATAAGCCCTGCTTCTTTTAAATGTTTGACCGAAAGTAAGGCTCCTTTGGTAAAATAATCCAAGCTATGATTGGTACCATTGCTGACGATGTCGATACCAATATCCTTGACATTATTTAAAAGAGCGCTCGGACCATTAAATTGCGGATAGCCAGAAATCGGTAAATCCGGATAGGTCGCAATCGTCTCAAGGTTGGCGATCGTGGCATCGGCATACTCCGTAAAAGGGGCGATCTGAGCAAACATCGGCGTAAAATCATAACTTGCTTGATTTTCCACACTCGTCTGCTTGTTTCGGGTAGCCACATCATACCCTTGATCTTTTAGAGATTGCATCGTCTGCTTATAAAAATCGTTATCCATATCGCCCATGGCCGATACCGTTTCATGCATCAACAAATCACCCACCGACCGCAAAACAAACTCCCCTTCCACAGGTTCGGTCGCAGTCTTTTTTTCTGTCAAGCCCAATAAAGGTTCAGTTAGTGGTTCCTCTAGCGATTCTGTGGTAGACTCGACCGTCGTTTCCACGGGCCTTGTGCCTGAAGTCGAAGGTTGCTGAGTGCTCTCAGCAGTGGCAGTTTGAAAGCCCTGAGAGACTTTGACGCCCGTGACCACACAAACCAAGATGAGAACAGCTGATAGTACATAAATAATACGTTTTTGTTGCTTACTCAAATCGTTCCCCCCATTCTTTATCTCTTATTATATCAGAAAACGTTTGCCACTTAAAATCATTTGATAGAAAGTGCCGGACCTGCTGAACTAGCGTTAGATACTCGATTATTCCTGACAAGTACGATGAGTCTTGTATTAATAGTCGAGTATCCTATACAAGTACCGTGAGTCTGTAGGAGATTCTCCGGTAAGCCAGTACATATCGCCTGAAAAAGTCACTATCTCATTTAAAAGATGCCAAAAAACAGCCAAAGATCCTCAAAAGATCATTGGCTGTCCTAGTTATTTGCCTAGCTCAAACATTTCTTCGATCAAGGCTAAGACGCGGCGAACTTCTTCATTTTTAACGATCGGTTCGGCACCGTCTTTCATGACATGATAGACATTGGCATAAAAAGGTTCATACTCAGCTTTAGGAGCCGGAAAAGTAAGTTCTTCTGTGGCTTCTTCAGAAGGTGGCGCCATGGTTTTAGTCAAACCAACACCAGCTTGGATCGGTTGCGGTGTTTCCGTTTCGGCCCTGGTCGCACGGACAATTTTACCAGAGAGGTCCCAATCGTCGATACGAGCCGTACCTTCAGTTGCCTTGACATACCAGCGAGGCAACTTCACATAGTTGGTCGTGCCCACTTCGATTAAAGCTTTGACGCCATTTTCAAAGGTGATGAAACTCATAAAACCGTCATCGACTTCATCTCCTAAGATCTTGCTAAAATCGACTTGGACATTTTTGATCGGACTGTCCACTAAAAAGAGCAGTTGGTCCAGTAAATGGACGCCCCAATCCAGTAACATACCACCGCCATGTTGTTCCAAATGACGCCAATCACCAGGGATCCCATTGGCACCTTGGACGCGACTTTCGATTTGGAAGACATCGCCGAGGACATGTTCTCGATACAAACGGCGCACGATCAAAAAGTCTGGATCCCAACGTCTATTTTGATGGACCATAAAAATACGACCACACTCATTGGCCACGGCCAACATTTCATCGAATTCGGTCACATTTAAGGCAACTGGCTTTTCACAAAGTACGTTTTTACCAGCCCGCATGGCTTTAATCGCCAGATCTTTATGGGTATCATTTGGCGTCGCAATCAAAACAGCGTCGACGGTTTCATCGTTCAAAAGATCTTCTAAACTTTCATAAGTTTGAAAGCCATTGGTCGTCGCTACTTCACGACGCGATTCTAATATATCATATACGCCGACTAGATGTATCTTTTCTTTTTCGGTTGGCATCAAACCCGTCGCATGGTAAGACCCCATGCCGCCATAACCGATGATGGCAAAATTCACTGCTGTCACTTCAACTCTTCCCTTCGTTTACGCCCACCACATATCAGCTGGCATATCTTTGATCATCACAGAACGCAAATTCGTGATGGCGCGGTTCAATCCTTCATCGATCGACATGATCGGATCTTCATGCTCGATACTAAGCACATAATCATAGCCATAAATCCGTAAAGCAGACACGATATCAGACCATACTTGTAGATCATGACCACAACCAACTGAACGGAAGGTCCAAGAACGTGTGGCAACATCGCTATAAGGTTGCATATCGGTCAAGCCGTGCATATTGATATTATCTTGATCCAAATAGGTATCTTTGGCATGGAAATGGTTGATCGCATGTTCTTTACCCAAGATCTTGATTGCTGCCACAGGATCGATACCTTGCCACCACAAATGACTGGGATCCAGATTACAGCCGATCGCTTTACCCGCCCCATCGCGTAATTTCAACATGGTATAAGGAGTATGCGCTAAAAAGCCACCGTGTAATTCGATGCCGATCTTGACACCAGCCGCTTCCGCTTCCGTATTGATCCCTTTCCAATAAGGAATCAGGATGTTTTCCCATTGGTAATTGTAGCTATCGGAATAATTGGTCGGCCAAGGCAAGACGGGCCAGTTATTTTCCTTATCAGTTGGGCTTGCGGCAGAAACACCAGAAAAACCGTTGACGACAGGCACATTCATGAGGCTGGCCAACTGGATGGTCTTACGTAATAATTCATCGCCTGCTTTGGCGATTTCTGGTTTGGCTGAAATCGGATTATGATGGGCACTCAACGCTGAGATCGTTAAGTTCTTATCGGCTAATTTGTGCAAATATTCTTTTCGTGCCTCACTTGAAGCTAGTAATTTATCGATATCTAGATGGGCACTACCAGGCGAGCCACCGGTGCCGATTTCCACAGCTTCGAGACCTTTTTTAGCAACGACTTCGATCATTTCATCAAAAGTCAAATTGTTGAATAATGGGGTAAATACGCCTAATTTCATTTTTTATCCGCTCCTTCTAAAGATTCATAATGGCCATACGTTGGATAACTACTTGGCGTTTGTTGACACCAACGTACAGCATTTTTGATCACTTGTTGCACGTCTTTATTATAATAACTTGGGTAGGTTTCATGACCTGGTTGGAAATAAAAGATCTTGCCATTGCCACGTTTGTAAGTACAACCGCTGCGGAACACTTCCCCACCAGGATACCAACTGATAAAAATCAATTCATCAGGGGTTGGGATATCAAAATGTTCGCCATAGGTTTCTTCTTTTTCTAATTCGAGATAGTCACCAATGCCAGCTGTGATCGGGTGTCCTGGATTGACATTCCAAATGCGACAATGCTCTTCATTTTCGCGCCACTTCAAATTACAAGAAGTGCCCATGAGCTTCCGGAAAATTTTGGAAAAATGCCCCGAATGTAAAACGATCAAACCCATACCGTGCAAAACTTTTTGATACACGCGTTCCACGATTTCATCCTCTACTTCATCGTGTGCCTGATGGCCCCACCAGATGAGAACATCCGTATTGGCTAAGACGGCTTCAGTCAAACCATGCTCTGGTTCGTCTAAAGTGGCTGTCTGGGTCTCAAAATCCTCTCCTAAAAAGGCGGCTAATTGGCCATGGATGCCTTCAGGGTACATCTCTTGGACGGCTTGGTCTTTTTTTTCATGGCGAAATTCATTCCAAATTGTTACTTTTGTCATATCTATTCCTCCTCGATCAACTGATGCAAGGCTTTGGCATCAAAGGCCGCTGCTGCCATTGGCATCCGCTTTTGAAAGGCTTCTTGTTCAACGATCAGCCACGGCAAATCGAGTTCTTTGGCTTTTTTGACATAGGTTGGTAAAGGCAAGACGCCCAAGCCTAGTTCAGTGCTTTCAATAGGCTCTTCTTGTTGGTCTTTCATATGGAAAAGGCCCACCTGATCACGATGCGCTTCGACCCAAGTCAAAACATCTTGGCCGGCAAAATGCAACCAATACAAGTCGACTTCAAGTTTGATACCCGGAACATTTTTAGCGATATAGTCTAACAGATCACAGTCAGGCACGGCCGAGAATTCATGGGCGTGATTATGGTAATACAATTCTTGCCCCCGCGCTTTCGTCGCTACGGCAATTTTTTGCATCGTTTGAACGAAGGCTTGCCAATCAGAAAAGCGATCAAAATTGACATAAGGAACGATGATGCGCTTATTGCCAATAGCTCCCTCAAAATCCAGTGTCTCTTCTAGTCGATCCCGTAAATTTTCATAAGGCACATGGGAGCCAGCGACTTCTAATTGATTGTCAGCCAAGATTTTTTTGACGGCTGCAGCTGAATGCCCATAGTAGCCGGCAAACTCTACACCATCATAGCCGAATTTTTTGACTTGCGCCAACGTTTTTGCAAAGTCTTCCCGACAAGCGTCCTGGACACTCCATAATTGGATCCCTACTTTTGGCTTCATTTGATCCTCTCCTTATAGGTAAACTGGTTCGCCAGTTTTAGAAGACTTATAAATAGCTTCTAAGATTTCCGTTACGACTAAGGCTTCTTCTGGTTTGACGACCGGTTCCGTGTCTTCGGTCACTGCTTTGATCCAAGCTTTAGCTTCTAATAAAGCCGGATCCGAACCAGCGCCATCGTAAAAGTCTACGCCACCTGTTTCTAATTGGATCTGTTTATCAAAAAGCAAGCCATGATCTTCACCATTGATGGTCAGCCCATGATCCATGTCAGCACCACCTTTGGAACCATACAGACTCGTCTTGGCTTCTTTGACATCCAAACTATTTAAAGCCCAACTAGATTCCAAGTAGATCGTCGCACCATTTTCCATCACAATAAAACCAAAAGCCGAATCTTCCACGGAGAATTTTTCCGGATCCCAGGGGCCCCAAGCATTGGCAGCATTTTTAGTTTCCGCTAACTCTCTGTAGGTCTTCCCGACCACATATTTTGGTTTGTAATTATTCATCATCCACAAGGTCAAATCCAAAGCATGGGTGCCGATATCAATCAAAGGTCCGCCGCCTTGTGCCTCTTCATCTAAGAAAACACCCCAAGTTGGGACGGCGCGCCGTCTGATGGCATGAGCCTTGGCAGAATAGATTTCGCCCAACTCGCCTTCTTGACAGATTTCATGCAAATAAAGCGAGTCGGTACGGAAACGATTTTGATAGCCGATCGTTAATTTCTTGCCTGTCCGTTTAGCCGCCTCGATCATCGCCCGCGCTTGTTCGGAAGTTTTTGCCATAGGTTTTTCGCACATCACGTGATTATCCGCTTCAAGTGCGGCGACCGTGATTTCTGAGTGCATATTGTTCGGTGTCAAGACATGGACCACATCCAAATCCACTTTAGCCAACATTTCTTTATAATCTTCAAAAACTTGAGCATTGGCCGTACCATACTTAAGCTTCGCCGTTTCGGCCCGTTCTTTGATGATGTCACAAAAAGCCACCAATTCTACTTCTTCAAGTTGTGATAAGGATGGCAAATGTTTCCCATTAGCGATACCGCCACAACCGATGATACCAATTCTTACTACCATTTTACGCCTCCTGAAATCGTTTTATACTACACTAGTATTATACAAAATTAGGACTTTCTTTTCTTCCCATCTTTCATTCAAAAAGTTCCCGAATATTGCTCTTAGTGATAGTTGATTAGTACATTCTGTCCTAGTTCCCATTTTTACTAACGAAAAGTTACAATTCACGGTCGAACTTGAGCACTAAACTTTCGCGTTTGTACCTGCTACTGTCTGCTGTGGGATCAACCTGAGCCATGGCCTCAGGTCTGCCAGGCTTCATGACTAAATACTAAAGCATTCAGACACAGTACTACCTTTTTGGTTACTGGGCGTTTGAAGCTTGAAAGTAGTGAGGCTTTAGGCTCACGGCGGTTCCACGGCTGACCTTAAGCAAACCCATCTCGTAGTGTAATGCTCAAGCTCGCCCGTGAATTGTAATAGTAAAAAACTGCTTTCCACAAAAAATTTTTAGAATAAGCTTGACGATTTTCAAATTTCTGTCTATACTGTGCTTATATAATATATACAGTGTAGACAGATTGGAGGTCAGTCGTTTGGAAATCATTATTAGCAATGCAGTCGACAAACCGATTTATGAGCAAATCGTCTCACAAATCAAAGAAATGATCATGCGTGGGGACTTAACTGAAGGCGAGGCCCTTCCTTCTATGCGAAAATTGGCCAAGAGCCTTCACGTCAGCGTGATCACGACCCAAAAAGCTTATGAAGTCTTATTGCGTGATGGCTTCATAGAAACAATACCAGCCAAAGGGACCTTTGTATCGCGGACCAACAAAGAATTTATTTTAGAGGAAAATAGACGACGGATCGAAGCTTTATTAATAGAAGCTATCGATTTAGCAAAAGAAAATGGCCTTACTAGCGCTGAATTAGACAAGCTTTTGAACGTCTTATATGAGGAGGATGGAGAATGAAAAATGCAGTTGTAGTCAAAAATTTAGCAAAAAATTTTGCTGACTTTTCCTTAGACGGAATCGATTTAGAGATTCCAGAAGGCAGTGTCTTTGGTCTAGTCGGTGAAAATGGCGCTGGTAAATCGACGCTCATCAACTCAATACTAGGGATCAGTAATGCTAACTATGACGAATTACGTTATTTTGGTAAGGATTTTGGCTCGAATCAAAAAGCAATCAAGGAGCAGCTGGCAGTCATCTTTGATCAATGCCATTATGATCCTGAGTTCACACCCAAAATAATCGGTTCTATCTTGAAACACTCCTATCAAAGTTGGGATTCACAAAAATTTTCTACTTTGCTCGAACGATTTGAGATCCCCACCAAGAAAAAACTGAAAAATTTTTCGCGCGGAATGAAAATGAAACTCGAATTTGCGATGGCTTTGAGCCACGATACCAAATTGCTGATTTTAGACGAAGCCACTAGTGGCTTAGATCCTGTCTTTCGTGATGATATCTTAGAAATTTTACGTATCTACAGCGAAGACGAACACCACACTGTTTTGATGTCGAGCCACATCACGAGCGACTTGGACAAAATCGCTGATTATGTTGCCTTTATCCATAATGGAAAACTACTTTTTGTAAAAAGTTATGATGCGATCCGTGAAGACTATGGGATCATCACCTGTGGCAAAGAAGCCTTTGAATCATTGAACAAAGCCGATATCGTCGCCTATCGCACCAATGATTTTTCCGTCAAAGTCCTCATTCAGAATAAACAAACCTTGGCCCCCAAAAGACGTGATCTTACTTTAGAAAATGCGACATTAGAGGATATTTTGTTGTTCACTTTGAAAGGAGAATCTGTTCTATGTTAGGGATCATAACTAAAGACTTGTACCAAAATTTTTGTATCCGGAAAAACAGTTTAAGCTTTGCCTTTAACTATCTCGTTCTCTTTTATTTGCTTCTGTCAAAAAACAATTACGTTTATTTCTTTACTGCTTTAGTTTTAGTGCCGATGTCGATGGCTCCTTTTCTGATTCAATTTTCAAGTGAACGTGATAACATCAGCCATTTTGAGAAAACTCAACTCACACTACCAGTATCGAAAAAAGAAGTCATTACTGTGAAATACGGCTTGGGTCTGTTCTATAGTCTGATAAATACCGGATTGGTCTTGCTCGGTGTGCTCTACCAAAGCTTTTTCACTAAAGCATTGAATCCTAGAATCGATCTGTACTTGATACTGGGCTGCTCGATCCTATCACTATTTTCAGTGGCCATCAATTATTTGGCAACGATCATCTTAGGAACAAAAGCAATTCTTATTTATCTTATTTTTGCTGGCTCTGGCATACTTATGTGGTTTGCCGATCCGATTTTCGATTTTATAGCAAAACTGGTCCACAATTTCAGTTCTTATGCGTTCCCCTTCTTCTTAATTACTTTTTTGCTTGCTTCACTGACTTTAGTAGTAAGTTATTGGATCGCATGTCGCTATTATGAGAAAAAAGAAATCCACTAAGCAAGCTAGTATAGTTAATATTCATAAGAAAAGCTCAAGTCATCACTTTTTTATCAAGACTATTGCTTGGTCGCGCAATCTTTTGGACCACGTTCCTCACAGGTTTACATTTTCTCTATGGCCCAGTTTGAGCAAGGAGATTTAGTGGTAGCAGTGGCTTTATTGACGCTTAAATTTCCACCTCATCGTGAGCAGATCACATTTTTTAAAGATCAGCTTTATCTCGGGCTCGAAAGTGAGGCTAGTGCTTACTGGCAAAAGACGCCACCGATCGAAGCGATTTTGGTCTTGTCGCTAAAAAGTCTCTTGCCACCAATCAGCTGATTTACTTCAATCTTCCCAGCTAATATTGGATAGTCCACTATTTTCGAAAAGTTCGCAAGGTATCCTTAGTGCCTGTCACACAAGACCATCATAGGCACTCGCTTTTCCAATTCGGGTACCTTTCATCTTCTTGAAGTATTTCCTACCATAAACTTACCGCTCAAGCGTTTTTTCGAACTAATAAGACTGATTGGCTAAGCTTATAACGGCACCAAAAAGATATACTTCTTTAATAGTTTAAAAAAATCGCGGAGAACTTAGCATTCTCCGCGATTTTTTTATTTTGCATCTGGATCTGAAGCCGTACCAGCTCTTCCTTCTAAGGCATCGATGGCTGCCATATCGACTTTACTTAATTCAAAATCAAACAATTCAGCATTTTCTTTGATTCGCTCAGCGTGGACTGATTTTGGTAAGGGTAAAAAGCCATGTTGCAAACTCCAGCGTAAAACGACTTGGGCCACGCTCTTATCGTAATTTGCGGCGATTTCTTGTAATTCAGGAATAGTAAAAATCTTACCCGTTCCAAGGGGACTATAGGCTTCACTCAAAATTTCATGCGCTGTATTATAGGCCACGACTTCTTCTTGACGATCGCTTGGATTTAAAAAGATTTGATTGACCACAGGCTTGATGCGAGCATTTCCCAATAAGGCATCGAGGTGGTGACCACGAAAATTCGAGACGCCAATGGCACGGATCTTACCGGCATCGACAGCTTCTTCCATCGCTTGCCAAGTTTGACTGTTGGCTTCTTGCCAATGATCCCGAAATTCTTTAGGGTTGGGCCAATGGATCAAATATAGATCTAAGTAGTCGACACCGAGTCTTTCAAGAGATTCATCGATGGCTTTTTTAGCCAATTCATAGGAATGATTTTTATTCCAAAGTTTTGTAGTCAAAAAGATTTCGTCCCGAGGAACGTCACTCTTAGTGATCCCGCGTCCTACCGATTCTTCATTGCCATAAGCTGCCGCCGTATCGATATGACGATAACCTGTTTTCAAAGCTTCTAAAACTGATTTTTCAGCGACCTCGCCATCAGGAGTTTGCCAAGTACCAAAGCCTACGATCGGGATTTTGACCCCATTTGCTAAAGTATACGTATCTTTTAAAGTCATGAAACTTCCTCCTCTTTCTTTGCTTTCACTTACTAGCTTACAACATTTAGCACTACTTGTCATTTAGAAAAGTTTCTCTACAATTTGAGTTTGAAATAGTAATTGTGGCGGAAGAAAAGAATCTCTAGCACCACAAGTGTTTTATTTAGAAAAATGGTCTACTCAATAGCTAGTTAATCATTTTATACATTTTTTCTTACATCCGATCTATATTTATACATAAATAACAATTAAATTCAAAAAAATAGTATAAAAAATCAAAAAAGCCTTGCAATTTTATTTCCATTGGATTAATATACATTTCATAGCAATTATATCTATTTTTATACATGAAGGAGGAGTTTTTATGCCATTCCTTGGCATCGCCTTAAATTTTGGCAAAATGATCAAGTGGATCCCGACTTTTTTGGATGGGACCGTCGTAACGATCGTTTTATCGCTAATGACTGTTATCATTGGATCCATTCTAGGTTTAGCCGCCACTTTGATGAAGCAATCCCAAAATAAGTTTTTAAAAGCTTGGGCAGCTATCTACACACAAGTCATTCGCGGAACGCCACTTCTGGTACAGCTGTTCATTTGGCTTTATGGCTTGCCTTTGATTGGTCTTAGTTTACCCGCTATCCCAGCTTTAGGCACGGTCTATGGCTCACGTGAATTTATCACTGCCATCGCCGCTTTGTCGCTCAATTCGGGTGCTTATGTCTGCGAACTTTTGAGAGGTGGACTGAATTCGATCGATAAAGGCCAAATGGAAGCGGGTCGCTCGCTTGGTTTGAGTAAACGTGAAACTATGCAAGCCATCATCATTCCCCAAGCGATCCGCGTCATCATTCCAGGTCTCGGAAATGAATTTATATCCATGATCAAAGAATCCTCCATTGTCTCCGTCGTCGGGATCTTTGATGTGATGTACACCAGTAACATCGTCAAGGCAGCCACCTTTTCCGTCTTTGAACCCTTGATCATCGTGGCCTTGATCTACTTTGTCCTGACCTTTACCTTGACCCTTTTGATCAATCAAATAGAAAAGAGGTTGAATATCTATGTTTAAAACCCATGATTTATGCAAAAACTACGGGGACTTAGAAGTTTTAAAGAATATTTCGACCGAGATCGCACAAGGCGAGACTATTGCCGTCATAGGGCCATCGGGGTCCGGCAAATCGACTTTCTTACGCTGTTTAAATCTTTTGGAAGAACCGACTAGCGGAGAAATCTATTTTAAAGATACCTTGTTGACAGACTCGAAATTGAAAGAGAAAGAAATCGATACAATCCGCGAAGATATTGGCATGGTTTTTCAACATTTCAACCTATTTCCCAATATGACGGTCTTAGATAACATCACCTTGGCACCGATCAAACGTAAAGGCTATAGCAAAGCACAGGCGGCAGAAAAAGCCGAAGAACTTCTAAAAACAGTCGGCCTGCTCGATAAAAAAGACGTCTACCCCAATAAACTTTCTGGTGGTCAAAAACAACGGGTCGCGATCGCCCGCGCTTTAGCTATGGAACCCGAAGTCATGCTCTTTGATGAACCGACTTCAGCTTTGGATCCTGAAATGGTCAAAGAAGTCTTAGTCGTGATCCAAGAATTAGCCAAAAGTAACCTGACCACGATCATCGTGACGCATGAAATGAATTTTGCCCGTCAAGTCGCTTCCCGAGTCCTCTTTATCGACCAAGGAAATATCTTAGAAGACGGCACACCTGAAGGCATATTTGACCATCCGGCCCAAGATCGAACGAAAGAATTTATCGAAAAAATAACTTTTTAGATTGGAGAAAATAATGATGAAGCACAAATTAACTAACTTAATTCTACTTGTGACCACACTCATTTTCGGCCTTGCCGCTTGTGGTGGACAAACCGAAGACAGTTCGACCAAAAGCGGCGGTGAAGATCAACTTGCTAAGATAAAAGCCGCTGGAAAATTAGTTATCGGCACTTCACCTGATTTTCCACCGTCTGAATTTTATATTTTAAATGATGACGGTAAAAAAGAAATCGTAGGCTTTGACATTTCGCTTGCCCAAGCGGTCGCTGAAAAGATCGGTGTCGACCTCGAAATCAAAGCGACGGATTTCAATGGAGTCATTGCCAATATCCAAGCAGCTAGTGTCGACTTTGGGCTCTCAGGGTTTGCTTGGACCGAAGAAAGAGAAGCCGTGATGGACTTTTCTGATGGTTATCAACAAGAAGCTAGTGAAGGCTTTCAAGGTATTCTGACAACAAAAGCAAGCGCCGAAAAATATGCGACCTTAGATGATTTAAAAGCAGCCAACTTAACGTTCGGTGCTCAAGGGGGCTCGATTCAATTTGAAACAGCCTCAGAATTGACTGCAACTAGTAATATCAAGCAATTTGGGACCGTTGATGCTGCTATTTTGGCCTTAAATTCTGGTGATATCCAGGCGATGACTGTCTCGACGTCCTCGGTCGAACCCCTGCTCACGACTTTTCCTGAGCTTACGATCTTACCAAAAGACGGTTTCGATCTCGATCCTGAAGAAAAGTATTCAAAAAACGTGATCGGTTTTCCTAAAGAAAATGACAACACTAGCTTGATCGAACTGGTCAATCAAGTGATCCAAGAGAATAAAGACAATGGTAATTTTGAAAAATGGCATTCTGAAGCAATCGAACAATCCAAAAATGCCCTCGATGAATAGCTGTCATGTTCTTTGATCTAAAAAAATCGCTCCTATTTGTGGATATTGAAAATGATTTTCATCAGTATTCACAAAAGTAAAACACAGACTGAAGCAAGAAGAAAGGAAGGATATTTATGACAGCAAAAGAACAAATTTTAAACTCGATCAACGAACATTTAGAGGACTACATGGGCTTAGTTCAAACCATGTATGACCATCCTGAAATCGGGAATGAAGAATGGGAAACAATGAAATTATTAGTCGGCTACCTAGATAAAGCCGGTTTTAAAACCACTTCTGGTTATGTGGTCCCCACTGGCTTTTTAGGCGAATATGATACCGGTAAAGCTGGTCCCACGATCGCCGTGATGTGTGAATACGATGCTCTTCCTGAAGTCGGTCATGGTTGTGGCCATAATCTGATTGCAGGGATCGGTGTGGCAACAGGAGAAGCCGTCAAACAAGTCATCGATCAATTCGGTGGTAAATTATTGGTTGTCGGTACGCCCGCCGAAGAAAATTTTGGGGGCAAGGTCAGCATGTCAGAGGCTGGTGTTTTCGATGAAGTTGATGCGGCTTTAATGGTCCATCCCGGAAGCAAAAATGGCGTTGGCGGTCGTTCCAGTGCCTTAAATCCGATCAAATTCGAATTCTTTGGTAAAAATGCCCATGCTTGTAATGCGCAAGCAGGGGCCTCAGCTTTGGATGCGGCGGTCATGAGCTACCTCCAAATCAACTTACTGCGTCAATTCGTCGATTCTGGCACCTTTATCCATGGCGTCATCAAAGATGGGGGGGAGGCGGCCAATGTCATCCCGGCCTACGCTTCCCTAGAATATTATTTTCGGGCTCCAACCATGGCTTATGCCAAAAAAATGACGCAAAAAGCCATTGAAGCCGTTGATGGTATTTGTCTAGCTAATCATGTGACTTACAAAACGTCGACCTATGAATGTCCTTATGAGGATACGGTCGTCAACTACAAATTGGCCGAGATCTTGACGGAAAAATATCAAGAACTAGGTGTCGAAAATGTCCAACCAGTCGACGAAAACTACGGTGGCTCGACGGATGTCGGTGCCGTGAGCTATCGGTGCCCTACGATCCAAGGTAACATCAAGATCGTCGGCGAAGAAATCAGTGCCCATACCAAAGAAATGGCCGCAGCGACCATCACCCCAGTTGGCCGCCAAGCTTTAAAAGACGCCGCTGGTGGATTGGCTTTGACCATTTTAGAATTACTAGAAGATCCTAAGCAACTAGCTGCTATGAAAGCTGAATTTGAAGCAACCATTGCGGAATTGAAGGCTTGAATAAACTGAGCATTTGCTAAAAATAACCGAGCCCCCAAAGGAAAAGCCTTTCGTCCTTTTAGGGCTCGTTTTGTCTGGTAAGCCAAAAAAAATAAAATCTAACCTATGAAAAATCCTAAAGACGTGCTAAGATAACTGAGGACCAAATAATTGAATAGACAGTTCGTAACCATCCTGTCGAAAAACAAAACTAGGGATAACATAACTTTTACCCCACCTAGCGTAAAAGTATTCTTTAATTCAATTGGAGGTGATCATTTGAAAGAGACTTCTGTTTTAAATACCTCAACGAAACGACTAGTATTTTCAGCTTTAGTTATGGCTTGTTATTTAACACTGATGTTAGTTACTGCAAGTTTTGCCTTTGGCTCCCTACAGATTCGACTTGCAACGGCGCTTTACGCTCTTTCTTATTTATTCCCTTTTCTTGTTTTTCCACTTGGTCTAGCGAACATGCTCTCCAATCTACTTTTTGGTTCTTTAGGTATGATCGATGTCTTCGGCGGCTTTCTCGTCGGTCTAATAACATCCTTTTTGGTTTATCTGATCCGTAAGTTCAAATTTCCAGAATGGATGATCATTTTACCTATCACTTTTGTTCCGGGATTAGGCATCCCTATTTATCTTCATCGCTTATTACAAGTACCCTATTGGCCATTAGCGACAAGTTTACTTCTGGGTCAAATCGCACCAGCTTTTTTGGGGTATTTATTTGTAAAAGCATTAAGAAACAGAAAGGAGATTTATCATGACTGATCGTTCCACTGAAAATCTAAAAAATTTAGGTCATACAAACACTAAATATCCACAGGACTATGCGCCTGAAATGTTAGAATCTGTCGAAAATATTCACGAAAATGACTACTTTGTTAAATTCAATGCGCCCGAATTCACTAGCCTTTGCCCCATTACAGGTCAACCGGATTTCGCCACTATTTATATCAGCTATGTACCTGAAAAAAGATTGGTTGAAAGTAAATCATTAAAACTTTATTTATTCAGTTTTCGAAATCACGGAGCTTTTCATGAAGATTGTGTCAACACGATCATGAAAGATTTGATCGATTTATTAGCGCCACGCTATATCGAAGTTTGGGGAAAGTTTACACCTCGAGGGGGCATTTCTATTGATCCTTTCGCCAATTATGGCGCCAAAGGAACCAAATGGGAAAAAGTTGCCTTTGAACGGCTTTCTAATCATGATCTATATCCAGAAAAAATCGATAATCGCTAATACGAACAGAGGCAGAAACGATACTAATAGTCGCTTCTGCCTCTGTTTGTATTTAACCTAGTTTCAACCCGTTCAAAGCTTGGACCACTGCTGGCTCAGCATGTTTTCCTTTGGCGACCACCTGTCCTTTTTCCAGCACGATGATTTCATCTGCTTGAGCAAACGTGGCTCGATCATACTGATGAGTGATCAAAATAAAGCCTTGGTGCATTTGCAAAAGATCGGCTTGTAATTGGGCGGCGATTCTAGAATCAAGCCCAGTAGCCAATTCATCAAAAATCATAAACGAACAATCACGCAAGAGTAATCGCGCCAAGGCCAACCGTTGTTTTTCACCACCCGATAACAGAGGTGTTTCCGCACTGATCTTGGTTTCAAGATCATGCTGACTCAGCCATTGGCCTAAGCCCGCCTTTTTTAAAGCAGCTATGATTCGATCATCAGCTATTTTTGAATCAAACAAGCTCACATTTTCTCGGATAGTACCACTAAAGATATCCGGCTTTTGGGTCATGATCCCGATCGTCTGATAAACAATACCACGATTAAATTTTGACAGTTGCTTTCCGTAAAGCTGTACCGCCCCTGTTGTCGGGACTAATTCCCCCATAAGCATGCGGACAAGCGTGGTCTTGCCACTACCGCTGGCACCTACGATCAGATATTTTTTATCAGAATCAAAGTGCAAATTGATAGCCGTGAGTAGTCGTCGCCCAGAGACTTCATAATTTACTTGGTGCAATTCGATCAAAGGTCGGTTTTGTGATTCAGGCAAGGTGAAATCATCTGTGATCAGTTTTCCATCATCTAGCTTGGCTAGTTCAGCAGCGATTTCTCGATTTCTAAAGCTTGTTTGCGGCCCCCATAAAATTCGGCTAGTAGCTCAGTTAACATCGCCATGGGCCAGTTGAACAGACTCGCTAATTGCGAAAATGCCACCAGTTGGCCCAAGGAGATCTCGCCTGTTCGGACAAAATAAGCACCCAGTAACCAAGCCCCTAAATACATCACATCGCCTAAAAAATCGGAAACACCATTTGTGATTTTTTGAATGCGTACATCGCGGATTGTCATTTGCTGTACCGACTGACTCAGCTGCTCATGCTTGTGCGTAAAGGGTGGGACAGAAAGGGTATACTGGATCGTTGTGAATCCCGCTAACATATCCGTCACAGCACTGGTATATTTCTCGATAGCTACAACGACGTCTGATTTGGCCGATTCGAGCCATTTTTTTACTAGAAATGGAAAAACTAAAGCCGGGACACTCAATAAAGCGACCCCAACCGTAATCACAGGGCTGATCAAAAAAGTACCTAAAACTGCAAAGACCAACAGACTTACTAGATAGATAGCCCGCAGAATGACTTGAAAATAACTTTGCGTGACAACATCGACTTGTTTGGTCAATTGGGCCACATACTGACCGACTTGTTTTTGATAAAAATGTAATGGCCGCAATCGGTGATAGCGCGCAAATAGCTCAGAGCGTAGTTGTGCCCCGATACGTGCCGCAAGTGATTTATTCATATATTCAGCCGCACTATCTGTCAAGGCTTGGACGACCAAATAACCGATCACTGTAGGCACAGCTAGCTCAAAACGCCAAGAGCTCACACCCGTTGCGATGTTGGTAATCAACTCTAGCACATAGGAGTAAGCAACCAACACTATGGCGGCGAGGATATTTACAACAATCGCTAAGATGAGCCGCCAAGGGTGTTTGCTTAAATACTTGACCATGGTCTACGCTCCTTTGATAGCTATCATTTTTTATTTTTTTCTGGAAACTTCGCTTCGACCCGGTAAATAGGTTGACCTTTTTCGGAGAATTTCTTTTCGTACTCGGTCATGACATTGCCTTCAAAATCACTGGCATGTAAATCGAGCCAGACTTCTTTTAAAATCATCCCGCATTGTGAGAAGCTGGCCAACGAATATTCAAAGAGGCCTTGGTTATCGGTTTTGAAATGGATCTCACCAGCTGTTTTTAAGATTTTTTCGTCGACTGCTAAAAAACTAGCAGAAGTCAAGCGCCGTTTTTCATGCCGTTTTTTGGGCCAAGGATCAGAAAAATTCAAATAGATTTGATCGACTTCACCATTGGCAAAATACTCAGTCAAAGCCGAACCATCGACATGTAATAATTGCACATTTTTAAGTTCCTTCTCGATCACTTTATCTAAAGCAAAAGAAACGACACTCAATTGCATATCGATGCCGATATAGTTGATATCAGGATGTAACTTAGCCATTTCCGTAATAAATCGACCTTTGCCCATGCCGATCTCAATATGTAACGGTTGCGCTTTTTCAAAACGTTCTTGCCACCGCCCCTGCCAATTTTTAGGATCGTGCACGACGATCTCTGGATGGCTTGCGATCATTTCCTCTGCGCCAGCTCTTTTTCTAACTCTCATACTTTTTCCTTTCCAAAAAACAAGAGGAGCAACTTTTTCGCATCCTCTTTTTATCCAGTATAAATTCGTTTTAATTGTAAAATTTCTTGATTCATTTCTTTAAAAGCATTTTTATTGAAATTCTTTTTGACTTCATTTAGCATGCTCATTAACGCATACCAATAAATTTTTTCGATCATCTCGTTACTGCCAAAAACGCCATAGCTCATCAGCCACTGATTCCAACTTGAGACCGGTAAATAATGACCTAAAATCGTCCCAATATCGATGGCAGGGTCGGCGAACATGACCGAATCCCAGTCAACTAAATATAAATAATTACGACAGACCAACCAGTTACGATAGTTGACATCGCCATGGACGACAACTTTATTTTGCGCTTGAAAAACGGGAATATTATTTTCTAAATAAGTATGGACCAACCTTAAAAAGGAGTTATTTGATAGTTCTTGCGACAAGTTATGATCGTAAACTGTTAAAAAATCTTCTGGTCGCATAACTTTCCCACCAACTCGTTCAAGCATTTCTTTCAAGGAATTGGAGTGATGCAAGTGATACAAGACATCTATCACATCATTGCGCTGACCGATTTCTTCAGGTGTCAAAGCCCGTCCTTCTAACCATTCTTGCGCAGTCAAGGTATCCCCATTACCCGTTCGTTTCGTCCAAACGAGTTTGGGCGTGATGCCTTCTTTCGATAAGGCGGCCAACATGGGGGTCGTGTTTCGTTTGATAAATACTTTGTGATCGGCATTAAGACCCACATAGGCTTTGCCGGTATCGCCCTTGATCGGTTGCAAGTCCCAATCATTATCCAAACGAATCCCCATCTCGTCCCCTCCTTTTCCACGCAAAAAACTTCGCAGTACTTAATATTTTAGCGTGCCAAGCCTTGCTAGTCAAGCACATATACGTTCGAAAATTTGAAACTGTCTTTTACCACAACCTGATTTAAAAGACCTCAACTCGATAGCTCCAATTTCACTTGCCTTGCCAAGTTCGCCGTTTTTTTACACAAGACGAGAAGTTGCGATGGAAAAATCAGTTCTAGAAAAGAGTTGATCCTCTTTTTTCCTTTTGTTTCATTCCAAGCTACTCTAAAAGTTGAATTTAAAAATAAAGCCTTTTTGATCACAGAATTTTGAAAATTTTCAGAATTTTCCTTGATTTTTCTTAGACAGAGTGGTACTTTAAGAATTACAAAATGAGTTGAAAAATAAAATTTTAATTAAGTAGAGACTGGTTATCTCTTAAAAAAAGAAAGGAGTGTCACTCAATGGCTACATATGAAGAATTAATGGCCAAAGATGAAAAGTATTTTGCAAGAGCTGGGAGGATTTCCTACTATCCTTTATTGATCAGCCATGCACATGGTTCAACTTTGGTAGATTACGAGGGTAAGGAGTACATTGATTTATTGTCGAGTGCCAGTGCGATCAACGTCGGCCACTCACCTAAACCGGTTGTTGATGCCATCAAAGCACAAGCAGAAAAAATGATCCATTACACGCCTGCTTACATGTATCATGAACCGGCCATCCAATTGGCAGAAAAACTCTGCCAAATCACACCGGGCGATTTTGAAAAGAAGGCGACATTCGGCTTAAGTGGTTCAGACGCCAATGACGGCTTGATCAAATATGCACGTGCTTTTACGGGCCGTCCCAATATCGTGACTTTTGAAAATGCCTATCATGGTTCGACATACGGCTCGATCTCGATGTCAGCGATCAGCTTGAACATGCGGCGTAAAATCGGTCCGTTAGTGCCTAATATGGTCCATCTACCTTTCCCAGATGCCTATCGGGGCATGTATGGCAGTAAGACACCAAATACGATCGAAGAATATTTGGCTTCCTTTAAGCAAATGATGAAAACCTATGTACCAGCGGAAGAAATTGCCTGTGTCGTCATTGAAACGCTCCAGGGTGACGGTGGTCTTTTAGAACCAGTTCCTGGCTACTTCAAAGCCCTTTATGATTTGTGTCATGAAAATGGTATTTTATTTGCTGTCGACGATGTCCAACAAGGCTTGGGTCGTACGGGGACTTGGTGCTCACTTGAACATTTCGATATTGCCCCAGACCTCGTTGTTTATGGCAAATCATTAGCTGGGGGTATGCCGCTTTCAGCCATCGTGGGTCGAAAAGAAATCATGGACAGTCTTGATGCACCAGCGCATTTATTTACGACCGCTGCTAATCCCGTTTGCTGTGCGGCTTCTTTAGCCACTTTAAAGATGATCGATGACGAACATCTTTTAGAAGAAAGTACTCGCAAAGGTGCTATTGCAAAAGAACGCATGGCAACATGGAAAGAACGTTATGATTTTGTTGGCGACGTGCGCGGCCTAGGTTTATCGATCGGGATCGATATTGTTAGTGATAAAGAAAATAAAACCAAAGACGCCGAGGCGGCTTTAAAGATCTGTAATCGACTTTTTGAAAAAGGCGCCGTCATGATCGCCTTAGCAGAAAGTGTCTTGCGATTCCAACCACCCCTTGTCATTACCGATGAAGAGTTGGATCGAGTACTAAATATGATGGAAGAAACTTTCGCTGAATTAGCAGCTGGCAAGCTCGATGACTACGATGTTTCTGGCCAAGGTTGGTAAAAAAGGAGGAAATTTATGAAACAATTCAAAATAGCGATGGCCTTTGTAGGCATCATCATCGGAGCAGGTTTTGCTTCGGGACAAGAAATGATCCAATATTTTACAAGTTTTGGTACTTGGGGGATCGTGGGCACCGTTCTTTCGATTTTCATCTTCGGCTTTTTTGGCTACATGATCGTCGATATGGGACATTATTTCAAAGCTTTTTCCCATCGTGATGTGTTGAAACATGTGGCAAATCCCATCGTCAATCGGGGCGTCGACATCTTCTTATTGATCACTTTATTTGGGATCGGCGTGGTCATGGTCGCCGGAGCTGGTAGCAATTTGAACCAACAGTTTGGCTGGCCGGTTTGGTTAGGCAATCTGATCTGCGTCGCGCTCGTTTTTATCGTGGGCCTAATGGATACGAATAGAGTCGTCGATGTGATTGGTGCCTTTGCGCCATTTTTGATCACCTTAGTCATTATCATCAGTTTCCGCTCATTGACTCAAGCCGACTGGAACTTAGCTGCAATGAACGCGGACGCCCTCAAATTAAATTCACCTCTGCCTAATTGGTGGATCAGTACCCTAAATTATGGTTCGGTCAATCTAACAACAGGTGTTGCCACCGCCTTCTTACTTGGTGGTGTCGAAAAAGACCGCAAAGTCGCGCAACGTGGCGGGCTGATTGGCGGTATCGTCGTTGGTCTTTTGATTGTCTTGATCAACTTGACCTTATTTGCGACCGCTGGGAAAGTAGGTACTTATGATATGCCAATGTTGCAAATGGCACGTCTCGTTCAACCATGGGTCGGTTTTATCATGTCGATTTTGATTTTCTTTGAAATCTGGAACACCGCTATGAGTGTTCTTTATTCCTTCTCATCCAGTTTCATTGCACCAACGAAGAAGAATTTTCGCTACGTGATCTTTGCTGTTGTCACTGTTGCTTTTGTTTTAAGTTTTGGAGGTTTTACCAATGTCATCGGCTTTGTATATCCAGTGATTGGCTATGGTGGCTTCTTGGTCCTTGGCTTTCTTGTTTATGCGTGGTATAAATACTGTGTCAAAGGCAAAGCTTACCAAACCGATGCCGATCCAGAAGCCATTGAAACAGTAAACGAATAATTGAAGAAGAGACCTAAACGATTCGTTCTTGTCGTTTAGGTCTTCTTTGTTAACTATTAAAAAAGGATGTCTTTTGAACATTGATCAGAGACCGATCTACCAATGAGGAAGAAATGAAAAAATTGCACCACATTAAACTATTCGATGTAGAGTCGATCGCTAATAAAACTAAATTTTCATTGACTGGTCGTCATTGAACAACAACTTCCACTAGCTATAAAGAAAAGCAACCGTTTCTTATGAACAAGCTACCAACGAATTTCGCAGT
Organism: Tetragenococcus sp.; assembly: GCA_041859945.1. Lineage (GTDB taxonomy): Bacteria > Bacillota > Bacilli > Lactobacillales > Enterococcaceae > Tetragenococcus. The sequence goes on from JBFLGC010000031.1 coordinate 22,353, forward strand.
CTAATGTATCCTCCAATTTCTAATCTTGTGATGACTTTAGGTCCCAATAAGCCGCTCACTACCATTTTCGACGTCTTTTACGCCTTAAATGTACAACCGATTTCTATTTCCGTTGTTTGTTTACGCCCTAAATGTACAACCGATTCGCAAATCCGTTGTTTGTTTATACTCCAAATGTAAAGCAAAAGCCACCCGCTAGGTAGCTTTTGTTTTATTGCATTTTGGCAATCCGTTTAGGTAGATAAATATAAACAAAGAAGCAGGTCATTGCTATATAGCCAAAACTCACGATCAGACGATCTGACCAGGTATTTAAGGAGAACAGGCTGATCAAAGCAAAAACGAAAGTAGCTAGTAGTAATAAGATCGCTAATAATTTTTGTAGAGCTTGCCGCTTTTGTTCGTCTTTGATGGGGTAAAGTTGAATCATGACCATATAACGAAATTGTTGGTAAAGTGGAAGAAGTTGAAAACCGATCAAATAAATCAATAAGCAGCCTAAACCAAGTGAAAACCAGCGTTCATTGACAAAATAAAGTAACAAGGCTCCCATTCCAACTAAACGAAGATACAAACCGGAAAATTCACTTCCGCGTAACAAGCGACGACTAAATAAATAAAGGTAAGTATTGTCTTTTTTGTACGCGATATGCTTTAACAAGAAATCAAGATAGCGACGACGCTTAATTGTCGAAGTGATTTCAGGCACGTCAGTAAAGAGATTGATAAATTGATAAATGCGATGGAGTCGTTGTTGTTCGAAAGCAATCATGTACTCCCAGTCTAAAGAAACAGACAATTTACGCCAGCCTAGAATCGTAAATAAAGACGTTTGGATCAAGGCTAACAACATACCAATGATCGGATGAAGGTATAAAGCAGCTGCTAAACAAGTCACACTGATGATTGCCCATAGCAGATAGGCATTTTTAGCGGCATGTTGCATATCTTGAAACAAAGCCATACGTTGGATCATCAAATGACTGAATTTCAAGGCCCATAAGCTAACTAAGAAGAAAATAAAACTCGCAAACGAATGTCCCGTCGACACAACGACTAAGGGCATCGTTGCCCCAACGATCAAAATCAACACAGCAAAAGGAAACAGGCAACTATAGTAGAAGGCTTTGGTCAAATATTGGCGCATCGCTTTTTCTTTGGGTAATAAAAAAACTTGATCGGCCGGCTTAGTCAAACTAGCAAACTTGCCCAAATGCAAAGCAGCATACCAGATCACCAGTAAAATAAGCCTGCCCCATGTAAAAGGTAGTGGTAATGTTTTTAACCAATTTGAATAATAGAGCCCAGCCGCACCTAATAAAAACATCATGATCAAGGCAAAATGATCATTGAAAACATATTGTAAATAACGTTGCATATGTTTCTGATGAGCTTGTAGTCGCTGCTTAAAAAAAATATCCATGGTGCTAGGCCTCCTTTGTCAAAGCTAGATAAATATCATCTAGAGAGGCTTCTGGTAATTGAAATTCTTGCTTAAGCTCCATCAAGGTACCTTGGGCTTGTATCTGACCTTCATGTAACATAATGAAACGATCGCAATATTTTTCAGCAGTCGCCAGAATATGTGTCGACATCAAAATCGAAGCGCCCGTTTTTTTCATATCATTCATTAGCTCTAATAAAGCATGGATCGCTAAAGGGTCTAGGCCTAAGAATGGTTCATCGATGATATAAAGGCTAGGCTCTACTAAGAAAGCACATAAAATCATGACTTTTTGTTTCATCCCTTTGGAAAAATTAGCCGGAAACCAGTCCAGTCGCTTTTCTAAGCGGAAAGTTTTCAACAAGCTTTCGGCACGCTCCATGGCCACTTCTTTGGGGATATCATAAGCCATAGCGGTCACTTCTAAATGTTCGCGTAAGGTCAATTCTTCATAAAGGACCGGCGATTCTGGAACATAACCAATTTTCTTACGGTACGTATCAGGATCTTGTTCGAGAGTGACGTCATCAATCAAGATCTCCCCTGCTTGTGGTTGCAAAAGACCAATGATTTCTTTTATTGTCGTACTTTTCCCGGCCCCATTCAGACCGATCAAGCCAACTAATTCGCCATCATTGATATGAAAATCGATATTTTTTAAAACGGGCACTTGATTATACCCGCCTGTTAAATTTTTCACTGTTAATGTCATTTTTTACCTCCCAAGCGCTCGTCTTCTAAATCCCGGATCTTGATCAATTCATCAAGCACTTCCCCCGGTGTTTGTTTGGTAGCTTGAGCGATTTTTGCTACCGTCTTGACAGTATAAGTTTCAGGATCGCGCCGATTGGCTTTGGACAGTGCTTGTTCAGAGATACCCGTCGCTTTTGCTACATCATACCGGGTCAATCCGCGCTGTTTCAAATAAGTATCGAGCACACTTTTCATCAAGATCCCTCCCAATTACTCATCTAGAGTTTAGTATAGAAAAGTTCTAATAAAAAAGCAATGAAAAACTTGTATTCGGTATCTACTTTGTAGGCTGGTAATCTTCGCTACGAAAGCGGATGATCAGTTTACGCTTTTAACTTCGAAGGTCGTCTTTCCATTAGTCGGCAAAAAATTTTAATAGCATTAACTAAAGAATGGACTTATTATCCTAATTTCCGTTTTTTTAATACCAATGCTTTCTTAATCGCCATACGTTCCAACTTATAGATTCTTGGTGCCTTTCATGGGTCGTCATAGGCACTCGCTTTTCCATTTCTGGTACCTTACATGTCAACAAAGAACGGTCCTTCCCTGTCTCCATAATTTTCTACTTTTATCTTTGCGAATTCTTTCCCACCATAAACTTACTTGTCATACGCTTTTTCGCTCCAATAAAACTGCTACACCGAGCTTTGAACGATGGCCAGATGATATTTTTTCTTAATAGAATAAAAGCCTGCTGATCAGCAGGCTTTTTATTCGTTTTAAGCTACTTCTCCTTGCGAAAACTGACTATTGTAAAGATCAGCGTAGAAGCCATTTTTAGCCATCAAGGTCTCATGATTGCCAGTTTCGACGATCGAGCCGTGGTTCATGACAATAATGTTATCAGCATCGCGGATCGTGGAAAGACGATGGGCCACAACAAAACTGGTCCGGTCATTGAGTAAGCGATTCATGGCTTGTTGGATCAATATTTCTGTCCGTGTATCAACACTAGAAGTGGCTTCGTCTAAGATCAAAACATCCGGATCAGCCAAGAAAGCGCGAGCGATGGTGATCAATTGGCGTTGCCCTTGGGAAATATTGCTGGCATCTTCATTTAAGATAGTATCATAACCATCTGGCAATTTGCGGACAAATTCGTCCACATGGGCGGCTTTGGCAGCTTGAATGACTTGGTCTTTGGTCGCCTCTTCATTGCCGTGCAAAATATTGTCGTAAACTGAACCTGTAAATAACCACGTATCTTGTAAAACCATCGAGAAATGATCCCGTAATCGATCTCGAGAAATATCGCGCGTATCGACTCCTTCATAACGAATACTGCCCCCAGAAATATCGTAAAAACGTTCCAGTAAGTTGATCAAGGTGGTTTTCCCAGCGCCAGTTGGGCCGACAATCGCGACCATCTCGCCCGGTTTGACATCCAAACTAAAGTCGGTCATCAAAAGTTCATTTTCATGATAGCCAAATTGAACATCTTCAAAACGGACTTTATAAGGTGAATTGGCTTCAACCGGCAGGCCACTTGGTTCATCTTTCATTTCCTCTTCGTCGATCACTTCAAAGACCCGTTCGGCTGAAGCAACCGTTGCTTGAATAGTATTGATCAGACTAGCGATCTGCGTGATCGGTTGCGAGAATTGGTTAGTATATTGCAAGAATGCCTGCACATCCCCAAGATCCATATTGCCGTTAGCAACTTTCACGCCGCCTACAACAGCCACAAAAACATAACCGATATTTTTGATAAAATTCATCAACGGCATGATGATAGCAGAAATAAATTGGGCTTTCCAGCCAGCCCTATACAACTTTTCATTTTCAACCTCAAAAACAGTTTGATCAGCCGCTTCATGATTGAATGTTTTGACGACTGTATGACCTGCATAGGTTTCTTCGACTTGGTCATTTAAAAGCCCTAAACTTTTTTGTTGACCGGCAAAATAACGTTGTGATTTCGGTGCCACGATCATGACTACGATCAAACTAAGTGGGACCGTAGCCAGAGCGATCAAAGTCAATTGCCAGCTAATCGAAAGCATCATCCACAAAACCCCGATAAAAGTCACGATACTGGTGATGAATTGGGTCAAATTTTGTTGCAAGGTCCCAGCGATATTATCCATATCGTTGATGGCCCGCGACATGATATCGCCATTCGTATGCGTATCAAAGTAAGAAATCGGCAGACGATTCATTTTTTCTTCTAAATCACGGCGCATTTCATAAACGGTCCGTTGCGAAACTCGCGTCATGATAAATTGTTGTAAGAAGTTAAAGACAGCTGAAAGGAGATACATAGCAATAACCGTCAGTAAGATCTGACCGACTTTATCAAAATCGATCGGAAAACTAGCGACCTTTTCGCCCGCTTGCATTTTCTGAACACCTGCCATTACGCCTTTGAAGATCTCCGTCGTGGCCTTCCCTAAAACTTTAGGTGTTTGGATCTGGAAAATGACCGCGGCGATCGCCAAAACAAAGACGCTTATGATAGCCACAAGCCGTTTACTCATATAGCCAAACAAGCGCTTGAGTGTCTTCCAAAAGTGAGTCGGTTTATCGACGGCTCGATCTAAATTTCGACCAGGTCCACCATGATGCGGACTTGGTGTTGATTTTCTTTCTTGGCTCATGCAAGATCCTCCTCTCTAAGTTGTGAATGCACGATTTCTTGATAAGTCGTATTCTTTTTCAAAAGTTCCTCATGGGTCCCTTTACCAACGACTTTGCCTTCTTCTAAAACAAGGATCGTATCAGCATCCATGACCGTGCTGACCCGTTGTGCGACGATGACTAGGATCCCATTTTGGACCGATTCATTCAAAGCTTTACGCAAATTCGCATCGGTTTTAAAGTCGAGGGCTGAAAATGAATCATCAAAAACATAGACATCGGCCTCTTTTACCAAAGCGCGGGCAATGGCCAGGCGTTGGCGTTGCCCACCGGAAAAGTTTCCGCCACCTTGTTCGACCCAACTATCCAAGCCCGCTTCCATTTCCGAAACAAAATCTTTGGCTTGGGCGATCTCTAAGGCACGCCAAATTTCCTCATCGCTGGCATTTGCTTTGCCGTACTGCATATTTTCGCGGATTGTGCCCGAAAATAGCACAGCTTTTTGGGGGACAAAACCGATCATCTCACGTAAATTATTTTGCGTCGTTTGCGTGATATCGATCTCGTTGATCTTGATACTGCCCGCTTCGATATCATAAAGACGCGGGATCAAATTGACCAAGGTCGTTTTCCCAGAACCGGTCCCACCGATGATCGCCACAGTATCGCCGGAATGCGCCGTAAAATCGACATCGGTCAACGCTAGATCTTCAGCACCTTGATACCGATAATCCACATGGTCAAAAGTCAAACTAGCTTGACCTGCTTTATAAGTGATCAATTGTGCGTGAGCGGGATCTGCGATTTCATTTTCTTCATCTAATACTTCATTGATCCGATCAGCTGAAGCTTGCGCCCTTGGTACCATGACAAAGATCATCGACATCATCATGAAGCTGATCAAAATTTGCATGGCATAAGTAATAAAAGCGATCATATTACCGACTTCTAGTTGCATGTCCGCAATGTAATGACCACCGATCCAAGTAATAAAAATATTGGTCCCACTCATGATGAGTGTCATGAGTGGCATCATCAAAGTCACGATCGTATTGACCTTGATGGCTGTTTGGGTGTAATCCAAGTTGGCCGCATCAAATCGTTTGGCCTCGTAATCGGTTTTGCCAAAAGCTCGGATCACACGCACTCCTGTCAAACCTTCGCGAAAGACCAAATTCAAGCGGTCCGTTTTAGCTTGCATACTTTTGAAAAGTGGCACAGCAAAATACATGATCACACCAATGACGATAATGATCAAAGGGATCACCACTAGAAAAATCTTCGTTAATTGTTGATCCTTTTGATAAGCCAACACACTGGCACCAATCAAAGTGATCGGGGCATGGATCATCATGCGTAAGGCCATTTGGGTCACCATTTGGATTTGGTTGACATCATTTGTGGTCCTTGTAATCAGTGAAGCTGTTCCAAATTTATTGAATTTCTTTGTCGACAAGTTTTCGGCTTTTTTATAAATATCACTACGTAGTTGCTTGCCTAATTTTTGCGATTCACGGGTGGCAAAATAAGTGTTTCCTACCGCTGCAGCAATACTTAACAGCGAAAAAGCGATCATGAATCCCCCCGTTTTCCAAATATAATCGATATCGCCTTTTGCGACCCCATTGTCAATGATATTTGACGTCAGCGTAGGAAGATATAATTCGGAAATGACTTGAGCAATCATAAAGACGACCGCCAATAAGGCCGAAGTCATTGAAACACGTTTAAATAGTTTGATCATTGATTCCTATCCTTTCTCATTGATTTTTAGCAGCACCATTTTTTAACCAATTCAATTTACGGGTAAATGTTTGACGGATCCAATTGACATCATAGTCCTCGTTTTTTTTCAGATGACGATACCCATCTGCTACCGTGGTAAAAACGGTATGCATCATCATTTGGATCAATAGTGATAATTCACGGTCATCTTTGACATCGAGTAATGATTTATCAACCACTGCTAGTAATTTTTTCTGCGCCATTTTACCAACTTTTTTCTTATGGCAAGGTACTTTTTTTGGCTCTGGTGCATTTTCATCCAAGTGTGGAGCGACCTTGTGTAATCCGTGATAATCCATACTCATGAACAAGTTCTTATAAAAGCGGACATTTTCTCCTTTGAAGATCTCCACGATAGCCGCTGAAAAATACTGCTCAAAAGCTGCAAATAAATCCCCATTGGTTGCTTCCACGGCTTCGATCAAAACCTGATAACTATCGTGGCCGATCATGTGGAAATAATAATAATAAAGATCTTCAATCCCATCAAAATACTGGTAAAAGCTACCGCGTGGGATTTCTGCCTCACGGATCACATTGGCAATAGACGCCTCTTTTAAAGAGACTCGCGAAAATTCTTTTTTCGCAGCTGCCATGATACGGCCTTGTTTTTCTTTTGATAAATTAAAAAAAGTTTCTGTGGGCATGAAATCCTCCTTTCTTATTATATGACGTCCTGTCATATGACACTGTGTCATTATAACTTCATTGTTTCTCCATTGCAAGAAAAAAGTTTGAAAATAAATGATTTTTTCATTGCTAACTGACAACTGATATAAGAAATTGAAATTCACTGACATCGATCTAACGCTTGTTATCAGTGGCCAAGGATCGATTGGACATAGGTTGCCCCCGACCTATGTCAGATTGGTCCAGTATTTGACACAGGTCGCCTCCACCTAGGTCAGCTCTGGCTAATATTTAGCTATTTTACGCCGATTCATTAAGAAATTTAATAACTGTAAACATTCACTGCCCCATTCGTCTCTTTTTGTGATACACTAAGAAATGGAAATAGTTTTAAGTGAGAGGAGCACGCATCATCAATGATCACAATGGATGATATTATTCGCGAAGGCCACCCGACATTACGGGCGGTAGCTAAAGAAGTGACGTTTCCGATTTCAGAAGAAGAACGTCAATTAGGAAATGAAATGATGGAATTTTTAGAAAACAGCCAAGATCCTGTCAAGGCAGAAGAGCTTGATTTACGTGGTGGTGTCGGTCTAGCAGCCCCCCAAGTCAATGTTTCCAAACGCATGACTGCAGTTTTAGTACCTAGTGATGATCCTGACAATGATGAACCGCTATTCAAAGATGTTTTGTATAATCCTAAAATTTTGAGCCATTCTGTTAAAGATGCTTGTCTAGCAGAAGGGGAAGGCTGTCTATCGGTCGATCGCGACGTTCCCGGCTATGTCGTGCGTCACGACAAGATCACACTCAGTTATTTTGATGCAGACGGCACTAAACATAAAGTTCGTTTAAGAGATTATCCCGCCATCGTGGTCCAACATGAGATCGACCACCTAAATGGTATCATGTTTTATGATCACATCAATGAAGATAACCCATTTGCGCTAAAAGATGGCGTTTTAGTGCTCGAATAAAAAAGTTATTCCTCTAGTTTCGACATAAGAAAAAGGGGCTGTGACATAAATAATAAGATGACTTGAATTTCCGAACTTTAGGAAATTCAAGTCATCTTTTTTGTTT
>JBFLGC010000032.1:0-29065 GCA_041859945.1 Tetragenococcus sp.
TCAGTGGCCACTTTAGTGGTTACTGAGAGTTTGAAGCTTGAAAGTTGTGAGACTTTAGGCTCACAACGGTTCCATGGCAGTCTTAAGCAAGACTACCTCGTAGTGTAGCGATCTCTCAAATCGACCGTAAATTGTAACCCATCGAGAAAAATCTCAATAACGGTTTATTTTCATCATTCATTTCGAATGATGATAGCTTTACGATACAAGAAACTACTTGGATCTAGTTTTTCATTTTCGGATAAGATCTTTCTTGAGCGATAGTACGAGGACATCGGTAAACAGTCGTAAAGAGGGATACCGATGGGAGACATTTTTTCTAGCTTCAACTTATTCGAATCTGTCAGTTCCCAATGAGAGACTGAAGTATCGAAAGTGAGACCAAACATATTAGTTTGCTTCATCTTTTTAACGACTTGCTTGCCATAATAGGATTGATTGCGATCGATATCGTTGCCCCAACGGAACAATTTTCGCGTACCAGCTGCTACTGCATACTCCCATTGGTCTTCAGATAATAAATCAAATACTTGACTAGTTAGTTCCTTTTGCAAAGACTCGTGAGTGCAATTCGTATGAACATAAACACGATATTTTTCCGAGTCATAATCTAACGAAGCATAAAAAACATCTTGGCAAAACAGCTCATCAGGAATCGAATGGATCAAGCGCTCATTTTGCTCGTTTACCTCATTTAAGGCAGATTGAATCTCTGTTTGGATTTTTTTATAGTCACTTTCATTGCCTTCAAAAATGCCAGTGATCGTATCCAATAGGCCAATAAAACGGGTACCCGTGGGAACTGCTTGGCGCTCTATCAACATCGGTGGTATGGCTACTTTACGCAAAGGACTAGTCGACTCATTGACGAAAATATCCCAATCTTCAGTTGTTTCTAATTGATAAGATTTTTTCAATTCTAAAAATTGAGGATCTTCTGAGATTGTTTTTCGATCCCAGACAGTCACCGGTAAGCCTTGCGTCCCTAGATCCCAACCTAAAATAGTTTCTTTATTGCCGGGAACTAAAACAAAAGGTTCCTCATCGATCTGACAAGTAAAAGTCCCACATTTGACGCCTGCAATTTGAAATTCTTGGTATTCTACATTTGAGACTTTTTTTAAAGGACTGACAAAATACATCAAAACTTGACTGATCACTTGTACTTTTACTTCCATGGATAAATTTTTCCATTGACTCCATTCTAAAGCTTCAAAGAGATTCACGATCATTCCCCTTTTCATCTTGGTCTAATAGAATAAGTATACCATTTTTAGTTGTCAAACCAAATGGCAAAAATAGTTTTTCACAAAAATTTCTGGTTTAGCTCCGTAGTATAAGATTCAACTAAGTCTCGCTAAAGTAGAAAACCTTTAGCGAGACTTAGTGGTCAGTAGGTTGATTTTTTCTTTTGCTTGCGTTTCGTTCTAGCTTCATTGCGCCGTTTGACTTTACGTTTTTCTTGATTGCTTTTTGTGATTTCTTGCTGGATTTTCTTTTTATAACCTGGTTTGACCTTTTTCTTTGATTTTTTTATCTTGCCGATCATTTGTGGATCTAACGGATCTTGCCCTTTTTCCCGTTCTTGACGACGATTGCGACGATAAGTAGCCACGATTTTTCCAGCTTTGATTTCTTTTGGTAAAAAAGTAATCCCCATTTTTTCCAGGGCATCGATTTCTTTTTCTTCATTTGGCTCATACATGGTGATCGCCGTTCCAGAAAGACCATTACGGCCTGTTCTACCCACCCGGTGAACAAAAAAGTCCAATTCTTTTGGTAACTGCGCATTGATGACCAAGGAAACACCCTCGATATCGATGCCACGTGCTGCTAAATCGGTAGCCACCACATATTGAAATTCTAAATTTTGTACTTGACGCATGACCCGTTTTCGTTCTCTTGAAGGAACATCACCATGGATCTTTGCCACCTTCAAGCCTTTATCTTTCAAATAGGTCGCAATTTCATCGACCCGAATTTTGGTATTGGCAAAAATAATAGCTAGGTAAGGTTCTCCCATGGTCAATAATTGATAAATCAAGTGATCGGGATCCTTGCCTTTTGTTGAAATCAACCAATTATCGATCGTATTTGAAATGACTGTCGTTGTAGGGATTTCTTCGATCTGAGGATTTTCTAAATATTTTTTTAAGAATGGTCGTAATTTTTCAGGAATCGTCGCTGAAAAGACTAAAAATTGAGTGTCTTTAGCAAATCTTCCCGCAATTTGATCGACGACTGGTAAAAAACCGAGATCAAGTGCCATGTCAGCTTCATCGATCACAAAAGCAAAAGCTGTATGAACAAATAAAGCTTTCTCATTTACCAAGTCTAAGATCCGCCCTGGTGTTCCAATCACCACATGAGGTTGTTGCTTTTTAAGCCTAGTCACTTGACGTTTCTTATCGGTTCCGCCAACCAAATTCATGACACGCACTGTATCTGAAAAAGCCGTGATCTGTTTTGTAGCTTGATAGATTTGGTCAGCTAATTCCCTACTGGGAGCGGTAATAACAACTTGGACCTGATCGATCTGGCTATCGATCTTGTTTAGTAAAGGAAGCAAAAACGCGTGCGTCTTGCCACTCCCGGTTTGAGATTGGCCAACAACACTTTTCCCAGCTTGTACGATTGGGATGATTTTTTCTTGAATAGGTGTTGGTTCTAAAAAATCGTTATTTGCTAAAGCTTCATAAATGAATGGCTTAAATTTAAATGATTCAAATGACACAAGAACGCCTTCTTTCTATTGATTGCTTGAAAAGTATAGCATAATTTTAGTCAAATTCCTATCAAGACTTGGATGAAGCCATAAAAATATTTTGAATTTTTGGGGTTTTGAAGTATGATTGGATAGAGGAGGTGTGTTGGTATGTTAAATGCGTTTTTTGCCTTTGGGGTCCCTACTTTTTTGGTTATCTTATACGTTGGTTTCGCTGTTTTCCGCAAGAAGTCTAACATTCCCTATTTAGGGATCGTATTATTTATTATTTCAGGTTTTCTTTCGGTTTTTAGCTTTCAGGTCCTGCAACAGGCCTATACAGAAATCAAAGAATCTTCAGAAACGGTGGTCGAAACAGTCTATGGTTATCCCTTATTTCTATTATATATCCCCTTAGCTGTCGGCCTATTACTAATTTGCTTAAACATTTATCGTGGTTACAGAGAACTTAAAAAAGTGCGGTCACAAACATAATAGAGCTAATTTCATAATTTTTAGGCATCCTCAGCTATTGATATATCAATGATTTAAAAACAACGAAAAAAAGAACCTCCCCATATGTTACAATTATGGTGTCGACTAAGACGAGTAATCACATGGAGGGGTTCCCTATGACTATTATACAACAACCGACGCTTTTTGACATTGATATTTTAGAAACTTTAGATATTCAAGAAAAATATCAAGAGATTTTCTCCCCAGTTCAAATGCATAAACTCGTGAATTTATTTTCCAAAAATACGACCGTTGGTCATCCTGTTGATATCAACTACGCAGCGGTCATTCGCTCAATCATGGCACGATTCTATGAAAAAATCGATACACAGAAAGCCTTGATCAGTCGTTTAAATAGTGATCTACGATTTAAGCTAAGTTTAGGCTTTCTGTATTCTGAACCAGTCCCGTCAGAAGCCACCTATTCACGAGTTATGAAGACACTGTCTCAAAATCTTGAGCTACTTGAGGAAATCAACGTTGATTTTTTACAGATCATTCAAGATGAATTTGATATTTTTGAAGAAAACGTGGCTTACGATGCGACTGCCATTGAAGCACGGACAAAACATAAAAAGACCGAGAATCCAAGACTTCCAGCTACCCAAGATCAACGCAAAATGTCTACAGAAGAGATTTTAGCGACCATCCCAACCTACCCTTCATGGGGTGTAAAGAAAAATAGTAAGGGGAAAAATACTTACTGGTTCGGCTATAAAGCTACCTTAGCCGTAACGACTCAATCACAATATATTTTACAAATGTTGATTTCTTCGGCATTTACAGCCGACGTAAGTGTGGTTATTCCAGTTATCCGAAAGACTCATGAATTGACGCATTCTTTTAAAACTGAAGACCATTATCATGAAGGAAAGCACCATGGGTGCTTGGATAAAGGCTATGATGCGCAAGCTATCTATGAAGAGATGCATGAGGTGCACATTGAGCCAATCATTGACATGAAACAGCTAGCCGAAAATGATGGTGAAATCGATGAAAACTGTGCTCCCACTTGTCTTTTGGAGTATGGCTACAGCTATGATAGTTACGATAAACGCTATAATGCACTAAAATACATTCGTCCTGAAGCTCACTGTCGGGAATGTCCTCTTCGAAATGAAGGTTTATGTCAAAAAGTAATCAAGATCAAGCAAGAAACAAGCTCTAGAATGTATAACCGTCCCGCAAGGGGTACCTTATCTTGGCAAAAAATCTATAATCAACGAAGTAGTGTAGAACGTGTCAATGCCTATTTAAAAGACTCTTATCAACTGAACCAAACAAGATTTTATAAACATAAACATGCACATGCTGAATTTTTATTAATGCAACTAGCATACAATGCTAAAACCTTTGCCACACAACGATTAAACAAGAAAAATAAAAAAGAAATAGCTGCTTGATTTTCAAAAAATTTGATATTTTGAAAATTGGACAAGTGTTTACTTTTTTAAAAAAGGCAATTATGAAATTAGCTCAATAAAAAGATGTCTTTATTTTAATGGAGAACCCAAATAAAGACATCTTTTTATTATAAATCAATAAATTCGTAGTAACGGATCCGCATATCATCATTTGCAGCAAGCGTGGCTAAAGTATTCAGGTCTAAAAGAACAAAACCTTCTTTTACTCGTAAATAAAGATTGTCTTCTAAAGCAGACTCGATGTAAGTCAAAAGTTCCTCTTCATCTCCTTTGACTTCCTGATCGATGCTTTTCACTTGTTGTAAAATCTTTGGGTCCCTGAGTATAAAGTAACACTTATCATATTTATAAACGACGACTTCGTATGCTCGATTTGGCAGTTTCGTTTGAATGACAAAAAGGCACTCAAATACATTAGGTATCACCATGGCTAACTCATCTGCTTTTAACTTATACTGATAAAACATTCCTCTTCCCCACCTCACTTATATTATATAAGAAATTCCGTGAAAAAGATACTAGAGACACTTAGTCGTATTTATTTTTAGGTAACAACAAGTCTCACCTAAAAGTTAGTCAATAGCAATCAACATTTGTTTTCTGCCCGAAATGATCGATCCGTTTTTGCGTTACAATTCACGGCGGAATCAGTTAAAAAAATAAAATTTATGCCATTTGGTTTCTTAAATGAGCAATTTAACCCGTTTGAACGGGTTAAATTGCTAGCGACACGAATGTGGCTGCGACGTCGCTGTGAAAGAGGAGCTAATGTGAATTGTTTTGAATCACTACGATTGGCTCGCTTAACGAGGCAGAGTAGATGATGAAAAATACCTACTTTGTACTGTGACTGAGTGCTTTAGCATTCAGTCATGAAGTTTGGCAGACCTGAGACCATGGCTCAAGTCTGTCCCACAGCAGACAGTAGCAGACACACAGCTAAAGTATAGCGCTCAAATTCAGCCGTGAATTGTAATGTTTTGCAAGTAGGTGGATTCTCACAAAGTTGGCTCAGTTGTTAAAATATCTTAGGCCTGTAGAGCACCCCCAAATAACAGTGCTCACTTGACTCTTTTTAGAGCAAATAATAGCTGCTACTTTCTCTTGTGTCCCCAAAATTGGAAATAATCCGTTCGTAAACTACCGTTATAAAGTTTCCGTTTTTTGGTGGCTCTTTGTCCATAATGGGTCTCAAAAGTCAGGTCGCTCGTCAAGATATACTTGCTCCAAGTTGTAAGTGGTGCAAAAACTTGGCCCATTTCTTTATAAAGAGCTTGCACTTGTTTTTCATCGCCTAAACGTTCTCCATAAGGCGGGTTAGTCACAATAACGCCATTTTCTTTGTCCGTCTTGAAATCTTTGAGCGCTTGTTGCTTGAACTTGATCGAATCACCTAAACCCACTTCTTCAGCATTTTGGTGCGCAATATTAATCATTTGTTGATTGATGTCATAGCCAGTAATATCCAAAACTTTATCATAGTCAGCCTGCAGATCAGCTTGCGCACGTACTTGCTCAAAAATATCAGTGGTAAACCAATCCCAGGTCTCACAGGTGAATTCGCGGTTAAAACCTGGTGCAATGTTGTGACCAATAAGAGCCGCTTCGATACATAAGGTGCCCGAGCCACACATAGGGTCAATAAAGGGCCGATCAGGGTGCCAATTCGTCAATTCGATCAAAGCAGCCGCCATATTTTCCTTTAACGGAGCCTCGCCTTTTGCGATCCGATAGCCCCGTTTGAATAAACTGGGCCCTGTCGTATCGAGCGTCACCATGACATGATCTTTAAGAAGGGCCACTTCTAATTTATACAAGGCGCCAGTTTCTGGAAAAGGAACCGAGGCCGGTCGGTGGTAGTAAGTCCGTAAACGTTCCACAATGGCTTTTTTCGTGATCGATTGGCAATCAGGTGTGCTATAGAGTTTGGATTTGATCGACTTACCTTCAACAGGAAAACAAGCATCTAAAGGCAGATAGTCTTCCCAAGGCATTGCTTTCACTTTTTCAAAAAGCTCATCAAACGTATAAGCATCAAATTCTCCGACAACGATTTTAACCCGATCAGCCGTCCGTAGCCAGAGATTCGTTTGGGCGATCACAGCCATGGTCCCTTCAAAACGGGCCCGACCATTTTCAATCTTACAAGCAATGTCTCTATTCCGTAATTCTTTGCCTACTAAAGCTTCGATCCCACTTGCACACGTTGCCACTAGCTCAAAAACGTGCTCTTTTTCTATCATGGTCCGTTTCTCCTTTTGACTTTAAAATTGTGCTAAAAAAAGCCTCCCTTTACGGAAGGCATCCCTGATTCACTGTAGCTTTCTATAAGCCATGTTCTGTCCAACTATTTCACAGGGAGCAAAATAATTTGGATAATCATCTATCTGCAATCAAAAATTGCCTCTTTGACCCGTTCATTTCCAGTTCAAAAAGCGCCCCTACCATGTTTGGGTTGCTCGCTCGAGGGGTTTACCGCGTTCCACCAATAGAGTTTCCCCTATTGCTTCGTCACTGTGGCACTTTCAAGGATACTTTAGCATCGTTTTCACCTTAGCTATTTTTCCTGCCGTTATTCCTTAGAATACCCTAGTTTATGGTTTCACTAGGCACGAACACTACAAGCATCTCAGCTTGTGCGAGCATGGACTTTCCTCAGCTTGTTTAAGACAAGCCGCGATCATCCGAAAACTACAGCATTTTTTTAAAATTGACGTGTTTTTTCTAAATCATCCGTGTCTTCATGACTCGAATAATTAGGCGTAAGTGATTTAGAAGCGCGTGATTCCACATTGACTTCTTTATCAAGCTTCTTACCAAAGACTTCTTTTTCAAGGTTTGATAAACGTTTCAAGATATCAAAATTCGTGACAGTTTGGCTCTTAGGAGCTTCTTGTTGGACCCGCGAGCTGATAGCTTGGCTCTTGGTCAATTGAGCGACCTTAGCATTTAAACGATCATTTTCTTCTTGGAGGGTTAAAATTTCTTTGTTGTAACTTTCATAATCTTTGATGACTTGATCCAAAAACTCGTCGACTTCAACAGGATCATATCCCCGCATCTTATTTTTGAATTCTTGTTGTAAGATGTCTTTGGGACTTAAAACTATATTTGCCATGATTCCACCTCATTTGTTTTCTATCAGCTATTCATTAACATACCTATTCTATCTAAAAATGTCCTAAAAATCAAACAGTATCCTCAAATATTGCATTTTGAAGATCATCCATGGTCACACAGGTCACAAGATAAGGATCATTAGTCGGTTGTTTTTTGACTTCTTCTAAAAAGAATTTTGTCTTACCAGGATATTCTTCATCATAAATCACTAAGGCGCCATCGGTATGTTGGATCATAAAAGAAGTGTGATTTTTCAGCTGACTGGGATCATGATAAGGCTGATGACTGACACTATCGACAAAATCAGCTTGTGTTTTTAAAAAGTGCAGACTTTGCTGGTTACTTTCATTCCAGTGTTCTTCAAATCCTTGATAAGCCTGGATGATTGCTAGCTGAAGTTCAGGATACTCCTTTTTAAGTTCAAGTGCAACCTGTCCTGCCCAAATTTCAACGCCTAAATTTCCACCAATGACGATCCACTTTAGACCTTCTTCTAAAAAGGCCTTCAGTTGCATTTTTATAACTTTCTTAACAACTTGTATTTTCGGATCTTTTTCAGTAAATACACTAAGTTCACTACTACGATAGCCGGTCACAAACAGAGTTTTTAGTGTTTCCATGGGCTCCCCTTTTCTTTCTTTTAACATTTTTGGTATAATATGGCCTAGGAGTGTGAATCACATGGTTTTTCGATATCCAAATGGCCATCCTGCTATCTATGATGGCGCGAGTCGCCCCAAAATGCAAGAAAATGGCCAAATAAATTTTGCCAATCGGGGGATGCGTTTTGAAGAGGCCCTCAATTTAAGTAATGAATACTATTTGAATCATAAGCTGGCGGTGGTCCACAAAAAACCAACCCCGATCCAGATCGTTCATGTCGACTATCCCAGAAGAAGTGCTGCCGTGATAAAAGAAGCTTATTTTAAAGAAGCTTCTACTACTGACTACAACGGGGTCTATCATGGTTTGTATCTAGATTTTGAAGCAAAGGAAACGAAGAATAAAACTTCTTTCCCTTTTAAAAATTTCCATGTCCATCAGATCCAACATATGAAAAATTGTTTGGAGCAAGATGGGATCTGTTTTGTTTTGCTTTGGTTTTCAACGATCGAACGTTGTTTTTTTCTAGACAGCCAAAGCTTGATCCGGCATTGGGAAGAAATGGCTGGAAAAAAATCTCTACCACTTGCAATCATCGAACAAGAAGGGATCGAGATCATTCCTGAAATCGCCCCACGTATCCCTTATTTAAAAGCTGTCGATCGATTTTTAAATCATACAAAGGAGCACAATTAATTATGGCAAATCAAAATTCTACGCGGGTTTCCCGGCATAAGGAGCAAAAACCTAAATCGCAAAAAAAACATCGAGTAGGTTCGATTTTACTCAAGATCTTAATGAGCCTCGTTTTTGCTGGTTGTCTATTGATCCTAGCCGGGGCAGGACTTTTTTGGTACTATGCCAAAGATGCACCAAAGCTTGATGAAAGTAAGCTCGACTCGACTCTTTCGTCTAAGTTCTATGCGGCCAATGACGAACTTTTTCAAGAGATCGGTTCTGAAAATCGGATCAAGATCGATGCCACAGAGATCCCTCAACAATTAGAAGACGCTATCGTTTCAGTAGAAGACAAACGTTTTTATAATCATATCGGCATTGACCCGATCCGAATCGTAGGATCGGCTGTCGCTAATATAACCACTGGTAGTATGCAAGGAGGAAGTACACTGACACAGCAACTAGTCAAGTTATCCTTTTTCTCAACCAGTGCCAAAGATCAAACGCTACGCCGCAAAGCTCAAGAAGCTTGGCTATCGATCAAATTGGAACAAGAAAAATCTAAACAAGAAATTTTGACTTATTATATCAATAAAGTCTATATGTCAAATGGCCTATATGGCATGGAAACAGCCTCTGAAGTTTTCTATGGGAAAACATTGAGCGAGTTGTCCCTAGCCCAAACGGCTCTGATCGCGGGTCTGCCAAATTCACCGACTAACTTTGATCCTTATGTCTATCCTGGTGCTGCCAAAAACAGACGCGACACTGTTTTAGCTACCATGCTCGAAAATGAGAAAATCAGTCAACAAGATTATGATGATGCCGTCGCCACAGCAATCGACGATGGATTGCGTAAAGACATTTCTGATGATGTCGATGATTGGAAATACTATGATAATTACTTAAAAGCTGTTATTGCCGAAGTTCAAGAAAAGACTGGTAAAGATGTTTATAGCGATGGCTTAGAAATCCATACTAATATCGATCTAGACACCCAAAAAAGATTATATTATATTGTAAATAGTGGCGACTATGTCGATTATCCAGATGATGAAATGCAAGTTGCGGCTACTTTGATAGATACCGAAACGGGGAAAGTCACGGCTCAGATCGGCGGCCGTAATATTGCTGAAGGAACGGTATTTGGTGACAATTTAGCGCTGAATACAAGTCGTGATTTTGGTTCGACCGTCAAACCGATTACCGATTACGGACCTGCTTTTGAATATCTTCATTATTCGACCGGTAAGACGATCGTAGATGAACCTTACAAATACAAAGGGACTGATATTTCAGTAACTAACTGGGATAATCAATACATGGGGACCATAACCTTGCGGCAAGCACTGGCTCTATCGCGCAATGTGCCGGCAGTCAAGCTCTTTGAACAAGACCTTGGTGCCGATAAAGCAAGCGAATTTTTATCTGGACTTGGGATCGAATATAAAGATATCCAATCAGCCAATGCTATCTCAAGTAACACTGAGCAAGAAGACGATAAATATGGGATCTCTAGCCTTAAAATGGCGGCTGCCTATGCGGCTTTTGCCAATGGCGGCACCTATTACGAACCTCAATATGTCAATAAGATCGTTTATCAAGATGGTTCTGAAGAAACAGCGGCTTTTCAAGTTGCCGGTAGTAAAGCGATGGAAGAAACGACCGCCTATATGGTCACGGATATCTTGAAAGATGTCATCAATTCAGGCACCGGTACGAATGCGCAGATCCAAGGCTTATATCAAGCAGGAAAAACTGGGACTTCAAATTATACCGATGATCAATTAGCACAATTAGCAGATGTCGACTCGCCTTCACCAGATTCCAATTTTGTTGGCTATACAAAGTACTATTCATTAGCCGTTTGGACCGGTTATAATGATCATATGACGCCAGTTACGGCAAGTTCTGCTGAAGTGGCTTCAGCCGTCTATCGAGCGTTGATGCAATATGTCTCGTCCTCTTTAAAAAATGTCGATTGGGAGATGCCAGATGGCTTGACGCGAATCGGAAGTGAGCTATATTTGGACGGTTATAAAGATACCCCTACTATTTCGACTTATAGTCGACCGGAATCAAAGACTGAACCGACTAGTTCAGAAAGCTCTACGACAATTTCTGAGACAAGCACAGAAGCCTCAAGCGAATCTTCCGTTGAAAGCACCGAGCCTAGTACTAGTGCTTCCTCAGAAGTTGATCCAACAGAAGATCCAAATAACGGTGGAACAGGCGGAGATGGCAGTGATCCAGTAGATGACACTAGCGAGGCTACAACAACGCCATAGAAAAAGGGCACCCGTCGTCAGGGTGCCCTTTTTCTATGGCTGAACTATCGATATCTGTTTCTCATCAAATTTCTTGGGCCTTCATGCGATTTTTCCCTTCTTGACACAGGTCTAATAATGGACATACCGCACATTTAGGTGCTCGGGCCGTGCAATGGTAACGGCCAAAAAAGATCAGAGTGTGGTGTGTTTTTACCCATAATTTTTTGGGCACTTTGCGCATCAATGTCGCCTCGACTTCAAGTACACTGGCTGTTTGCTTACAGATGCGCAAACGTTTCGTCACTCGTTCTACATGAGTGTCAACGGCGATCGCTGGAATCCCAAAAGCATCACCCAAAACGACATTGGCCGTTTTTCGGCCCACACCAGGTAACTCCATCAGTTGTTCCCGAGTCTGTGGGACTTTCCCACCATAAACATTGACTAATTGCTCGGCACAACCTTTGATATTTTTGGCTTTATTCCGATATAAACCAATCGAATGAATATAAGGAATGATTTCTTCTACCTTGGCTTGACTTAGTTCAACTGGTGTCGGATAAGCAGCAAATAAGGCCGGTGTCGCCTTATTGACCGATATATCCGTCGTTTGAGCACTTAAGATCACCGCGATCAATAATTGATAGGCATTTTCATGACGTAATTCACCATGAGCATCGGGAAACATTTCATACATTTTCTCAAAAGCAAGCAGCGTTTTTTCTTTACTGATCATTTTTCTTGATCCTCCAACCAATTGTGCAAAGAAATTTTAGGTAGTGGTTTTTCATCATAAGAACTATTTTTTTGTAACATTTGGCGCTTGCGCCGTTGTTGTTCGTCTTCTACTTGTTGTTTAGTCGTGATGTGCTTGCGTTCCCAAGACAGTAAAATACGATCGATATAGTTCAGACTATAAACCTGATTCAAGACAGCCTCTTTTAAGGCTAACTGGATCAGTTCAGGTTTATACTGGTCTTCTTCTAACCATTGACCGATGCGTTGGAATTCGATTGGTGAGAGGGCCCTCCCAAATTCGCTTTCAAAAGCTTGATAAAGATTCTGTTCTGCCCTTTTCTGGTCACCAGCCTTGGTTTGACGCTCTTTTTGTTCGAACAAAAGAGACAATTTTTCATAGATGATCGAAAAATCATAGGCATCATTTAGCTGACCTCTTGCATCTTTTTCAGAAAGGATTGTTAAAACTTTTTTTTGGATCAGCTGGTTGAGCAACTGATAGATATCCTCTTTAGAATGCCCCATGATTTGACTGATACGGCCTAAATCTGGAAAACGGTCTCCCGCCTCAGAAGCTCTGAACAGCTGTAACCACAATAAAAATTCTTGATCCGTCATTCCCAGATCGTGATAATTTTCAAGTAATAAGTTCGATATGACTATTTGTCCATATTGTAAATATTCTTGGGCTGAAATCATTGAAAACTCTCCTTTATGGACGTTTTTGTTAAAAAAACTGTCTTCTCAAGATAGAAAACAGCTCTCTTAGGCATTGATACAAGCGATCACTTTGATTTCTAACAATGCATCTTTGGGTAAACTCGCAACACCGACCGCTGAGCGAGCGGGTAATTCTTCAGCAAAAAAGGTTTGATAGACTTGGTTGAAAGTCACAAAGTCTTCCATATTTTTCAAAAAACATGTCGTTTTCACAATATTATCCGAATCTGTTCCAGCAGCTTCTAAAATAGCCCCAATATTTTTTAAGACCTGTTCTGTTTGTAGCTCGATTGTCGTCCCTTGCAACTGGCCCGTTTTAGGATCTAGAGCGATCTGTCCTGATATGAAGAGGAAACCATTGGCAACTCGTCCCTGAACGTAAGGACCAATAGCTTCTGGTGCCTCAATTGTCTTTATGATTTTCATGCTTATCATTCTCCATTTTTTTTTGGCAATCTGGACAAAGACCATAAACTTCCAAACGATGGCCGTCCACTTTAAATCCTGTCAAAACGCTAGCTGCCATTTCAACATCTTCCAAACCAGGATAGTAGAAATCAACGATTTTGCCGCATTTCCGACAAATCGCGTGATAATGGGGTTCTGTATGGAAATCAAAATGACTAGAGGCATCACCATAACTCATCTCTTTGATCATCCCTATTTCAGTAAAAAGGCGCAAATTATTATAGATAGTGGCCACACTCATTCCTGGAAAATCCTTTTCTATGGCACGATAAATATCTTCAGCGGTAGGATGCTCGTTTGTCGTAGCTAAAAACTCGATGATCGCAATCCGTTGTGGTGTGATGCGGATCTTTTTTTCTTTTAAGTATTTTAACGCCTCATCAAAAGTCATAGTCGCCCCTCCTCTTTTGCTTTTCTTCCTTATCATACTATGATTTTTTGCTTTTTTCTAGTTTTTATTTCTAAATTGAAAAAAGCTGACCCAAGTTAAAAACTTGGATCAGCCTGATCATCCCATCCTTAAAATTCATAGAGAGCCGTCGATAAATATCGTTCGCCATTATCGGGTAGGATCGCGACAACTTTCTTACCACTGCCTAGTTCTTTCGCTAATTCTTGAGCTGCATAGATTGCTGCTCCAGAAGAGACCCCAACCAAAATGCCTTCTTTTAATCCCATTTCTCTCGCAGTACTCATGGCAGCATCACCAGGAACAGGGATCACTCGATCTAATAGCTCGACATCTAAAACCTTAGGGACAAAGCCAGTACCGATACCTTGGATCTTATGCGGGCCTGGTTTGCCACCACTTAAAATAGCCGATTCCGCTGGCTCAACACCGACGATCTGTACATCTGGATAAACACGTTTCAGCTCACGACCAACACCTGTGATCGTTCCGCCAGTTCCAATTCCTGCCACAAAAGCATCGAACCCTTCCAAATCAAAAGCCGCTTCGATTTCCTTGGCCGTCGTTTTTTCATGAATAGCCGGATTAGCTGGATTGTCAAATTGTAGCGGCATGAAATAACCATGCTCATCTGCTAATTCTTTTGCTTTAGCAATCGAGCCAGAAATAGCTTTACTGCCTTCTGTCAAAATCAATTCAGCTCCATATGCTTGCATTAGTTTCCGTCTTTCCACACTCATCGTTTCAGGCATCACAATAATAACATGATACCCTTTAGCAGCACCGATCATAGCTAAGCCAATCCCAGTATTTCCGGAAGTTGGTTCAATGATCGTATCCCCCGGTTTTAAGCTACCGTCCTCTTCAGCTGCTTCGATCATGCTCAAAGCGATACGATCTTTGACACTACCACCGGGGTTGAAAGCTTCTAGTTTTACATAAATATCGGCTGCATTTTCGGGAACCATGTTGTGTAATTGAACGATCGGGGTATTTCCGACAAGTTCATTAATAGATTGATAAATTTGAGTCATACAAACTCCTCCTTTTCTTGATTGTAACGAAAAACAGACCCACTCGCAAATAAGAAGGCTCCCCTCTACAAAAAAATAAGAGCTCAAGGCTCTTATTTTTTTGGGTCTATAATATTTTGTGTTGGTGGAAATTCCTAAAGAAAAACTCACCAGCATTTTTTTGAGTGTTCAAACACAAAAAAGGAACAACAAACTGATAAAATGAAATCGACAAAAACCACAAATCATCAGAAAGGTTGTTCCTCTATGGATAAGAATACCAGATTATTGCTCGGACTAACAGATAAACATCTCTCCTTTGGAGAGGATTGGCTTGAATACAGTCACTCAAAAGGTGTTAAGGCTCAGATCATCAAAGCAACACTTACATATATACCTACACATTGTAGAAACTGTGGCATTAAAAATCAAGGACAGATCATCAAAAATGGTTACCATTGGACATATACTCAATTACCTGTTTTTAATGGTCGCTTGACATTATTGAAGCTGAAACGTTCACGCTTTCGTTGTCATGAGTGTCACTCTACTTTTCACGCTCAAACAGAGTTAGTTGAAGAACATCATCATTTATCGAAGCAGCTCTGTCTCCAAATCATGCTTGATTTAAAGAAAAATGTTTCTAGGAAAGAGATTGCCCAAAAACATTTCGTTTCAGACGTGACGGTTCTTCGCTTAATGGAAGAGCTAGCTGCTTCTTATTCTCCAAACTGGCGATTTCTTCCAAAAATTCTATGTATTGATGAATTCAAATCAATGAAATCTTGTGAAGGAGCAATGAGTTTTATTTGTGTTAATGGAGAAACCAACAAGATTCTTGAAGTCCTTGAAGACCGACGGTTAACACACTTAACCCGACACTTTATGCGTTACACAAAAGAAGCTCGAGAAAACGTAAAGTACCTAGTCATGGACATGAATGCGAGCTATGATCAATTACTCAAGTCTGTGTTTCCAAATGCCCAACTCGTCACTGACCGATTTCACATTGTCCAACAGATGAATCGAGCGTTAAATCAACTGCGGATAAAGACCATGAATGCCTTTCGGCATTCCTCACCGCAAGAACAGAAGCAATACCGTCGACTCAAACGGTATTGGAAGTTACTTCTAAAAGATTCTACTGAACTTGATAGTCAACATCGTCCCTATCATTCACTGTTCAAACGTCCATTAACTCAAACAGATATTGTCGATGAATTACTCAGCTATGATTCAACCTTGCGCATTGCTTACGATACTGTTCAATTTCTCAAATATGCCTTTACTCATCGAGACGCCAAGCGGTTCTTTGAAGAACTTGATACGCTAGACCCTCGATTGCCGTTCTGGTTCAAAAAGAAACTGAGATTCTTCAAGAAGCACAAGCAAGGAATTATCAATGCTTTTTGTTTTTCTTTTTCTAACGGAATTACAGAAGGATTGAATAACAAGATTAAAGTAATCAAGCGAGTAGCTTATGGGTATCGTAACTTCTATCATTTTCGTTCACGTATTTACATTGTTCAAGGTCTTGTTTTTTCTCAAGATTAAAGGGAGGCGCACAACCAATATCTCTGCAGCTATAAAGGTAAATCGGGAATTAGTAGCTGTTAACCAAGTACATGTACAGTTACTTTGACTCGATTTAGGAATGGAATTGGCGCTTTTTGCCAAGTGGCTTCCGGCCAGCTGCCCTGATAATTGGCAGAGGTCCTCCTATTTCTAAAAAAGAACTTGAAACAAAACCAGAATGTCTCTGATTTTTATTCCAAGTTCTACGATTTTATTCAGTTTTTTGTCCTACCAACACAAATTGACATAGAACCATTTTTTTATTAAACGATTAGTTGTTGACCAATGGTGATCAAATCAGTAGTCAAGCCATTATTGGCCATCAATTGATCAAGGGATATCCCGGCATTTTGTGCAATATCCCATAAGGTGTCTCCGGCAACGACCGTATAAGTTGAACTCCCACTAAAGGCGACAACCGTCTCGCTAGCTTCAGAGGAGGTTGCTTGATACGAATAGCTCTCTGTTGCTGAAGGAATGTCATACTGGGTCAATCCATATACTTCGATCAGATAATTTAGTTTTTGTGCATAACTTGGATCTGTTGCATATCTGCCAGTCAAATAAGCTGTTGCATCGTAAAAACTACTCGTTTGACTTTTCCACGTCCCACCATAATTCGCTTGACCAGTGGTATAATTGATACTTTTCAAAACTGCCGCATGGTCTTGCATTGATTCCCAATAAGAATTGTATACACGGAACGGTTCATTCATAGTGACCCATTGCCCATTCAAATATTCCTGTGTTGATAACCAGATGCTACTTTGTCCATCATAAGCTTTGATTCCAAAGAGATTATAATTAGGTGCACTAGCTAACAGAGACTGACCATTGCCACTTTCCAAAAGAGCTTGAGCAATCATTACTGAAGCATAAAGGTCGTTGGCTGCAGCGATTTCTTGAGCACTACCGGCGATTTGGCCAATCAGGATATCTGCACTATTTGTCGACATTTGATATTCATCAGCTAAAATCTGTTGCGGACTGATGGTTAAAACAGTTGGCGTACTAACAAGAGTGGCTCCTACAAAAGAAACAGCCATACGTATTTCTTTTTTATGCTGTTTTTGAATCGCTGAACGTTTTTCCATTCGAGTTTTATATTCCATATGCTCTCCTTTAAAAATCTTTTAAAAAACTTTTATCTTGTCTAACCGACATTTATAAAAATAGTTTAAAGGATAATTAAGAAAAAGTAAACCTTTTTGTTTGAAATCTTACTGTAACGTTCTTGAAATAAATCAAAATTATGCTTATTATATCAATGTTTATCGCTATTAGTCTTTTAAAAAACTTAAAAAGAGAATGCTAAATAACACTCTCTTTTTAAGCTCTATCATAGATTTTTAAAAGTTTTGACGATGTTTTCTACCGTAAAGCCAAATTCCTGTAATACTTTTGGTCCCGGTGCCGAAGCTCCAAAATGATCGATCGCGACTACAGTACCATCAAAGCCTGTATACTTATCCCAACCAAATGATGCAGCAGTTTCGATCGCTAGCCGTTTGTTTACCTCCTTAGGTAAGACCGATTCTTTATATCCCTTACTCTGTTCGTCAAAAAGATCCATACTTGGTAAAGAAACGACCGAGACATCGATATTTTCTGTAGCTAGCTCTTTTTGTGTTTCAACAGCTAAACTGACCTCAGAACCTGTCGCAATCAAAATCCCTTGTGGTTTCAGACCCTTTTGTGGGGAAACGACATAACCACCTCTTTTGACTCCTTCAGCAGCATGCGTAACCGTTCCTTCTACTACGGTCAAGTTTTGTCGACTCAGTACTAAGACTGTTGGCGTATGTTGCGATTTAAGGGCAACTTTCCATGCCTCACGTGTTTCATTGCCATCAGCTGGACGGATGACATGTAAATTCGGCATACTACGAAGACTAGACAATTGTTCGACGGGCTCATGAGTCGGACCGTCTTCACCTACAGCTACAGAATCATGAGTCATCACATAGATAACTGGCAATTCTTGAATGGCAGCTAAACGTACTGCTGGTCGTAAATAATCCGTAAAGACGAAGAAAGTCCCACCATAGATCCGCGTCCCACCATGTAATTGAATACCATTCATTGCCGCTGCCATCGCAAATTCACGCACACCGAACCAAATGTTTTTACCATCATATTGCTCAGGTTCAAAATCTGTTTGAACTTTTGCCATGGTATTTGTCGATGCTGACAAATCAGCCGATCCCCCCCAAAGGCTAGGGATAGTTTCAGAAAAAACTTGGATCATTTCTTTACTAGATACACGGCTGGCTTGACTAGATCCTGCTTCATAAATAGGTAGCCCTTCATCCCAACCATCAGGAAGTTCATCAGAAAAAGCTGTTTCAAATTGTGCGGCCAAGTCAGGATAGGCTACTTCATAATTAGCAAATAATGTCTGCCATTTTTCTTCAGAGGTCTTGCCTTTTTCTTTGATTTCACGACTGAACCGCTCCGCAACTTCTTTAGGAACTGTGAATTCTGGATAGTCCCAGCCATATTGTTTTTTCGCATAAATGACCCCTTCTTGGCCTAAAGGCGCTCCATGAACTGCTGAAGTCCCCGCTTTAGGGGCCCCAAAGCCGATCGTTGTCTTCACTTCGATCAACGTTGGTTGAGTCGTATTTTCTCGTGCTTTGGTTATTGCTTGGGCGATTTCTTCCAGGTCATTGCCATCTTTTACCAAAATATGTTCCCAGCCGTACGCTTTAAAGCGATCACCCACGTTCTCGGTAAAGGCTTTTGACGTTGGGCCATCCAAGGAAATATCGTTTGAGTCATATAAGACGATCAATTTGCCTAGCTTTAGGTGTCCTGCTAATGAAGCAGACTCTTGTGAGACACCTTCCATCAAATCACCATCGCCGCATAAAGCATAGGTATAATGATCCATGATCGGATAATTTTCTTTATTGTAATTAGCGGCTAAATGAGCTTCTGCCATTGCCATGCCCACTGCCATACCGATCCCTTGGCCAAGTGGTCCAGTTGTCGCTTCTACGCCATCCGTATGATGAACTTCAGGATGTCCTGGCGTGCGACTATCCCACTGACGAAAACCTTTCAAATCATCGATCGTCACATCGTAACCGGCGCAGTGCAATAAACTGTATAAAAGTGCTGAGCCATGTCCCGCTGAAAGAACAAAACGATCGCGGTCGACCCAATTACGAGAAGTGGCTGGATTGATTTTTAAAAATTTTGTCCAAAGCACATAGGCCATGGGAGCTGCCCCCATAGGTAAACCAGGGTGTCCCGAATTTGCCTTTTGAACAGCATCCATACTTAGTGTGCGCAAGGTATTTACACCTAATTCATCGATTTTATCAAACATTCAAACGCCTCCTAATTTTTTACTTCTTGTCTCTATTATAGAAAATATATAGCTAACTTTCAATCTTATTTGGAAAGGATTTCATTCATGAAACAAAATACTTTTTATTTGCGTCCATGCAAGCCTTTTTCTTTTTGTATTTTCTTTAATTTTTCTGGAGTGACATCATTACCTTCCAGATCGACAACTTTTAAGCCTTCGATATGGTGTCGCATCCCGCTACGAAATTCTTCCAAATATTCTTTTCGTAAAATTTCTTGTTCTCTTTGTTCTTCTTCGGTTAGACCGGTTGCCTTTTTCTTTTTAGCTAGTTCATTGATACGTGCTAATTTATCTCGCTCGACCATTTTATCTTGCTCCCTTCACTTTTTTATCTTATCTAATTTAACTCAAAAATACAATCATAACCTCTGAAGTGTTGTATTTTCTGTCCTGAAAGGTTACAATTCACGATCGATTTGAAAGATCGCTACACTACGAGGTAGTCTTGCGCGAGACTCATGGAACCGTTGTGAGCCTAAAGTCTCAGAACTTTCAAGCTTCAAACTCTCACTAGTCAATAAATTGCCAAGTGAGAGTACCAAGTAGGTACTCCTCATCATCTACTCTGCCTTGCTACGCAAGTCAATCGTAGTGATTCAGAACAATTCACATTGAATTCTTGACATGGCAGCAGCGCAAGCCGATCTCTACGTTACGCTAGCTTTAGTTTAAATCTGTATGATCATTTTAAAAATAAAATTTTACGTTGTTTGATTCTTACCTGAATGATTTAACCCGTTCGAATGAGTTTCTACTGACTGCTAGCGAAACGAATGTGGCTGCGACGTCGCCGTGAAAAAGGAGTCTCCGTTTGAAGCTTAGCAGACTTGAGACTTTAGGCTCAAGTCGGTCCCACGGCAGACAGTAGCAGACACACAGCTAAAGTATAGCTCTAGATTGGCCGTGAATTGTAAGCTTTGCATAAAACTTTTCTTCTTCTCAACGAACATTTGTTTGAACATTCTCTTATTCTATGATAGAATAAGGTTATCAATTGAAAGAAGGTGTTTATTTTGACAAGTAATTCCAAAACGAGACAAACGGATATTCTACGATTCATTTACACCCGTGCCAATGAGAAAGGCTATCCACCAACGATACGTGAAATAGGAGAAGCAGTCAATCTCTCCTCAACTTCCACTGTTCACGGTCACTTGACACGTCTAGAAAAAAAAGGCTTGATCAATCGCGACGCAACAAAACCAAGAGCGCTTGAGCTCACTCCTAAAGGTTTGAAAGAGATCGGTGTCCACCAACAAGGTATCCCACTTTTAGGTGTTGTTACGGCCGGTGAACCAATTTTAGCTGTAGAAGACGCTACTGATTTCTTTCCAGTTCCGCCCAATCTTTCTTCTAAGGATCAAAATTTATTCATGCTCACGATCCGTGGCGAAAGCATGATCAACGCTGGTATTTTGGACGGTGATCAAGTCATTGTCCGCAAACAAGATATCGCCCAAGATGGGGATATCGTGATCGCAATGACTGACGAAGATGAAGCGACCTGTAAACGATTCTTCAAAGAAAAGGATCACATTCGTTTACAACCTGAAAATAATTACATGGATCCCATCATCTTACCAAATATTAAAATTTTAGGCTTAGTTGTTGGTCTCTATCGCCATTTTTGATACAAGCCTACTAGAGGGATACTAAGATTTTCAAAAGATGCGAAAATCTTAGTATTTTTTCTTTACTTTTCGAACAAAATTTCGTATAATTATTTTACAAACGTTAGTTCGATGAAGGAGTGAAGAAAGATGAAAGCAGTACGTCGCTTTGGGTTTATCCTTTTAGTCTTAATAGTAGGGATTCTGATCGGTCATATGCAATTGACAACTATTCTTTTGATCGTCTGCCCTCTTTTGGTATTATGGTTGATTCTGTGGGATGACAAACGTTTTCGTGCAAATGAGCTGCATTCTAGAAGGGCAACTTCCCTTTTCGATGCAGAAATTCATCAAAAAACTAAATATTCTCATTATGAATAAGCTAAAAAGAGCTCATCCCATAGGAGAGCTCTTTTTCATCTTTTTTATGCAAATCAATAATCCATCAAAGTCAAAATATCATAGTCAGAAATCAGGTCGCGCCCGTGAAGATCCCTCAATTCGATCAGAAAAGCACAACCCACAACGATACCACCTAATTTTTCGACCAAATCGATCGTTGCTTTGACCGTTCCACCCGTCGCTAGTAAATCGTCGATCACGAGAACTCTTTGACCTGGTTTGATTGCATCAGCATGTAAAGTCAAGGTATCCGTTCCATACTCTTTCTCATAGCTCACTTCGATGGTTTCACGAGGGAGTTTACCAGGCTTTCTGACCGGGGCAAAACCAACACCAAGTTCATAAGCGACTGGGCAGCCCACGATAAATCCGCGTGCTTCTGGGCCCACGACCATATCGATATTTTTTTCTTTCGCATATTTGACGATTGCATCTGTGGCAGCACAATAGGCTTTACCATCTGCCATAAGTGGTGAAATATCGCGGAAAATGATCCCTTTTTCCGGATAATCTGGGATACTAGCGATGTAATCTTTTAAGTTCATTTCTTTTTCCTCCTAAGCCCTTAGCCAGTCTTTGATAGTAGGCAAGTCGCTAAGCACTAAAAATTCTTCTGATTGGATTTTCCTTTTTCGTTTTTGATAGCTATCACTTTCTGAAAGCGGATGATTCTCAGGATTTTTTACACTTGTTAAAATGCCATCTTCTATTGTAACAAATCCCAACTCAAAAAACACCTGAATCATGAAAATTAATAAATTTTTTGGTATTTTTAAGTAATCAGCTACCATATTCGCTTTATAACGGACATCGATACGTCCTTGTACTTTGATGAATTTAAAGAGTTTTGCAAATTGTTCTTTCGTTCCCATGCCATCAAGATAGGCTTCATCCACAGAACGACACATTAAATAAACACGTGAAGTCTTTGTCTGTCTAGTGATTTCTTTAATCCTGTCTTTCTCGATCGGACAATCTAAAAACAAAATCTCGCAATAATTTTTAGCCTCAGTCTGGTCTTTAAAAGGTTGGCTCTCATCACAAAGTACAACAGGATGATGAATGATCTGTTGCCATTTTTTGATGTTTTGTTTAGAAAAACTAATGATCACTATTTTCTTGGATAGTTTGACTTTACTCTGATTTGTTTTTGAGCGTAGATCGAATACTTGCAAACCTGTGACTTGATAATCTTTCAGTTGCAATTGGGGCATTCTGTTCCCGTTCCATTCATTGATCGAAAGCTGTCCCACTAAAGAAACAGACGGTCCTTGAAATTCCATCAGATCGGCACCAAACCCAAAACCTATTCCTTCAAGTACATGACCACTTTTATCAGCCAATGTAAATTTTAAATGTTGGTTTTCAGTACCTATAGAACGACAATTTCTTATTTCAATCTCTTCAAAAAGAAAAGTAGGTAAAGCATTGTTCACCCCAAAAGGTGCTAATTTTTGTAGATCCGCGATCATCGATAAAGAAACAGCTTCTATCGGCATTGATTTATCGACGATCAATTCATTTTTGGTCTCAATCTGATTAGCTATCATATACTGATTAAGTCTGGTACGCAAGCTTTCGATATGGTCTATTTCTAGACTCAACCCGACCGCAGCATGATGACCCCCAAAGGAAGTAAAAAGTTCCCTAGCCTCATTTAGTACTTTATACAAATCGACTGAGTCGACACTTCTGCCAGATCCTTTCGCAATACCATTGTCTTTTATAGTCAAGACTAAAGTAGGCCGGCCTGTTTTTTGAACGATTTTGCCAGCTACGATCCCTAAGACCCCTTCATGCCAATTATTTCCCACCACCAAATGGATCTTATCTTCAGGATCGATTCTAGCCATTGCCTCTGTGGTGATTTTCTCAACTAGATCCTTGCGTTCATTGTTGACATTTTCCATTTTTTCAGCTAACAGGCGGGCTTCTTCTTCATCAAAAGTCGTCAATAACAAAACAGCCGGATTGGCGTCTTCGAGACGACCTAGGGCATTCAAGCGGGGCGCGATACCAAAACCAATACTCGTCTCGTCAACTTCTTTTTCTTTTAAGCCACTTATTTTGATCAGTTCGGCTAATCCGACCCGCTCAGTATTTTTAATGAGCTTTAGACCTAAAGCCACCAGCGCACGATTTTCATCGGTCAAAGAAACCATATCAGCTACAGTCCCGATCGCCACTAGATCAAGATAGTCAACAGCAGTTTCTTCCATTAGCGCACAGGCTACTTTAAAAGCGACGCCAACACCAGCTAGATCACCAAAGGGATAATTTCCTTTTGGATGGCGTGGATGAATAATAGCATAAGCTTGGGGAAGCTCACTTGGAAGTTCATGGTGATCCGTGACGATCACATCGACTTCTTGTTGATTCGCAAAAGTGATCGCCTCATGTCCTGAGACCCCATTATCGACGGTTATGATCAGTTGGATCCCAGTGGCAATTTTTTCTTCGTAAACTTTTTTGTTAGGACCATAACCATCCCTAAAACGATTAGGCAAATAATAAGTAACATCCGCCCCTAAAGTTTCTAATGTCTCATACATGACCGTTGTACTAGTGATCCCATCAGCATCATAATCTCCATAAACCAAGATCTTTTCGCCACTAGCAATTGCCTGTCGGATCCTTTCTACAGCTTTTTGCATATCAAATAATAAATAGGGATCGTGTAATTGGTCTATATTGGGATTCAAAAAAGCTTGTATTGCTTCATTCGTTCTTAGACCTCTATTCCAAAAAATCGAGGCCAAGAGCGGCGATAATTTTTGTGTTTCTATTACTTCATTAAAAGAATCAGACATTGGGTCTTGCTCCGATAATTTCCATTCAAAAGTTGAAGATTTCAATTCATTCGCTCCCTTCACTGCTTCATTTTATCATACTCTGCCAGTGAAAATACTCATATCAGACAACAAAAAAATAGAAAGACAAAATCGCCTTCCTATTTTTTTCTTGACCTTACGATCGAGGTGTATTTTCCTGATCGTCCCTTACGTCTTCTTGAGGAATTCTCGTAGTCATTGGTTCTGTCTTTGCCTCTGCCAGTTTATTATTGAATTCACGGTCTAAAGCGGCCTTTTTTTCAGCCAAGACCGCATCATTTGATGCTTGTGTTTCTGCGATTTGTTGATTTAATTTTTTGATTTCACGCTTTTGTTGCCACATCGTTCCTGTAGAAACTAAAGAAACAATGATGGCACCAATGAAAGCTGAACCAATGATCACTACGATCAAGGGTATCGTCACTTTCGTAAAAGCAAAATTGATCGCTACTGGTAAATTATTCAAAACTGCAAAAATAACGATCAATAAAGTCAATATCAATCCTAAAACGATCCGCCATTGATTTTTCATTTTTCTACCCCTTATTTCTTATTGAAGATACCGCCTGCCAAGTAATCACCGATCCTAGGGAATAAGACATAAAAACGATAAGCGACTTCCATGACGAGTGGTTTATTGATCTCTCTTTTAGGGTGTTCCATATTTGAAACGATCTTTTGAGCTAGTTTGTGAACATCCAAAGTCAGAGAGCCGATCTTTTTGATATAATTGCCACTTGGATCTGCTTGGTCAAAGAAACTGGTATTGACGGGTCCTGGATTTACCGTCGTTACATCGATCCCAAACGGTTTTAATTCAAGCCGCAACGCATTTGAAAAGCCGATCACAGCGAATTTTGTCGCCGAATATACGGTCGATTTGGGCGTCGCTATCTTGCCAGCGACAGAGGCAATGTTAATGATATGTCCAGATTTATTTTCCAACATATCGCTAGCGATTTTTTGCGTCAGCATCATCATTCCTAAGACGTTGACCTCAAACATGTTCCGAGCCTTCTCAAAATCAAAAGAAACAAATTCTTCAAAATAGCCAAAACCAGCCGCATTAACTAAAATATCCACTGAGCCTACTTCGTTCAAAATACGTTCACTGACGCGCGAGATGCTGTCAGGATCAGCAATATCAAGCTGAAAAGCATAGGCATCTTTGCCACTCAATTGCTTACATTTTTCTTTGACTTGACCGATCAACTGGATACGTCGGGCGCAAACGATCACGATCGCTCCTTTTTCAGCTGCTTTGTAACAAACTTCTTCACCGATGCCAGAAGAACCACCCGTTACTAAAACGACCTTGTCATGCAAATCTATCATCTGTACTATCTCCTTTTCTTACTCGTATTTAGGCAAATGGAATGTCAACTTCATAAAAATCTTTGGCAACTTTGACATTTTGGAAAATTTCTTTAGCCTCATTTTCCAGTTGGATGGCATCTTTTCCTAAATAGCGAGCACTGATATGGGTCAAAATCAAAAGTTTTACCTGTGCAAGTTGTGCCACTTGAGCTGCTTGTGTGGTCGTCGAATGGAAGTAAGAACGAGCTCTTTTTTCTTCTGACTTATTATAGGTGCTCTCATGGACCAGTACATCAGCATTTTTTGCCAACTCGATCGCTTGTTGACAATAGCGAGTATCACCTAGTATGGTAATGATGCGGCCTTTGCGGTCTTTTCCTAAAAAATCTTGGCCAACTAAAGAAGTACCATCTTCTAAAGTGACTTGCTCGCCACGCTTCAATTTTCCGTAGATCGGTCCAGGCTTGATTCCTAGGGCCTGTAATTTATCGACTTGTAATTCTCCCTTATGATCTTTTTCGATCACTCGAAAACCAAAGCTATCAATGCCGTGGCTCAATTTTTGACAGATCACAGTGAATTGTTCGTCAGCAAATAAAATCCCGTCTGCTTTTATTTCAGTAAAATGGAGCGGATAAGTCAACCTTGTACGAGAAATCTTCAAAGCCGTTTGAACAAACTCGGCGATCCCTTTTGGACCATAGATTTCTAAAGGTTCATCGCCACCTTGAAATGAACGACTGCTCAACAAGCCAGGCAAGCCAAAAATATGGTCTCCATGTAAATGAGTAATAAAAATTTTCTCGATTTTCCGTGGTCGGATCGTTGTCCGCAGAATTTGCATCTGGGTCCCTTCCCCACAATCAAATAACCAAATGGCATTACGTTCAGCCAGCAATTTTAATGCGATACTCGTGGCGTTTCTTTGCTTAGCTGGTAATCCAGCACCTGTTCCTAAAAATTCAAGTTCCATACGATCCTTACTTTCTACTTAATCTTATTTTTCGGCGTGTTTGTTCTGCCAGTCGTGTTGTGCTGTTTCTTTAGCGTTTGATTCGACTTCCTTGGCCTTTTGGATCTCTTCTTCGACTTCTGCTAAATCAAAACGACTGAGCTCACCACCCAATTCATACATGATCAAGTTATTTAAGATCCGATTATCAGACTCGTCAACGATCATGATCAAACCGGTTTCGCCTTCATGGATCTTATTTCCTACAAATTCAAAAATAGTTTGAGCATTTTGGATTTCTTTAACATCCCGACTGCCACCGATCATACTACCTCCGAACCAGCCTAACATCATGCCTAAAGGTCCACCTAAGAGGCCTACTAACATCCCAATCATGCCAGCTTTATTACTTTTATTAGCTCCAGTAAAATCAATAAAATCCTCGATCTTAAACTGATGATCCCCATTTTTGGAATGAGTCACAACGGCCATTTGCTCTCCTTTAAAATCCTCAGTGGGACGGATCCGTTTGATTTCGGAAAAGGCTTGGTAGGCTTGGGCGTTTTCGTTAAAATTCATAATGATCACTCGTTTAGTCATGTCTTTCTCCTCCTCGTTACTATCTGTCCTTATTTTAACAAGAAATATTAGTATTTGTAAATGAAAGTTCCTCTATTGTTTAAAAAAGGATCTGGCATCGTCCAGATCCTTTTGAAGTCAATCGACAAATTCGAATTCAAAATCATCGATACGCACGGTATCACCATTTTTAGCTCCTTTTTCACGTAGCGCATCATCGATCCCCATCCCCCGCATTTGTCTAGTAAAACGCAAGACACTTTCTTCGTGATCAAAGTTAGTCATTTTGAATAACTTTTCAAGTTTTTCACCACTCAAGACCCATGTGGTATCAGGATCACGGCTGATCGTAAAATCAGGAGCTGCCGCAGTGAAGCGATATTCGACGACTTCTTCTTCCATTTCATCACCATATAAAGGAAATTCCGGTGTCGTTTCAACTAAATCAGCTGTCGCATCAAGTAAAGCATCGATGCCTTTGTGAGTGACACTAGAAATCGGAAATATTGGGATCGGATCCGCAAATTCATCTTGAGAGGCAGCAATTTTTTCCTTAAAAGTCTGTAAATTTTCTGTAGCATCCGGCATATCCATTTTATTGGCGACGATCACTTGCGGTCGGTCCAATAAACCGAGATCATAAGAGGCTAGCTCATGATTGATCGCTAGATAATCTTCATAAGGATCGCGACCTTCCATACCACTCATGTCGATCACATGCAAGATCACACGCGTCCGTTCGATATGACGTAAAAATTGGATCCCGAGGCCAACTCCTTGAGAGGCTCCTTCGATCAGACCAGGTAAATCGGCAGCCACAAAACTCTTCCCATTTTTCGTGGAAACCATCCCTAAATTAGGGACCAAAGTCGTAAAGTGATAGGCGCCGATCTTGGGTCTTGCCGAGGAAATCACAGATAGTAAGGTCGATTTACCGACAGAAGGAAAACCAACTAAGCCGACATCAGCCAAAACTTTTAATTCTAATTCGATCGTTCGCTCTTGTCCTGGCTCTCCATTTTCCGCTATTTCAGGAGCCGGATTTTTATGCGTGGCAAAACGGATATTGCCTCGTCCGCCACGACCTCCGCGAGCTACAACAAGTGTTTGACCGTTCTCGAGCAAATCACCTAAAAGAGCACCCGTATCCGCATCACGTACGGTCGTTCCTTGTGGGACCTTGACATAAGTATCTTGAGCTCCGCGACCATGCATCCCTTTGATCATGCCATTTTCACCCGACGTAGCTTTAAAATGTCGTTGAAAACGAAAATCCATTAGGGTCCGTAACCCTTCATCGACCACCAAGATCACATCGCCGCCACGACCACCATCACCACCCGCCGGTCCGCCATCAGGTATATATTTTTCACGTCGAAAAGCCACCATGCCGTTGCCACCATTTCCAGCTTTGACATCGATCGTGATTTGATCTAAAAACATGGACATTTTTGTGTCCTCCATTCTTTTATAACTCAACATTTTCAGCACTCTTCATTTTACCTAGGAATCTATTCTTTGTCTATCTTTAACTGATTATTTCTTTAAAAAAACTGGTTTACATAACAATTTCTGGTACACCTATATCCCATACCTTTCTAGTATAACAAACTTTTAAAGAAAAGTATGTTTTCAAAACAGCAGTTAATCGTAACAAAGTATCAAGAAGTTACAATTCACGGTCGATTTGAAAGATCGCTACACTACGAGGCAGTCTTGCGCGAGACTCATGGAACCGTTGTGAGCCTAAAATCTCACAA
>JBFLGC010000033.1:0-28207 GCA_041859945.1 Tetragenococcus sp.
GCCCCGAAATCGTGAACAGATGCAAGACACCACTGGTCGAATAAAGATCACGGATCTCTTGAAAGGACGCATTGCGATAACCTAAAAGCAAAGAGTGGATATAGGGGACGATTGGTGCCTCATAGTGTGTTTCCACCCAATCGATACAAATCGCCCGCCCTTTTCGTAACCACAGCCTAGGACCAGCTTTTTTGGCAGTGATGATTTCGCTGATATGAAAGGTCCCTAAATGATCCGTCGAAAAATCATACCAGGCTTGGTCAAAACCATGTAGATTACGCGCGGATTCAGGCGCATAAAAACTTCCTTTGACTTTGAGACGTTTGTCCTGATCGCATCGTCTAGACCAGGCAGTTTTTTCTTCAGGAGTATTCACTTGATAGTATCCATTGACTTTCCAATGGGACAATTTGCCTTCAAAAGAAACTTGATCGCCATTGACCTTGATGGTATCTGGCCAAACATCAATCGTTGTGACTAGTTCTTTTTCGGCTATTTTTGAAACGTCAGGCAAAGGATGCCAATTGACGCGTAATAAAAGGACCGTAACGAGACAGACGCTAATCAAAAATAACCTTTTTTGTTTTTTAAAAAGTATTACAATCAGAAAGTAAGCAGCAACAAGTATTAACCAAAGATTTTTTAACAAATACCCACTGATCAATGAACTCGCGACGATCGCGGGAAATGCCAACTGATTTCTCCACTCATTCTTTGTCATTATGGTCATTGCTAAATGACAACTTTTCAAAATAAATGGGATCTAAAATTACTTTGTCAACCTCCGCTCCAACGCGATGGATCAGATCCAGAGCATAAGGATCATTATGATAATCATTGAGATAATGGATCTTTTTGATACCTGCTTGTAAAATCGCTTTAGTGCAAGGCAAACAAGGAAAATGGGTGACGTAAAGCTCGCCACCAGCTGTCGAAATACCTAATTTGGCACACTGTAAAATAGCATTCATTTCAGCATGGATCGTGCGGATGCAATGACCATTGACCAAAAGACAATCTTCATCGATACAATGGACGTCGCCAGAAACCGACCCATTATACCCACCGGCAATGATCCGGCGATCTTTCACTAAGGTGGCTCCGACCTCTAAACGGGTGCAAGTGCTACGTAAAGATAACAAAACAGCTTGTGCCATAAAATATTGATCCCATGGAATACGTTTATTTGACATGAACTTTCCTCCTCGAACCTTTCGTATTAGTTATATTGTAATCGACTCACGTAATTTTTCAACTGTCTTTTCGCCAAATCCAGAAACCTGTTGCAAGTCATCGATACTTTTAAAAGCCCCGTTTTCTTCACGATAGTCAATGATAGCCTGCGCTTTCGCTGGGCCGATTCCAGATAAGGTTATAAGTTCGTTCAGATCCGCGGTATTGATGTTCACCAGATCGCTTTTCTCCTCCGAACTTTCACTTTCTGGAACTAATTCTTCAATGGTCATCTCTTTGGCTTCTTCTTTTGTCGGGACATAGATCATTTGTTGATCTTCCAATTTCTGGGCC
The DNA here is from genome assembly GCA_041859945.1 of Tetragenococcus sp. Lineage (GTDB taxonomy): Bacteria > Bacillota > Bacilli > Lactobacillales > Enterococcaceae > Tetragenococcus. Next base: position 1,528 of record JBFLGC010000033.1, read on the forward strand.
AAATTCAGTTGCCGGACTTCAGCGTCTTCAGTCGTACCACCAGCTAGCATGATCGCATCCTTCATCCGTGCTTCTTTTGCCAGTTCATAAACACCCGGTTTTTGGACCGCTCCTTTGACATCGACCATGATCGTGCTTGACTCACTCGTTGTACTTTCCGTTGTTTGCTCACTCCTTTCTTCGCTTGTATCCACCTCTTCCCACAACGTTTCTGGTTCCTCTTTTTGTTTATGCGTTAAAAAGAAGAGCCCACCTGAGCCAGCGATCACAATAACCAATAAGACGAGTATTTTTTGCCATTTTTCCTTTATCATGATTTAAATTCCTCCCTTCCCTATAAAGTACGCGAAAAATTGCCGTTAGCTTTTTAGAAAAAGAAGTTTTTTTCCAAAATAAAAAAAGTTTGGCGGTAACCAAACTTTTTTTAAAGATCACATATATTTTTTTAAAGTTATTGTTGAACGCACGATCACATCTGCTGCAGCAATATCTGGCAAGATATTTTCTGGATCAAAGAAAATCGTATGAACACCAGCATTTTTTCCGGCCATCACATCAAGTGAGCGGTCTCCGATCATCACGGTTTTTGCCGGATCCATATGGTATTTGTTCACCAAATACAACAGACTAGCCGGATCAGGCTTGCGAGTAAATTTTTTTTCAGTCCCTACGATTTCCGTAATAGTCGTTAGCATCTCCTCGTTTTTCAGCAAGGCGCGTGCCGATTTTCCTTCACGATGCGTCAAGATATAATTATGATGACCTTTTGCAATCACTTCTTCTAGACAATCGCTGATTCCGGAATAAGATATCGGGATGCGCGGATCCGCTTTTTCATAAGCTTTATAAACTTCATGAAATTCAGTAAAATTCAAATCATAATTACTGGCAACAGAAGCAGAAGATTTATCTTTCAAAGTACGAAAAATCTCTTGCCGATCATAAACTTTATTAAAATGTGCCAATGTCTTGAGTATCGCTTCTAAAATCATTGGATACGTATCAAATAATGTCCCATCAAAATCCCAAATATAGTGTTCGAACATATACACAAGCCTTTCTAGTTTTTAAATGAATGGATCGGAGCTGGGATCCGGCCGCCACGGGCGATGAAATTTTCTGAACTAGCTTCATTGACTGCCATCACCGGAGCACTCCCTAAAAGGCCACCAAATTCGATACGATCACCAACTTTAGCACCTTTAGCTGGGATCAGGCGGACCGCAGTCGTTTTGTGGTTAGACACACCAATGGCCGCTTCATCAGCGATCATGGCCGAAATCGTCGCACTTGGGGTCGCACCGGGAATGGCGATCATATCAAGTCCCACTGAACAAATCGCTGTCATAGCTTCTAATTTTTCCAAATTCAAAGCTCCTGCTTCAACGGCTTTGATCATCCCCGCGTCTTCAGAGACAGGGATAAAAGCCCCCGATAAGCCACCCACGTGATTACAAGCCATGACGCCCCCTTTTTTCACCGCATCATTGAGTAGGGCCAAAGCCGCTGTTGTTCCATGTGTCCCCACGGATTCCAGGCCCATTTCTTCCAAGATCAAAGCCACGCTATCACCAACTGCAGGTGTTGGTGCTAAGGAAAGATCGACGATGCCAAAAGGTACCTTGAGTCGGTCGGAAGCGACACGTCCTACCAGTTGGCCCATACGAGTGATTTTGAAAGCTGTCTTTTTGACCGTTTCACTGACCACATCAAAGGACTGTCCTTGGACTTTTTCTAAAGCACGTTTCACCACGCCTGGTCCACTAACGCCGACATTTATCACACAGTCAGCTTCAGACACACCGTGAAAAGCACCAGCCATAAAAGGATTATCTTCGACGGCGTTGGCAAAGACCACTAATTTGGCACAACCCATGTCAGATTTCTCCGCTGTTTCTTTGATCACTCCACCCATGATTTTGACGGCATCCATGTTGATCCCGGCTTTGGAGGTACCGATATTGACCGACGAACAGACAAATTCTGTTTCCGCTAAAGCTTGCGGGATCGACTGGATCAAGGCTAAATCAGCTCCTTGAAAACCTTTTTCGACCAAGGCACTGTAACCACCAATAAAGTTGACTCCCACAGCTTTTGCCGCTTGATCCAATATCTTAGCAAATTTCACACATTGTTCAGGACCCACTTTACAAGCAGAGGCGATGAGGGCAATCGGTGTGACCGAGATCCGTTTATTGATGATCGGGATCCCATATTCCATTTCAATATCATTGCCGACTTTGACCAAGTCTTTCGCACAAGTCGTGATTTTTGCATAAATTTTTTGACAAGCCGCATCGATATCAGCATCTATGCAATCTAGCAAAGAGATCCCCATCGTGATCGTGCGAATATCCAAATTTTCTTCTTCCACCATCCGGATCGTTTCTAAAATTTGATTGGTTTCCATAAGACAAGACGCTCCTATCCTAATTTATGCATCGCTTCAAAAATTTCTTCATTTTGAATGCTGATTTTGACGCCCAACTGACTTTCTACTTCTGTAAATTTTTCACGGATCTGTGCAAAATCACTTTCCTCCGGTAATTCAAGCATCATCATCATGGTAAAATTACCTTGCATGATCGTTTGATTCATGTCGATGATGTTGATTTTAAGCGCAGCCAAAGCAGCACTCACTCCAGCTACGATCCCGACCTTATCTTTTCCAATGACCGTTAATATAGCCCTCATTGCAAATATCCTCCCTTTTTCATGACAATTTCCAACTGTTTTCATTATTATAGCATAAAAATAGCTGAGGTAACGTTAAAGAATCTTTTCATTCTTGCACTGAACTCACAGCGTCATATATCCTTTCTTTGCAATACTTGGATCACTTCACAGCGTCATATGTTCCTTTTTTACACTACTTGGCTCCTTTCCCTAAATTGCAAAACATTTCGCTTGTTTTCAATGCAAAAAAAAAGAACCGGCCGCAGCCAGTTCCATAAAAAGTCTAAATTAATCGAGGATCGTTACCTGCACGCTACGCCGGCCCCATTGAATACATTGCGCGATGGTTGGAAAATGGACATCGATGATATTTCCTTTAATGGCACCACCTGTATCTACAGCTACTGCTTCACCATAACCTTCCACATAAAGACGGGTACCAAGTGGGATCACGCTTGGGTCGACGGCGATCGCCATTGGATTTTCTAATAAATTTTGACCAGTCGCTGTGAGTGTCCCACCTTCTTCGGCGCTATAAGCTGTGGCTTCCATCGTGAGGGTCGTGCCAGAATGTTCTGAAGCTGTAGTTTCTTCTGTCGTTGCTGTTTTTGTTTCAGTTGTTACTTTTGTTTCATTTGTTGTTTTCTTATCCGTGTTAATGAGCAACTTTTCGCCATCAAAAATCAAATCAGGATTTTCGATCTCATTATCTGCAGCGATTTGATCTACAAACTCGACTGAATCAAAATACTTTAAAGAAATGGCTGACAGTGTGTCGGTTGTGCTAACGATATGCTCGATTTCATCGGCGCTAACCTGGGAACCAAATCCTACCAAACTTAAAAAGGTCATCGTACCTAATGCTACTAACTTTATATGCTTCATGATGCTTTTCTCCTTCATTTTCGGTATCGTTATTCAAGAACTCTCTAGATAATATCAGGAATCCTGCTTATTTAGGTAACAATGAGATGACGAAATATTTCTAGCTCACAAAAAAAGGCCAAAATTGTAATGTTAGAACGGATTTAGCCAGGAAAGCTTCTTTTAACAACATTTCTCGCAAGTATTTTGTAATGATTATTGTTTAAATTTTTCTAAATTTCTTGTATTTTGAAAAAATAATCAAAAAAATAACGCTTACTTAAGAAGCATTGTGACAGTTTTGTGAAAATAGGACAAAAAGCCAGCCTTGTCGCAACAAAGCTGACTTTTCTATTTAAAATCGCAAGATACTAGGTGATCATTTATGATCCCGATCGCTTGTAAATAAGAATAAACACTAGTTGTCCCTAAAAATTTAAAGCCTTCTTTTTTCAGATCTTTACTGATGCGATCAGACAGGTCTGAAGAGCTAGGAACTTGAGCAAGCTCGGTCCAGATATTCATTTGGACCTTATTTCCCACTTTACTCCAAATATAGCGGTCAAAACTTTCTTCTCGATCCTGTATCTTCAAAAATACTTGCGCATTAGTGATCGTTGCGCGAATTTTTCCAGAATGTCTGATCACACCTGAGTCAGATAAAATTTCCCGAAATTTAGCTTCATCATAAGTAGCGATTTTATGATAATCAAAGCCATCAAAGGCTCTCCGAAAATTCTCTCGTTTTTTTAGAATCAAGTCCCAGCTAAGCCCCGCTTGAAAGCTCTCAAGCATGAGCATTTCGAATAGTTTTTGATCATCGTGAACCGGCTTGCCCCATTCGTTATCGTGGTACTGTTGCTCTAAGTCATTCATTTGCGCCCAATCGCATCTATGCACCATTTTTCACCTCATCAGTCGATACCGACTACCCGACTACGCCTTTCCATAAGCACCGCATCGCGCCACACACCATAACGATCTTGCCCCATTTTTTCGCGCCAGCCGACTTTCCGAAAACCACACTTTTCATGAAGGGCAATACTACCTTCGTTATTGGCAAAAATATCAGATTCCAGCATCCAAAAGCCAGCCGCCTCAGAATAGGTGATCAAATTGTTCAACAAACGTGTGGCCGCTCCTTGGCCTTGATAATTTTCATCTATATAGATGCTGACTTCAGCCACACCATAATATTCTGGGACGTCATATGATTGCTTGAGCGTCGTCCAGCCGACGATTTTGTGGTCTGCTGTTTCCATCACAAAGCGTCCTTCAGGCAAACGTTCACGGCTAAATTCCTCATAAGTCATTTCTTCAACAGAGAAAGTAGCTAAATTCGTCTTCATTCCTTGACGATAAATGGCATAAACACTAGGCCAGTCATTTTTTGTCATGGGTCGGATCATATCATTCATTCGGTCGTTCCTTTCTTTTCCACTTGGTTATTTTTTAAGTTCATTTGCTACTGCTTCATCGATCGGTGTTTCTCCAGCAACAAAGTCAAAAACATGATTTGTTGCTGGTTGAGATTCTAAAACAGCCACGATCGTTTCGGCAACATCATGACGACTGATCGGACTTGGTTCTAAATTCGTACCTATTTTTATTTTTCCCGTCTCAGCTTCATCGGTCAAACCACCAGGACGTACGATCGTATAAGGTAAACCACTGTTTTCCAACCATTCATCAGCATAAAATTTAGCTGGGTAGTAAGCTCCCAATTGATCGAGCCATACGGGATGATCGGTGAGCCAACGACCCGCTCCAATGGCACTGACCATTACAAAATATGAGATGCCTGCTTTTTTGCTAGCTTCGATCGCTTTCACAGCCCCATCTAGATCAATGAGCATCGTTTGCTCAGCTCCCGTAGCACCACCAGATCCAGCGGTAAACACGACCGCATCACTATCCTCGAGAACTTTGGTCAACTCAGCAATGCTTTTAGTCAAATCACCCAAAACAGTTGCGATCCCTTGTGCGCGAAAGAAGGCTTGTTGATTCGCTTTTCGAACCATGGCAACAACGCTATGCCCTTTTGTATGTAATTTTTTAGCAACTAGCCGTCCCACTTTACCATTAGCACCAATAATCGTTACTTTCATTTATCATCTCTCCTTTCGTAGCCAACTCTATTTTTAGTATAAAGAATAGTTGAAACTTTTTCAAACAGTTGGTTTAATGCATATAAAAAGGGAATTTTTTATATGTTTGCAAAAGAAAACTCCTGGCTTATCTGAGCCAGGAGTCCTACTATCATCAAACATAAAATAAATTTTTTGAAGAATAAACGGGATCACAGGTAAACGAAATCCCTAAATTACGTAACATTTGTTCATCTGTTTTATTCAAGATGACCGTCGAATGGGCTTGGGTATCTCGTAAATCAGCTAATTTTTCATAGGCCAGTTGCGCGACGGGGTTAGTTACGGCACTGATCGATAAAGCAATCAAAATTTCTGAAGAGTTCAAAGTAGTGACTCGTCCCGACAACTCATTGACTTTCAAACGTTGGATAGGTTCCAAAATATTAGGCGAGAGCAAGAAGATATCATCGCTGATATTGGCCAGCTTTTTGATGGCATTTAAAATCGCTGCAGCACTAGCATCCATGAGTTGCGAGGCGCGACCAGTGGCGATCGAACCATCCAAAAGCTCCAAAGCGACAACTGAAGGCATGAATTCTTGATCCCAACCGTCCGCTAGCTTCAACTTTTCAGCATATTGGCGAGCCGGAGTGACGCATTTGCGATCATCATCTTGCAACTCGTTTTCTTCCATGATCAATTGGATCCGTTGTAACGTTTTGTTATCGGTAAAGCCTTTTTTGTAATTACAAGCTGTCTCAACATAACGACGAATGATTTCTTGTTTAGAGGCTTCCTCTACGACTTTTTCATCTGTGATCCCAGCGGCCACCCGATTGACACCCATGTCTGTCGGCGAATGAAATTCTGATTCTTGTCCAGTGATGCGCTCGATCGTGCGTTTGATAATGGGAAAAGACTCGAGATCACGATTGTAATTGACGGCGACCTCTTTATAAGAGTCATAATGAAAAGAATCGATCATATTGATATCTTCTAAGTCGACTGTCGCCGCTTCATAGGCGATATTTATCGGATGTTTCAAAGGCAAATTCCAGACAGGAAAAGTTTCAAATTTCGAATAGCCACATTTTTTGCCAGAACGGCTTTCATGGTAAAGTTGATTCAAACAAGTCGCTAATTTGCCACTGCCAGCACCAGGTCCGGTCACGACCACAATCGGTTTCGTTGTCGGGATGAAGACATTTTTACCAAAGCCTTCATCGCTGACGATTTGTTCAACATTGATCGGGTAGCCTTCGATTTCAGCATGTGTATAAACCTTGATATTGCGCTGTTTCAATTGATTCATAAAGATCTTTGTGGCCGGTTGTTCTTTGTAGCGGGTGATGACAACACTATTGACAGATAACTCATAATCATCTAATTCATCGATCAGGCGCATGATATCCACATCATAGGTGATCCCGTAATCACCACGGATCTTATTACGTTCGATATCACCAGCGTAGACACAAATAATGATCTCAGTTTGATCTTTTAACTTATGCAACAATTTGATTTTGGCATCTTGGTCAAAACCTGGTAGGACACGTTTAGCGTGCATATCACCGATCAACTTGCCACCAAATTCCAAATAGAGCTTGTCGTAGTCATTCACACGCTCTAAAATATACTTCGATTGTTCTTCAATATACTTTTGTGGATCAAACCCGGTTTTTTTCGCCATTTCTCCGACTCCTCACTAAAACTCTCTTACTATTCAACCAGAAAATGTTCCAATATACAACTACTTTTAAGAAGTTATTTTAAGAAGTTAGATATTTTAGCTACAATTCACGGCCGAGTCAGCCGCTACACTACGAGATCGGTTTGCTTAAAGTCAGCCGTAAAAGTCGCGAGCCTAAAGTCTCACGACTTTCACGTTTCAAACGCCCAGTAACCACTAGAATGGCTACTGGGCGTACCGAGTAGTGATTCAGAACAATTCGCATTGAATTCTTAACACCATGATTTCGCAAGCCAATCTCTACATTACGCTAATTTTAGCTTAAATTTGTATGATTATTTTAAACAATAAAATTTTGCGTTATTTGATTTTTCAAATGAATAATTTCACCCATTTGAATAAGTCGCTATTACTAGCGAAACGAATGTGGCTGCGACGTCGCTTTGAAAGAGGAGCCAATGTGAATTGTTTTGAATCACTACGATTGGCTCGCCTAGCGAGACAGAGAGTAGCAGGCACAAACGCGAAAGCGTAGCTCTAGATTAGCCGTGAATTGTAAAAAATTTTAAGCTCTCTGAACAGATCCTATGCTTCACCTAATCATTTTTAGATAACTTTACTTTACGATAATTTTTCTCATTGTCATAATAAAAGTTCGCTTCATGAAAATCAATCAAAGATACCAATCAAACAATATAGAAGGCATTGCTTATGATCAGTTTTTTGCTTGATTTTCCTTTACCATCGCCAAAAATTTCGATACGTAGATATCCTGGCTTTAAATAGATTGGCAAGCGCATTTCTTGATCTTTTTCTATAGCGCAACATTCAATGATTTCGTTATTATGCCAAACGACTAATTGCCTGACTTCAAAGCCAAAATTGCGCATTTTTTTCTGCTCAGTAGCTTTAGTGATTACCTTCAACAACGCTACTCCAGAATGCAATTCTTGTCCCATGTAAAAATCAGCATCATTTTGTTCGATCGAAAGTGCCATCTTAGGTCCCAATGAAATGTAGAAATTTCCCGACTTGAGACTATTCAAGATACCTTTAACAGAGAAATCATCCGTTCCCACATAGGTCAGCGCGGTATTGTCTGTTTCCGCTTCTAGACGATGCCAATCTCTACCAGCGCTACAGGCAATATGCTGACCTTGATTCAATAAATCGTCCCACATCTCATAGGCTTTTTGGCTACGAAAATCTTCATCAGGATTCAATCGATTCCAAACTTCAATGAAATCGACCAAAGCATAATCTTTGATGTGAAAATCCCAATGGCAACCAGTACAGATCGGACTACCTATTGAAAAAGGATGGGCAATGCCGGTGACGCCCCCTGCTGCTTTAACTTCTTGCAGCGACTCATCGATGGTCTCTTCTGTCGCCGTGCGCCAATCGACCACATGATCCGCACCGATCACTAGCATATGACCAAAAAAAGTTGTCCATTCCATCCCTGGCAAGATCAACAAGCGACTTTTGTCAGCCAAGACACTAGCCTCTTCTACTGGAGCCATCGTATTATGATCGGTGATGGCCAATACCTCATAGCCAAAGTCATAAGCTTGATAGAGCAATTCCTCCGTTGAAAAATCGCCATCGCTGTGACGTGTATGAGCATGTAACTCAGTCAAAAAGTACTTCATTTTACTTTCACTCCTCTTACTTCTAATTGGACTTCTACATTAGAGCAAACACAGTGCAAGTTTAATTGGATCTCCCAGTTGCCTGGCTGGGCTTTATGGGGGATAAAGCCTAGTGAACTGCCGGTTTCAGCGATGGTAATGAACTGAGGGATCCTTTTATTATGATGACACCCCAGATAATTACCTTCATAGCTTAGCGATACTGTGATCAAATTTATCAAAGGCAAAAAATCAGTTGCATCAGCACTTGCCACATCGTAATATGGTAAAGCATCTGCAATAGCTATGATCGCCACATCTTCGGGAACGATCTGAGGAGTGTAGGAAAAATAAATCGTTAAAGAATCATATTCTTTTTCGAATATGAAGGGGAGCTTTACGTGTGTTTGATTTTCTCTCGTCGTCAAAAACAGGGATTGCTGTTGCAAGATCTCTTCCACTAAAAAACCTCCTATAAATAGACAGACTAGTAAGTTCGACTAATCTGTCCTATCGACTTAGTGCTTATCTTTCAAATTGCTAATGATATAGACGGTAGCTGATATAGAACAAATCAAAAACATGATCACTGATAAAGCAGCAGTACGTTCGTAATCCATATAACTATTGAACTGATCATATAAGGAGATACCTAGCATTTTAGGATGATTTCCTCCCATTAAAAAAGGGGTCGTGAATGATCCAACATTACCCATAAAGACAAATGTCATTGCGACTAAGATCTCCTTGTAGGTATTTGGGAAAATAATTTTTTGGAAAATCAGCCAATAATTAGCACCAACATCCTTAGCAGCTTCGATCGAGGCACTTTTGATAGAGGATAAACTAGCTAAAATCAAAAGTGATACAAAAGGAATGTTGAACCACAGATTCATCAAAATGATCCCACGCTCATTAAACATCAAACCTGGTTTTGCATTGTAGCCAAAGAGTTGACTGATCCGATTGATCACACCAGAATCACGAATGACCATGATCATCGAATAAACAGCAACTAGTCCTGGAATAAAACGCGGGATCAAGTTAAGATTACTGATCAAGCGGCTGATCTTTGAATGACTAAAACGAATATACAAAGCCAGCAAATAACCAAACAATAAAGCAAAGACAACGGTAATGATGACGATCTTTAAGGTATAAAGCAAATTTTCTTGTTGGATCTGGTCGGTCAAAAAATACTGATAGTTCGCCCAAGTGAATTTTTTGGTCTCTCCATCTTGAAAACTACGGACAACTGTTGTCAAAATTGGATAGACAATAAACAACATTACGATACTAAAAGCAGGCAAAATCAAAAGATATGGTAAGACTGCGGGTCCGATTTTTTGCCGCGGGCGCGGCAATTTTTTTTCTGAAGCAAATGTTGAAGTGGTCATCTTCTTATTCATCATTTCAACGTTCCTATTTTTTGATCCCAAGCTTCATTCAGTTCGTTTCCTAAATTACCGATGCTTATCGTTCTGAAAGCGGCGATATCAAGATCCTCAAGATACTTTGCATTGTCAGAAGAAACATTTTCAATGACGGGAATAGCTGCCATACTATCTAAAAGAATCTGTTGGGCTTCATTTGTCAACATATAATCCATGACAGCCTGTGCACCTTCAGGATTTGAACCAATGCTCGGGATAGCTAAGCAATCGACATTTCCCGTAAAACCAGGATCGATCTGTGTCATCTTCACGGTTTTTGGTAAAGTTCCATTAGCCAAATTTGTGATCAACATGTCGGCCCAAGCAGGGATCATATCGACTTCACCGTTGATCAACAGATCTAAAGTTCCTTGATTTTTATTTGGATAAACCACTTGCCCACCCGATTGATACATCGATCCATGCAGACTTTCTAGTAGATCGAAGCCTTCTGTCCATTGCTCTTTCCATTTTTCGTCATTTGAACTCATGGCTTCTTCGGGCAAAAAGTTATAGATTGCCGTTTGCACAAAAGAGCCTCCCGCACCTCCTGAACCAGGTGTGTTATAGGCGAAGCGTCCTGGATTGTCTTTGATCCACTGATATAATTCGTCAGCAGTTTGGGGAGGATTGGCTACTTTTTCCGAATTGTAAGCTAAAACAACGGTGGTACCCCTATATGGGACCAGATAGCCTGTTCCTGTTGCGATCTTGGTTTCCACATTTTTCAAATTGGGGATATTGGCTTCATCATAGGCTGTAAATAAGTCCTCACCAGCCTCTTCGGTATAAGTACCAAACTCGGCATCAGAAGTAAGGATCAAGTCATAGTCAGTATCCGTTTCGCCTGCTTTTTGCGCAGCAATGATCCGATCATTCAAACTTTGTGTGCCGGTCCCAGATAAAATGAACTCTAATTTTAGTTGGTAGTCATCGCCCTTTTCACTTTTATTGAAACCTTCAACGATTTGTTCCATGCCTACTTTCACATTATCTGATCCGCTCGCCCAAAGTGTGACCGTCGTTTTGTCAACTCCCGAATCCGCCGCTTCAGAACTACTACACCCTGCTACAAAGGTAGTTGCTACCATCGTCATTAGCCCTAAGGTAAAGCTTTTTTTCCAATTTTTCATCTTGCTCCTCCTCGTAATATATATTTCAGAGCCATTAATTGCCTCTGTTTTCATTCTTTTGTTTCTTAATCGTTTAGCTTGGTGCTTGTGTGATGTTCTAGAATTGACTCCTGGAAAGGACTCACGGGAAAATGCTATTCCTCCTTGCGGCTTGACTGCTCTTTTTAGTCTGTGACCCGAACCGTTGATAAAACCTCCAACACACTAGCTGTATCCACTGGCTTTCTACCCTTTCGTAACAGGACTGGGCGTGGCTTTGAAATCCAGTGATTCGAATACGATTATGCGAGGCTGTCGTTACGCAGCGGATTTCTGGGATATCCCATAGGTACCAAGCAATTTCCAAAATACATTCGAAAGGAGGTCCTTCCCTCATGAAATTATTTGTCGGTTTAGATGTTAGTTCAAAAAATTTGGATGCTTGCTTTTTAACAGATGATGAAGAACTTACCCTCTTAAAAGAAGCACGCTTTGAAAATAGCTTCATCGGAGCTTCTCAGATCAAACAGCTTATCTTAGATTTCACTCAAGATTTTGCCTTTACCAAAGTGGTGATCGGTATGGAAGCCACCTCGTTATACAGTTTCCATCCAGCTATGTTTTTCCAAGAAGATGAAGAACTCCAATCATTGAATCTGGATGTCTCTGTGGAACAGCCTCAAAAAATCAAAGGCTATCGCAAGATCTTTGAAGAAGAAAAGAACGATCAGATTGATGCGTTCTATATCGCTGATTACTTTCGTGTAAGTCGCTACGCGACATCCATTGTGAAAGAAGAACAGTATCGTGCGTTACAGCACTTAACTCGTACCAGACTTCAGATAGTTGAACAATTGGTTGAAGCCAAGCAACACTTCATCGAGAACATTTATTATAAATGCAATCGTCTGCCGATTGAGTTAAAAGCGGGTGGAAGTACCACCTCTGTTCTTAGCGCCACTCTTGTCTCATTGATGACAGAAGATTATTCTCTTGATCAACGGGTACAAATGCCTTTAGAAGACTTCGCAAACTTGATTCAAAAAATGGGACGAGGCCGCTTCAAAAATCCTGAGAATACTGCGAAAATGATTGCCAAAGCGATTCGTGGAAGTTACCGCTTAGGGAAAGTCCAACAAGGATCTGTTGATATTGTTCTTAGCGTGATTGCTCGCGAGATTCGTAGCTTAGAAAAGTTGATCAAAGAGCTTGATCAAGCGATTCAAGAGCTCGTTGTGACCATTCCTGAGTATCAATGTCTCACGAGTATTCCTGGCGTCGGACCAGTTTACGCTGGTGGGATCTTAACAGAAATCGGTCAGATCGAACGCTTTGAAAATGAAGCGAAAATCGCCAAATACGCAGGGCTCCATTGGCCTAAAAACCAGTCAGGAGATAAAAACTCCGAGAACACTTCTTTAGCGAAACGAGTCAATCGTTATCTTCGTTATTACTTAGTTGAAGCCGCCAACTTAGTCCGATCACGAGATGCCAAGTATAAGGAGTTTTACCAGAAGAAGTATAAAGAAACAGCCAAACATCAACACAAACGTGCCATCGTCTTAACCGCAAGAAAATTTGTGCGTCTGGTGGATATTCTGGTACGTACCTACCAACTCTATATGCCGCAAAGGAGGCTGATAGAGAAATAACATGAAGTTATTGACGCAACCCTTTGAACTCAGCTAGTGAAAACGTTTCATTTGACTAGGCTTATTTGAGTGCACCTTCTTTCAGGTCTTCGTGATAGGAAACGTGTTACTTTTCTCTTGACTTATTACCACTAGACTAATAGATCTTGAATTTGTTGATCATAAAGAAAAGATTTTGGTGTTTTTGGTATTGTTGTGCTTGTTCTTTATCGATATAAAACTTCATGGCTTGTTTTTGACACGTTACATAAATAACTGAGTAGTGGCCAGCATTCATAATGTCATCGATGACTCCCTGATGATCGCCAGTATGAGCGGATAATGTCACATCTTCAGGACGAAAGGCTTTGAGCTTATCCCCTGTCGGTAAAAAGTTCATTTCTCCAATAAAAGAAGCGGTATAGCGATTCGCAGGATTTTCATAGATTTCCGTTGGTGTGTCGACTTGAGCGATCATCCCCTTTTCCATGACCACGATACGATCGTAAAGATACATGGCTTCTTCTTGATCATGTGTCACAAAAACGACAGTGACTTTGGTTTCGGCTTGGATCCGTTTCAATTCTTCGCGCATTTGCTGCCGGATCTTGGCGTCCAGTGCTGAATATGGTTCGTCTAAGAGCAATACAGCAGGCTCTAATAGCAAGGAACGACCGATCGCGATACGTTGTTGTTGGCCGCCTGATAATTGGTCTGGATACTTTTTTTCAACACCTGGCAATTTAAGCAGTTCTAGCATGTCTTTGATCCGATTTTTGATTTCCTGTTTAGATAACTTGCGGATCTTAAGGCCAAATGCCAAATTTTCATAGACTGTCATATGACTCCATAAGTTGTAGCCTTGAAATACCATACTTGTCGGACGTTTATCTGCTGGCAAAGTAGTGATGTCGATGTCGTCTATCAAAATTTTTCCCTCATCGACTGATTGAAAACCTCCCAAGCACCGCAAGATGGTACTTTTACCACATCCTGAAGGGCCTAATAAGGTCAAGATTTCACCAGTCTTGATTTCAAGATCGATATGATGTATGCCATCTCCATTTTCGTATACTTTAGAAAGATCGGCTATTTTTACTTTTACTGCATCCACTGATCAAAACTCCTTCACTTCAAATTATGATCTTTGCTGATCACAAGGAGATGCCTCCTGAAAAAAGATCTTTACCGAATATTTTTTGACAAAGCCATAGTAAGAAAACTGTTGGAATAACTAATATCAATGAGAAGACCGCGCCGGCCATAGGAGGATAATCTAAAATGACCCCATACATCGAGGTAGCCATGGTCTTTATTTCCGGAAATCCCACCAATAATGTCCCTTGAGCCTCCTCTAGTGAACCTAAGAACGTATACATGGCCGCTACTGCGATCCCTGGTGCCGCTACTGGCAAGGTGATTTTCATGAAGGTCAAAATCGGCCCAGCTCCTACGTCCCTAGCAGCTTCTTCTTGCTGTCGATGAACGGTTTGAAATGAGCTTGACGGAATCCAGATCATGAAGATCATCGTGTTTAGGATATGAACGATCACCACTCCTGTCAGTGTGCCCATCAAATGGAATTTATAAAATAAGATCCCTAGGGCAGTATACAAGCCAATTTTGGGAAAGGCATTGGACAGTAAGAATGAAAACATGAAGAAACTTTTTCCTTTAAAGTCAAACCGTGCTAAAGCATAGGCAGCTGGTATACAGATCAACATCGAAAGGACGGTGGCTAAAATGGCGATCAAAAAGGAATTGACGATCGACTCGATCAAGTTATCTTGAGCAAAAATATAGGACCACCACTTGAACCCGAAACGTGTTGGGATCACATGAGGAACTTGATATTGCTCGGCAAAAGCGAGCATTAGGGTATTCAACAGAGGACCATAGAAAAATAAAAGAAAAACAGCGAAAATCAATGTGTCTAGAAAAAACTTCTTACCAAAACTATGATAAAGACGTTTCGGATTCAAATACTTCATCTTGCCAACTCCTCTTTTGTAGATATTCCCAAGCCTTTCTAGAAGTGATATTAAAAATATGTTGCCCTACCAATTCCTTCATACGTTCTAAATCATTGACAGTCCAGAGTGAAAATTTTAAGTCAGCTTTTTGACCTTGTCTAAAAATTTCATCATTGAAAAAAAGATCGGGCATATTGATGATTTTGGCACCTTGTTCGACCAATTCATTGATTGCTTGACTCACATCGGCACCTTGTTTTCCACTGAATGAAATGGTATTTTCGATGTTCATCAACAGTTGGCTTGACCATTTATTCAAATAGTTTGGGGAAACTTTACCACTCAAGAAAGTGTCTGGCCATTTATCATAGTGTCCTACTAATTCATAGACGGCTGTTTCTAAACCCGCTTCTTTCAAGTCACAATTCAATTTGAGTGGTGTCGTTTTGATAAACTTCAAAAAAGTTTCCAGAGAAACATAAGGGCGGTCTGTTAATTCATCATGGCTCAATACCAATTGCCCGACCCTATTTTTTCGAACATCGATTTCTAACACATCAACTGGTTTATCTATAAAAAAAGCGGCAAATTCTAAACTATTTTCTGGGGTGCCATCACTGCCTGAATGTGCTGTGATCAAAGTCATCTTTTTTTAAACCTCCTTTACATGATTGATTGTATGCTTTCATTATTGATTTTGAATGATCATTTCGTTAAGATAGAAAAAAATATGTAAATTTTCTGTAAATTAGTATTCTTGGTTCAACGCAAAAAGGACGTTCCTAAGAACGTCCTAGAAAATCAGCTGATCATTTCAGGGAAATCAGTAATGCTTCGATCATTTTTGTCACACCAAATTCATTATTAGTGGCAGTCTCGTAAGTCGCATGTTGTTTAACTGAAGCTTCAGCGTTTTTTACAGCGACACTATAACGGACTGCTTGCAACATTTGGATATCGTTATCGCCATCACCAAAAGCCATCATTTCAGTAGGCAGAATATTTAAACGTTCACCGATCTTACGGATCGCCGCACCTTTATCGACTTCTTTGTTCATCAAATCGATCCACATGGTATCACCGACAGCAAGCGAAAAGTCTTGGTCAAAGCGCGGATAAAACTGTTTCTCATAAATTTCACGACTGTTATTGCTAGGCAAATAAGCCGTCACCTTGTCGGCATCTTCTGTCAAACTTTCCAAATCATCCACAAAAATCATTTTCGTATAAAATTGCTTGAAATAATCTTCATAGTGCTGATCACGTTTTTCGATGAAAGTCGCATCGATTCCACAAACGATCGGAACGACGCCGATCGCTTTGATTTTTGCAACCAAATTTTGATAGGTAGCTGGTTCGATCAAGCTTTTATAAAGGGTCTCATTTTGATATTCGATCAAACCACCTTTATCAGCAATAAAAATAAATTCATCCAAATGATCAGGAAACATCTTTTTCAGCGTGGCCAAGGGACGTCCGCTAGCTAAAGCAAAATAGATCTTTTCTTTAGTCAACTGGTCCACAAGTTCAAAAAAGTTGGGTGGTAAATTTCCTTCATCTGTTAATAAGGTATGGTCCATATCAGTCGCGATCAATTTTATTTTGTCCAAACTATCCCTCTTTTCTACCAAAAAATTTGCCGACCTTATAAATTCGCGGGGGTTCATTCACTTCTCGACTTATTTAAATAGGATCTCTTCAAACATTTTCTGCACCTACTTATTGTAGATCTTTGGCCCTTTGCGCATATTTTTACGGTCATTTTTAGGCTCACTCATCTTTTTCGAACGTCCGCCACCATTGGCTTGTTTCTTTTGGATCAATTCTTGCATTTTTTCTTTTTGATTCATTTTTTCACTCCCAAACATCTAATTTACGATCTTTCCAATAATACTTTCGATCTTTGACGCCGATCTCACGGATCACTTGGCAGGGAACACCAAAAGCCACGACATTACTAGGAATATCGTGGGTCACGACACTACCAGCGCCGATCACCGCATTGTCACCGATCGCCACACCCGGCAATACTTGGACACCCGAACCGATCCAAACATTTTTGCCGACCTTGATCGGCAAATTGTAGACATAATTATGTTCACGAAGGATGGGCAAGATCGGGTGACCCGCCGTTGAAAAGACGGTATTGGGTCCGATCAAACAATGATCGCCGATCTCGATTTTCTCATCGTCTACAAAAGTCACATTCGAATTGAGATAAACACCTCTACCTAAATAGACGTGCGCACACCCCCAATTGGCATGGACTGGTGTTTCTACCGTGCAACCAGGGCCTATTTTAGCAAACATTTTTCTTAATAGTTCTTGACGTTTATCGTTTTCGGTTGCCAAGGTTTGATTATACGCGATCATTTGATTTTGGTAAAGATGTTGATCTCCCAAAAGTGTTGGATCGTCATAACGATAAGGCAAGCCAGCTTTTTTACGGTCGCTATTATTCATAGGGATCCCTTCTTTCTTGCCTTTATTTTAAAGCGAAAGAAAACTCAAATGTCATCTACTTACAACCAAAAAATATAAGATTTAGAAACAAACACTTGATTAGGTAGGTAGGTGTCTTAGTTCCTAAAAAAGATAATTCGCTGTTTTAATTGCTCGTTTCGCTTTGTTTTTCAAACCAAATGGCTTGACTGCCATCATCAGAGATAAATTTCCCTTCTTTGGTCCGTATCAGATAAGTCCTGATCGGCAGATGCAAATAAGGCAAGATGTCAGAGTCCTAGTTACAAATCATATTGACGGCAAAAATATGATGATTAGAAACGTCATTCATGTATGCATTATCTTCATCGCCTTTTAAGAAATGCCAGCCACTATCGGGTCGATCAGTTAAAGGAGCTTCTCGAAACAGATAGCCGACTTTCCAGCCTTCTTTTATGATTTTATCAGAAACAATGCAGCCTTCACCATTAGGTTCGTTCCAATCGATCAACGGTCGGACGTTAATGTTTAGAAAACCTGCCTCATTTCTAACATTTTTCTTTTTAAATAACCCCATTATGGTCACTCCTTAGATTTTTTCGATCGGAATTTTCAACACTCGTGTTAAGAGCACTTGAAAATCAGCTAAACCGTTACCTTCAAAACCTTTTTTATCGATTGGGTTGAAGATATTATTGATTCCATAGATATAATAACGGTCGCCTTCGTACAGTTTGTCGATAGCCGTCCATTGATAAGTCCCAGTATTTCCCAAGAGTTCAACGGTTAAGGTATCTTCATCGAAAGTATAATTCATGACTTCCTGATTTTTTATAGAATGCTTCTTTGCCATAGCTCTTAGTGCTAGCTTTTTTAACCCAACAACAGCGATCCAAATGAAGAAGATCCCTAAAAACAGCGCAACGACCATGAAAATCGTATAGGGAACCGATAGCCATCGTCCTTGAAACATCCCGACCACTAAGTAATGTGTCCCTATGCCAATAAGCAAGAGCGCACATAGAAAAATGATCACGCGACTAAGTTTTGTACGCTTGTTGGTTTTATAGACAATATCAATAAGAGGAACGAACGCTTCTTTTGTAACTTCAGTTTGACATTTGATCATAATATAGCCTTTTTTTAATTTGTTCATTCCAAGCAATCTGTTACTTCATTTTTTAATACATTATGATGTACCCATCAAAAGCCATTTAGCCACCAACACCCTGACTTTTTCAATGTCCATACCAACTAGGCACGACTTTCTGCATCCCCTGATACCAATTCAAAACATCTTTGGCTTGGTTTATGGCGATAACAATTTGCGCATCGTCGTAAGCAACTGACCACGAAAGTGCGGAAAGTTGATTGCTAGTGATATACAAAGCCGAAAGCCGCCAAAATTCACTGGGAATCCTATTATCAAAGTAACCATCGAGCATCCCTGTCGCAAAGCTCGGGGGTACTTGAGCCGACCAGACGATGCGATTGAATTCTTCCCAGGGATCCCCAAAATCAAAACGATAAAAGTCGATGATGACGAGCTTATCCTTTTCGATCATCATATTCCCAAGATGATAATCGCCATGTTGAAAGACTTGTGGTCGTCCTTTAAGCAAGTGACGGTTGGCTTCCATATAGTCAACAAAAAGTGGCGCCCCCGCAAAAGAGAGGGAACAGGCTTCATATTTCTTGATTTTCCGATCCATTTTTTGATTGAAATAGCTGGCCCAATCCAAGCGATCACTAGGCACTGGAAGTGAATGGACAGTTTTTAAAATTTTACCTGCTTCGATACCGTATTCATATTGTACAGCTTTCGGGTATTTGGGAATGACTTCACGCGCCTCAACTCCAGCGATCCAAGACCAAAGCGTATACACGTGATTCTTTTCTTGACCGATTTCAATAGGCAAACACATCGGTACGTCTAATTGGACCAATTTTTGTTGCCAGCAAAACATTTCTCGCCGATTTTCCCATTTATCTAACGGACTTTCACGCCAAAGATAATCGCTTCCGTCTTGTGTCTTTACCTGAAATTTTTGATTGGCTGACCAGCCAGCTGTGATCACTTTTTGGAAATAACGTTTTTTCTTGGTAAGACTTCGATCTCCGTCTCAAAAAACTGCTCCTGAAAATGAACTGCATGGCTGATTTCTTTTTTGGTAAACATCATGTCAAGAGGCGCCGCAACTAACTTATCCTCAACGTCATTCAAGCGATGAATAACGGCAATAATCTGCCCTTTGAAGTCAGTAACAGGCTTGTTTACACCCAACAAATAGACATCCATCTCCTCACCATCAGCTGCAAATATATCCGGAAGATAGCCATAGTTGATCGGATACTTGAGTTCTGGGTGATCAGGGTGACAGCTACCTAAGGGACGATCAATTTTGATAGTAAACGTTTTGCCAAGAGCGGTCTTTGCCAAATTCATTCTTTTATTCGCGATAAAAATCATCCTCTCGTCATTTTAAAAATTTCTGTCAACCAAAAATTTCATTCGTCCTTGGAGTTCCGCACTAAAATCATCCAAATCATGTAGGGTGATCGCACCTTCACTTAAGAGACTAAGGATATCAAGTAGAAGCATAGAACGACGCATATCCACAACAACACCCGTATTTTTTTTATCTTCTTTGATGCGTTTTTCCAACTGCCAAAACTTTTCCGATGCCAAGCCCTCACCTGTTAAAAGTGCCACATAATCAGAATTGAGCTTTTCCATATAATTTTCTTGCCAGTCCGCGATTTTACTGCTAAATAGGCGCCAATCTTTTTCGGTATATCCTTTTTCTTCCATTTTGACCCCTCCAATGGATTTTGATTAAAGTTATCTATTCACCACAAATAGGCTCCTGCTAAGATATCGAGTCCACCTTTAAATCTTTTTACTTGATGCATAGCGATCGCATTTCTTTTCGTAGGATCGGCAGTTAAATAGGAAGCGCCGATCAACCTCAGATTATGATCACTTGAGACAGGTCCGGGAGCTTCTTTTTGTAATTTACCTTTCATTTGCGTCGGTTTGCCATATATACCCATTGTTTCAGTGACCGATGTCAGAAAAGCATCGATATGATCTGGATGCATACTGAGCAAGAATTTCTTTATTTTTAAAGTCGAACCGATGATTTTCATGTATTTCCCAAAAGTAAGACCGGTGACGATCAGATGCGCCCGCGCAACTTTCTGACTATATTCCCCATTAGAAAGTGCTAAAATGTCCGACCACATAGCATCTGACAGCCGATATTGTTCTTCATAAAGCCGATTCAATTCCCTTTTGCCGATCCGTAATTTGTTGTCTAACAAAAGACAAGGAACTTTTGCTTGTGGCAAGTACTCGATCTCACTTTCATTGATTACTTGGCCCTGCTCATCCAAAAGCGTCGCACCCAGTTGCTTCATTTCATGCAGCGCCGAATAGCTACGATCGATATACATTTTAGCCAACTCATGTTGCGAAAATTCTTTTCCGTTAACAAAGACTTGTAGTTGTGTCTGTGGCATTTGACTTTTCCTTCCTCTCTAACTACTTTTTCGTCATTAAACTTAAAAGTTCATTTGCAAAGCAACTTTACCTTGAGGATGACAATTTAAGATATAGTTGATGGCTTCTACTGCATCATTAGGTTGAAAGATCGCATCTAAATGTGGTTTTACTTTACCTTCTTCTGCTAAATCAGTCAATTCTTGCAACCTTTCCCTTCGCGGATGAAATGGAAAAGCAGCTGCTGTGAAAGTTTCCTCACTGCCGATCGCACGAACAGGCCCTGCGACCCTGGCACTTAAAGCTTTGGAGGTCCCACCGATCAACACGAAACGCCCACCTTTAGTAAGTATTTTTTTGTAGGCATTTATAGGTTGATAACTAAAACTTGAAACTTCATTTTTCTACTCAACCCTTTGATATATAAGTATTTATGGACAGAAAATTCGTGTTAGCCTGCCTGTTTCAGCTGATTTTGTATCAAAGGAGACAACTTGGTAATGAATGGTTCAATGATGTTATTTAAGGTTGCTTTGTCCAATACGTGTTCATCAATAAATGCTTCATGAAAAAGGTCGAATAATTGTAAGATGGCTTCTGCGACAGGTAGCTCGGAAAGTTCATCGATCAAAAGAAAAAATAACAGGGACTGATATTCCTTTTTCATGAACGGCATTCGCTTTTTTTAAAGCGGCAGAAACTTTAAAACGATGAAAGAAATCAGACACCGAGTTTGAAATTTTAGCTGAATTTTCGTTTGTTTGTGTTATAATTGACATAGCATGAACACTCCTTTGATAATGGTTTGGATAACTCTATTCTATCAAATAAGGTAGCTGTTCGTGCTATTTTTTTGTTAAAAAAGCTCATTGTATCAAAGGTTCAACTGCAATTTTGAGCTTTCAAGTTTTAGTTATTAAGAGCAACTGGAATAATAAGTAAATTACCTAAAGCTTCATAAACATCCAAATAAAACTGTTTAACGCTATCAAAATCACTTGTAACTGAAAGTATTGTCCTGAAAACACCTTCTGTATCTCTTGAACTAAATACTCACTATTATTCTTAAAAAGATTAATGATTCTCTGATATTCTTTCCATTTCCTTTTTGTAGCATTGAGCTGTGATACTGCTTTACTAAATTGCTCGTAAGAATCATCTGATTTCATGTAACTCAGGCATCGAATAAACGGTGTGATTATTAAACCTTCCAGTCCTTCTGCTGAGCCCTGTTTTACAGTTGGAAATTCACCGGAACATTCGACCATATAATCCGCTGCTCCATCTAATACCTCATCAGCATTATCAAACGAGAATTTTAATCCCGGTTTATCTTGTCCAATTTCAACATTTCCTGATAAGGAGGTTCCACATTTGCCACAGGCCACAACAATCGGATGTTCTTCCTGCCATCCAACCTGTAAACGAATTCTGGTGATACTTCCACAAACTTGACATTTTATAAAAGTATTAAAAACCATGTATTTTCCTCATTTCGCAAGATTTATTTAAACATCTCGTCATTCCATACAAGTTTCACCAAATCAACGAGCACAGCGGTTCTTTCAGTTATCTCGTTTTTTCCAAAAGAAGCATAGGCTTTAAATCCGAGTCCACTGTCTGCAATAAACTTTTTGAACTTCGGATTATTCTGATATGCCAAATCGCCAAGTGACTCAGTGTAGATGTTACCTTCGTTAGAACAATACTTCATTAACTTGTAATCATACTTTGCATCATTTAAACTTGCATTGATACTCTTATGTAACAGCAATAATGCTCCTACGCTGTTTCTCCAACGTCTAAAATCATCTTGGTCAGTATACTCTGATGTAAACCATTCATAATGGTCTGTAATTATATGCTCAATTTCAAACGGATTCTTAGTTTGCGTATTCATGTAATTACAATAGTTTGATGCAACACCTGTCTGCTCCTCAATAAAGCCAGTAACACGCGCAAGAATATTTTTTATATATTTCTTTGTGAAACTGTTAAGTCTTAAATCAGCCAATGCTGCTGCAGGGTCAAATTCCAAATTGATGTATTGCTGTTCGAGTTTATGTTTTAATGTAGGAATATCCGTCATTCGAATATCCTTAGTTACATTGAAAACAAAATTCTTTATTGTACTGTAATCAACCGAACGATAATTCGTAACTCTGGAAACAATCAAAACATCTATAAACCTTGCAACAAGATTAATCTTTTCAATAATCACTGGCCATGTATCTTCATAGCATACCGGTGCTAATAATAGCTGTGGCTGAAGAGTAAAATTGACCTGAGCATTGTAATACACATACTTCGTTTCTTCTGCAAATGTAGTTTCTGCCTGACGGATTCGTTCATATACTTCAGCAAACTTAGCAAACTTCTTAATGAACAATTCAAAGTCGTCAGAATCATTAAGGCTCAACTTATCTCTTTCATCGCGAACCCACTTGTGGAACGAACCACCGATAATATCAAAATCCTTATTTACAGCACCTGCTTTGGTCTCACGAATAGTTTCCGCATAATGAGCTCTAAGCCACGCCTTGATAAATGTTTCATCGCCCTTATCGTCATCCTTCTTTAGCGAGAGAACCTTATTCTTCCAGAGGTCATTCATCTTCTCACGAGTTGTATCGGATTTAATTTCAGAAAGAAGATACCCCTTTAACATTTCGGTAGATGTAAGACTTAATCCTCGGTCATTCATGGTGACAAACACTTTATGAGCATCCTGCTCTGTGGTTGCAACTATTTCAATAAAGAACATTTTCTCCGCAATCCAGTCACAGAAATGCAAAAGCATATCATCTGTGATATCAGTAGGGAACACTTCTTGAATATCTAAATAGCGACCATACAGATTTTTTACTGACTCACCAGTACCAGTAGTATCAAAGTCAAAATCGTTAAAGATTGCATCCATACATTCTTGACGGTCATCAACGCTAATATTGAAAGACTTTGTTCCAAACGACTCCGAAAATATCATGGTTTCAATCATATTGTAGCTTTGGCCGATTGCCTTTAATCTGTTATTCAAATACATCAACAGAAGTGTCAAAGAAGAAAATCTTTGCTGACCATCAATAATGGCGTTTTCTCGTCCAGCTAATACAATAGAACCCATGAAATATGCTCCATAATCAGCGACTGCTGGTCTTGCATCACCCGGCTTGTAATACTCTAAGAACTCCGATGTAAGGTCATCAATCAGTTCTTCAATATGCTTACGCTTCCACATATATTCACGCTGATAATAGTGAATAGAATACTTTGTATTTTGCAATAATTGTTTCAAGTTCTTAGGTGAACCTTCAATCTTTTTCATTAGGCACCTCCAGTCACTTTTTTCATAATTGTGGTTTTATCTGCTGCTGCATCATCCAGCGGAACTATGTAAACATAGAATGAGCGTGATGATAATCCACAATCATCTATATATTTTTTTATCTTTGGTAAGCTGTATTGAATATCGCTTACCATTTTCAGTTCAACTAATTTTTTATATTCTGCTACAGTACGGTTTTCTTTTGTAAGTCCTATTGAATAGCACAAAAATATGCCATAAGCAGAGTCTACATCAGGTGCATCAGGTGAAGGCGTAATGATTTTACTAAGTTCTTCCATCAATACAGAATCCGCACTCTGTGCAAAAATCAAATCATTTACAAGAGCAATACCTTTCTTCGACCGGTTAAGTCCAGCTTTTATTTTTACAAAAGCATTATCTACAGCTGCATCAATCTGATTTTCAACATTAGAGGTACCAAAAAACATCTGAAACGAATCATCATCTATTTTCAGCAGATGAACGCCATCATAAAAAGCATCTGATGATAATTTATCCAATTCGATTTTGCTGAAAATCTTAGGTGCTTCAAGTTTTTCTTCAAAGAAAGCATACAACAGTATTTCTCCCAGCATATTTCCAAAGTCATCCGGGCTTTTTAAGCTCTGCTCCTTAATCAACTGCATAGCCTCTGGCCTCGTCATCATCTTCTTTGAACTTTGCGATACGAGTTCTTGAATAAACATAATAGCCAATATTGCGTCTCAGGCATTTATAAAGACCCTCATCAATAAAGGTATCTCCATCAAGTTTAAGGTGAAAAAGACGCAGTTGAGCAGGGTTACGCAAAACCGAGGTCTTGAGAGTGCGTAACCTCTTTAAATGCAGAATCAATGGTTCCTGCCTTAATAGTTGTATTGATATCAATAGTACTGCTCAACTTTTGTCACCTCATTCTTTTTTCGTCCCATATGGTGCTGATTCCTCAGCAACCATCAAAGTACTTCTTTCTGGTTGATACTGATATATTTTAGCCGGTGTTGTCGCTGGCGCATCTGTAGATGAAACATCTGCAGATTTTTTAAAGTTTTCGGCCTGCTCCAAGACTTTTTCGAATACTTCTTCGTCCCATTCAGGCGGATAACCATTCTTATAAAGAAGCACGGTCAAATCCATATTGAGCTGATTTTTTATATCGTCTCTTGTAGACCAATCCGCAAACTGAGCTTTATCATCTACAAGTCCTTTTATTTTCTTTGCAAGCATGAGACACTTTTCTTCCTCATAAGGGAATCCGTGGTCATCTCTTACTTTTACAAGAATGTCATAAAAAGCTTTTTCTTCATAGCTAATACCTAATTTTTCAAAAGAAGTCTTATCCACCTGCAAATCTTGAAGTATCTTAATAAGTTCATCAGATAAGTCATTTACAAAATCAGCAACAACTTCTATGACTACCGACACATTGATATAGTTTCGAATCTCTTTATTTCTGATTTTATCACCCTCACTAGTAAAGACAATATACTTGTAAAAGTGCTTGAAATAAAGGATTTCTACGTATCTGCTCGTTGTAGCAACACAATAGTCTCCACATGCGTTGAGAAACCCACGTAGCTATCAAAATCAGGTCGCCAAAATCATTTCACGTTTAAGGGAACATATCCAAGATTGAACCTTGTATGTGGGAACATATCAGCTAATTGGGATTAGTTAGTTACTTGTATACACTCGGAACAGGAATATTAAATCTCTCGCATAGTAACCTTACGTCATGAATATCATTTTCATCATGCTCATATCCCAAGTGAAATAAAACCTGATTTTCAGCATTTATACATTTTACAACTTTGTCACCTATTTCCCCAATTCCACTAAACACGTTTGATGGATATGATTTCCCTTCAAAAATAAGGTCTCCTTGTTCGTTGAATTCAAATACATGAAGATCGATTATCCTGTCTTTAGCGTCCTTCCAAACCATATGATCTGTAGTGGTATAAGCTTCAATAACTTCGGTAAAGCCTTTTTCTTTCAATATTTCAATAAACGTTTTGCCGTTTTTTTCTTCTACAAATAAATCAATATCGTTGTGGTGTCTTGTTTCTTCTCCTAATAAAGCATCAACTCCCCAACCACCATCTAGCCAAATGTCAATCTCATTTTCTTCGGCATATAAAATTATCTCAATAGCATCTTCTTTGTTTACCATGTGATCCCTCATTTCAAATTAAATTTAAAAGTGATGTTTTCCTTCTTTCACTCGTCATAATTAGCACTAAATTGAGGTTCAAATCCACCAGATTTAAATTCTCTTTTGCGTCGTTGTAGAAAGGTCCTGAGTCTAAGG
>JBFLGC010000034.1:0-27892 GCA_041859945.1 Tetragenococcus sp.
TATTAGTATCTAATTCCATTATTATATCAGCCCATTTCTTTTATAGACTGATTATAGCATAGAACAAAATAAAAAGGCAATAAGCTTTTTATATCGGTTTTCGAGTTACCAAAGGTAACCCTCATACCGAACGGCAAACATCTACCACCTATAGAGGATGGGCGACTTCTGCCTAGTTACGTTAAAAAAACAGGCGCAATCGTGCTTCAAAATTGACGGGGGGCTTTCTGACAAGTTATGCTTAAAGAAAGACAAAGGAGGCCTTCATGAAAAATCAACCGATTTATTATCGACACAAAGAGTTGTCCCACGCGTCCCCTTCCCCCTTTCTGTATCGCTTGATGCTTGGCTATAGTCTACTTTTGATCAGTATCGGTCTTTTTACGGAAACGCCAAACGATCTGTGGCATGGGCTGAAAGCCATTTTCTTAGCACCAAGCAACTTGATCACAGATTATTTTGCGGTCGGCAATTTCGGCAGCGCTTTTTTAAATAGTGGTAGTTTAACTTTAATAAGTTTACTTTTTATTTGGCTTAAAAAAGTAGAGTTGAGTGGGCCGATGTTAGCAGCCTTGTTCACCGTATCAGGCTTTTCCTTTTTTGGCAAAGACATTTTCAATTCGATCCCGATCTTTGTCGGAGTAGCTGTTTATGCGCGCCTCGTAGACAAACCATTCACTCAATTCTCACTGGTGGCTTTGTTTGGTAGTACCTTATCACCTGCCGTCAGCTATATTGCTTTTGGTACTGAGCTTTCTACTTGGTCAGGTGTGGTCGTAGGCTATCTTACCGGTATTTTTGTCGGACTCATGTTACCACCCCTATCGGCACACTTTTTGCAATTTCACCAAGGCTTTTCTCTCTACAATGTCGGTTTCACTTCTGGTATCATCGCCATGCTTCTGGCTAGCTTGATGCGCCTTTTTGGTCATGAATTTACAACGCCAAATTTGGTATCCGACCAGTATTCGACAGCTGCCCTGATCTTTTTACTGATAATTTCACTTGCTTTGATCTTGACTGGCGTTTGGCAACGAGGAAACTTTGCTGATTTAAAAAAGATCTTTAATGAAAGTGGTAGTCTAATTACCGATTTTGTCCTCGTCTCTTCTGTTGGCGCGACCTTGATCAACATGGGAATGATGGGACTTTTGATGACCAGTTTTATCCTTTTGCTGCAAGGGAGTTTTTCCGGTCCTATCGTAGGTGCGGTTTTGACCGTTATGGGCTTTAGCGCTTTTGGCAATCATTGGAAAAATAGCCTCCCGATTTTGCTCGGTGTCATGATGGCTGCTTGGTTTTCGCCCAACTATGGAGAAGACTCCTTTCCGATTTTGATGACGGCCCTTTTCGGCACCAGTCTAGCTCCGATTGCGGGCGCTTTTGGAACGATTCCTGGCATCTTAGCCGGCTTTATCCACATGACCTTGGTTTCAAACGTGTCGTATTTACATGGCGGTCTCAATCTTTATAACAATGGTTTTTCTTGTGGTTTTGTAGCCGCCGGGATGGTCCCAGTCCTTAACCTATGGAAAGAAAAAAAGGAGGAAGGCAATGAACGAAAAAGAACGCGCACGTCGCATCGTGGATGAGCTTTTGCTGTATTGTTTTGATAGTGACATCAATCATATTCACTTAGATATCGCCTATGAAAAAAAACAGCTAATGATCCAACTACAAGGGACAGCTCAGGATCGCCCGTCTCATATAGATGAATTTTTTGATATGTTGAACACCCCACGAAATAGTGGCCTAGAAGGATATTATGATGAATTATTAGGTGGGCATAAGGAGACTCACAATATCCAAGACTTTCGCCTTTTGGGTATGATGATCGATCAAGTAGAGCTGTCTTATGAGAAGCCAATATTTAAACTCAAAGTGATCCGTAGCTTTTCTTAATTCTTTGCTTAAGTTATACTAAGACTATATTATCGAAGAAGAAAGGTGTTTTGATGACGACACAAGAAAAATTACTTTCGCTTTTGCGTCAAAAAGAGGACGTCTATTCTGGGGAAAAATTAGCAACTGAATTAGGGATCTCACGTACTGCCGTTTGGAAAGCCATTGGTGAATTAGAAAAAAAAGGATATCAGATCGAGCATACGTCGACTGGTTATCGCTATCTACCGTCCGATGTCTTAGAAACAAAAAAAATGGCGGACAAACCATTACCCGCAGCCAATATATTTATCAAAACAAGTACAGACTCTACTATGATCGACGCTAAAAAAGCAGCACTAGCAGGTCAAAATGCGCCGGCTTTGTTTTTAGCGGAAACGCAAACCGGCGGACATGGTCGCTTCGGCCGTCCTTACTTTTCTCCAGTCGGACAGATTTATATGAGCTTGTTATTATATCCTGATCAAATTTTTGATGAACTGCCGCAATACACGATATTAGCAGCAGTGGCTGTCGCTCTTGCCATCGATGAAATCACTGGCAAAGAAACCTCGATCAAATGGGTCAATGATATTTATTTAGGCGGCAAAAAAGTCTGTGGTATCTTATCCGAAGCGATGTCTAATTTTGAAACAGGTCAAATCGGACACGTGATTTTAGGTATGGGCATCAATTTTGCAATTGCCCCCAGTGATTTTCCCAAAGAACTCCAAGCAAAAGCAAGCTCGCTTTTCCCAAGTAAAGTAGCCACTTCTAGTCGAAATGACTTGATCCACTTGATTTGGCAAAATTTTTTTGAGCTGATAGACAGCTTGCCCGATCAAAGTTATTTAGCCGTCTACCGAAAGAAATCGTTTGTCTTAGGCAAAAAAGTAAGTTTTACGCAACAAAAAAAAGCCTACAGTGGCATTGCCACAGCTATTACCGATACCGGTGAACTGGTGGTAGAAACGCCTGGAAGAACCTTTAAACTAGCTTCAGGTGAAATCAGTTTGGCAACGATCGAATCCTAAGCAAAAACGAGTAGCCTCAGATAGGTTACTCGTTTTTTGCTAGCGCTTTTTAGCTATGGATTGCTTGCCAGATCAAGCAAAAAATTAGGCCTATCGCATACGATCCATTAAACAGGATCATATTTTTGATGGCATAGCCAAAGCTTTTCGGTTCTGGCAGACTGGCTCGATGTTCTTGCAAATTTTTGTGGATCTTCGGTAAAGTCAAGAAGACGAAAAGGATCGGCCAATTATAGATGCCAACTATCAAGCCGATTAAGATTGCCAGATAGCTACTATACATCAGTCCTTGAAAAAGCAAGGTCCCATTTTTTCGACCAATATAATAAACAAGCGTATAACGATGATTTTTGATATCTGTTTCTAAATCGCGTAAGTTATTAGCCAACATGATATTGGCGATCGTAAAGATCAAAGGCAAAGAAGCCCAGACGATCGCTATAAGGCCCCAAAGTTGACCGTTTAAAGAAAACAGTCCCGCTTTAAAATCAAGGGTCAAATAAAAGACTTGTTGATCTAATGTGTTGACATACACCGTGATGGCAAAAATCCCCAGTCCCATTGTCACACCACTAAACACTTCACCAAGGGGCATGCGTGAAAGCGGGATCGGGCCAAAGGTATAAAAAATACCAATAAAACAAACGATTCCACCCATGATAAAGAGCAACCAACCCGTCTTGATGCTCAAAATAAGACCGATCAAAAACGTAAAGGCAATCATGCCGAGGATCATCTTACGGATCATTTTCACATCCAAGCGTTCACGACCAATCACATTTTGCTGATACTTATAAGTTTCAGACTTGGCTTTTTCAAAGTCCATAAAATTATTGATTGCTGTCGTCGCCATATCAAAAACGATCATGCCACAAAAAAAGAGGAATGTGTAGCCCCAGTGGATCTCATGAAAATAGGTCAGCGAAAACAAGACGCCCATTATAAACGGAGAGATGCTCGCAATCTTGGTTTTGATTTCCACTACCTCTAAGAAATTTTTTATTGTCATGTTTTACTCCTTTTTAACTTAATCTGCAAAAGCTTCGCAAGCCGCAACGACCCGCAATTTCTCGGTATCGATTCTATCCTTCCCATAGGCCTCACAAAAATCACTCAGATAGTGCTCTGTCCCAAGATTAAAACACAATGACCACATGGCCCAAAACAAATCAACATGTCGATCCCCAATGCCAGCGTGATCAACATCAATAAAACCTGTAAAGTGCCAATTATCCAACATGATATTAGGTAGGCAATAATCGCCGTGGATCAAGGTGTTCATTTCTAATAGATGGCCATTTTTCTTTATTTCAGCAAAAGCCGTTTCGGCTGTTTGAAAATTTATGCTAGAACCGATCCGCTTGGGTTCAAAGTGACCTTGTTCATAGCCATGTCTAGCTTTTTTTAGATAGGCTTTGGTGTGATCAGAAACAGGACAACCGACAGGATCGATTTCATGCAAAAGTCGCAATTCTTGAGCAACAACTTGACATAAATGTTTGGGATCTGCCAAATAGCGGCTAGCCGTACCATCCTCTCCTTTGACCTGTTCCGTCAGTAGGTAACCTTGCTCATCTTCTTGAAAAAAATCTACTACTTTTGTGGCCAACTTTTTTTGATGAAAATAGCGCGTCAACTCAGCTTCCTCTGCTAGATCTTTGGCATTGGCTATTTTAAGAAAGTAGCCTTGCTCCTTGTCAATAAAAAAGACTTTAGCTGCCGGGGAACTACTGCTATCATAAATCGTCGCGTCTTTCAGATAGCTTTGGATTTTTTCAGGATACATTTTTAAATCAAGAGTGGCACGACGCTTTTCCATGCTTTCATTCCTTCATTTCTATTTCAACTCACTGCGATCGCCCATGGTATAACCGGAATTTTCATCCAATTTAAAGGTGTCTTTGATCCCATCAGTGACATAAACCCGATCTTCTTTAGTGACAAAGATCGCATCTGTGCCCGCTGGCGTTTCGTTTTCGATATATTCTAGACCAGCTTTGACCCCTTTATCAAAAATCACTGTCGTAAGTCCATCACCGTCGATCGACTTGTCGGTAATGACTGTGGCACTAGCGATATCATTGTCATAAGGATAACCTGTTTTTGAATCAAAAATATGGTGATAGGTCTTGCCATCGACTTCCAAATAACGTTCATAGATGCCTGATGTCACGATGGTTTTATCGGTTTCTTCGATTGATCCTAAAACAGAGCCACGCGCATTATTAGGATCTTGAATCCCTACATTCCAAGGTGCCCCGCGCCAACTTTGGCCAACGACATAAATATTTCCGCCTAGATCGACGATCGCCGAAGTCACCCCGTGATCACGTAAAACGGCGGCGGCTTCATCGGCAATATAGCCCTTAGCGATCGCGCCGAGGTCTAAAATCATGTCGGGATCTTCCAAATAAACGGTCTGTTCAGCATCATCAAACTTTATTTTATGGTAATCGATATGCTGCAAGGCTTCATCGATTTCTGCCTGTTCGGGCTTTCTGGCATCATCAAAACCGATCCGCCACAATTGCGTGATAGCTCCGATCGCCATATTAAAACCACCATTAGAAGAGTCACTATAGTCATAAGCCGTTTTTAGTAAACCGTAGATATCCTCACTCACCTTCACTGGCTCTTTGCCAGCAGCGCTATTTATCGCATCGATCTCAGAACCAGTTTGATTGATCGTGATCTTATCTCCTAATTCCTTGATGCGGTCAAAAGCCGGTTGCAAGGCCTCTTTCTTACCTTCATCATAGACACGGATCCGCGTGTAAGTTCCCAACAAAAACTCTTCCTGGGCATAGGGCTCTTTGCGTAACCCTTTAGCGGGCGTGACTTCAGTCGCCGAACTTGATTCTGTTGGTTCTTTTTTATCTTGACAGCCAGCTAAACCGACCAACAAAAGAGCTACCATGGTCAGCTTTATAAATTTATGCTTCATTACTTTCTCCTTGTCCGGTGTACTTTTTCTATCATAGCGTGTTTCCCCATTATTTTAAAGTTTTTTTAGCGATTTTATCGCTTATTCATCATAACGCAAAGCCTAAGGTTGCGCAATGACCGTTCTTAACTCTTTCGCTAGCAGTTTATTGTTGACTTTGATAGAAATAGGTCCTCACCCTCTTCGCAGCAAAAAAGGACAACTTAATGTCCTCTTTGCTTCTGATGCTTTTTAACTTGACGTTTTTGATACCTTTGCTCTTGTAACTTTTCTTTTTTGCTATGAGTAACATGTTTGTGTTGCACTTTTTTTAACTCACGAGCCATTTGCAACGCCAGCTGGGCCTTAGTTGAGACAACTGATTGGTTCTTTTTACGACTTAATTCGCGTTGCATTCTTTTGGGATTGCTCCACTTAGGCTCAAAAAGAACATCCGCATCGATCGTTTCTTTTGTCGGTCCTTCATTTCTTTCAAGAGCTGAAGATAAGCAAAAAAGGACATAATGCCAAATTTCTGCATTATTTGGTTCTTTTCCAAAAGTCTGTTTAAACACATGATACTGTTTTTCTTGGTCTACATACTCGATCAAACCACACCAAAAACTGCCATCAAAAAAGACTGTCATCTTCATGATAGCCCCTCCTTTATTTATTGATTTGACAGAGGACGACCTGGAGGGAAGGTTACTGGTATAGGCTTGCTCTATACTTACGGACTACCAACCGTAACGTGTTTTTATGTCATAAAAATTTTAACACAAAATAAGGCAATAAAAAAGCTGGGCACTTCACCCAGCTTTTTTATATTCACTTCTTAAAGATCTTAGTCAGCTGATACATAGTTATCGACCACGATTGTTGTCGTGTCGCCCTTTTCAGCAGCATTGATCAATTGTTCTGCGTAAAGCACGAAGGTATTTGAAGATTCTGTGGCACCTGATACGACTTCGACATCGCCAGGAGTCCCTTCTTCTTCACCCATTGCTTTGACAAATTCGTCATTCAAAGCTGGGATATATTCTTCAGGTGATGTCCCTGCTTGATCTTTCATAGACTTGTTGTAGTCAGCATCATCTTTTTTCGAATCACCATTCGCATTGACATTGTCAAAGTTTGATTCAGTGACTTTGCCATCTTTGACTACGATCGAAAATACTGCATGGTAACCATAGGAGTCATTTTTTTCTTCTAAAGTATAGGTACCATCTTTCAAATCTGCACCATTATCGATTTCGATTTTATCGGTATTACCAGCTTGAGCTGCTTGGATCAATTGTTGAGCATAGTTTTGGAAAGCATGGAAACTGTGGGTCGCGCCTGTTACAACATCGATGTTTTCAGGGTTTTGTTTATCTAACAACTCTTCATTGAACTTAGGAATGAATTCTTCAGGAGAGATCCCGGATTTTTCCTTCATACTTGTATTATATTCTTCATCATCTTTTTTAGAATTGCCATCTGCATCGACATAGTCAAATTGTGAATCAGTGATCGCACCATCTTTCGCTGTGATCGAAAAAACAGCATGGTAGCCATTATTGTCATTCTTTTCTTCTAAGCTATACGTGCCATCCTGTAAAGAGGCAGCTGATACAACGTCAGAAGAAGTTTCTTCTGTTGCTGCTGTTGATTCGGCAACTTCAGAAGAAGCTGTTGAGCTTTGTGCTGAAGAGCTTTCTGTCGTTTTTTCATCAGGTGAACAAGCCCCTAACACTAGTGCTGAAAAAGCCAAGGCCGTAACAGCTGATACAAATTTCTTAGTTTTCATTATTGATCCCACTTTCATCATTTTTTCACAAATAACTTTGTGATTCAATTAACATTTTAATGATTTTCAATGAATTGTCAACTCTTAATTCTAATTTTTCTTTAAAAACCCAGGATCAAGGTTAATTAGTCAATATTTGTCACAGTTTTTGTGAAAATTTCAAAAAATCTTAGACAAATAATGAAAATAGCTATATAATGAGGAAGACTGTGTAATAATTATTTTTTGTATTTCAAATTAAGGAGAGATTTTCAATGACTAAGCAAAATATTGTCGTTGTAGGTGCTGGGTATTCTGGTGTTGCAGCTACCAAATACATGGCGAAAAAATTTAAAAAAGATAATGATGTCTCGATCACTTTGATCGATCGCCATTCTTACCATACAATGATGACCGAACTTCACGAAGTCGCTGCCGCTCGGGTCGAACCTGATGCGATCCAGTATGACTTACAACGGCTTTTCTGCCGCAAAAAGAATGTTCAACTCGTAACTGACTCCGTAACGGCAATCGATAAAGAAAATAAGACTGTCCAAACCAAACATGGCTCTTATCCATTTGATTATTTGGTCCTAGCTATGGGTGGTGAACCCAACGACTTCGGTACACCAGGCGTTAAAGAACATGGCTTTACTTTATGGTCTTTTGATGATGCTGTCCGTATCCGCGAACATATCGAAACGACAGTCGCCAAAGCCGCACTTGAACCAGATGCTGGCATTCGTCGGGCGATGTTGACTTTTGTCGTTTGTGGTTCTGGTTTTACAGGAATCGAAATGGTCGGTGAATTGATCGACTGGAAAGAACAATTAGCTAAGGTCTATAAATTAGATCCCAGCGAAATCACTTTGAAAGTCGTCGAAGCATTACCTACGATCTTGAACATGTTGGATCGTAATGATGCTGCTAAGGCTGAACGTTATTTAAATAAAAAAGGCGTCGAATTGGTAGTAAATTCACCTATCGTCGCTGTAGAACCTGACCATATCGTTTTAAAAGATGGTTCGACGATCCCTACTCATACCCTGATCTGGACGGCCGGGGTCAAAGCAACTTCTGATGCTGCTGATTTCGGATTAGAATCGGCTCGTGGTAGTCGTTTAGTAGCCAATGAATATATGCAAGCAAAAGGCTATGAAAATCAAAATATTTATATCGTGGGCGACCAAGTCTATTACGAAGAGTTTCCTAATACACCGACACCACAAATCGTTCAAGCTGCTGAAGGCACTGGCCACACCGCTGCTAAGCATATCGTAGCTTCTGTCAAAGGCGGCGAAAAGGAAGCCTATAAAGGAAATTATCAAGGCTTCATGGTTTCCATCGGTTCTAAGTGGGGCGTTGCTAACCTCTTCAACAAAATCCATTTGAGTGGTTTTTTGGCAATGGTCATGAAACATATTGTCAACTTGAAATACTTCTTTGATATCCGAACTGGCTACTATATGTTCCAATATATCATGCATGAATTCTTCCACATCAAAAACGATCGTAACGTGGCACGCGGACATTCTTCTCGTTACGGAAATGTTTTGTGGAGTTTACCTTTACGTCTATTTTACGGGATGGCTTGGTTCCTTGAAGCCTTCAAGAAAATCGTTGGCGATGGCAAATGGTTCACACCGAGCACGTGGTTTGGCGATGGCTCATGGTTCAAAGGTGATAGTGTCTTTCCTTGGACTTGGGATTATGCTGTAGATGCAGCTAGCGCGGCTAGCGGTGCTGATGCCACCTCTGCTGCCAGTGGTGCCGAAACAGCTGGAGAAGCAGTGAAAACTGTCTTTGGCTTGAGTTATGGTTATGGAGAACAACCCATGGCCGTTATCGAAAAAGCCCCTGATTGGTTCATGAATGTGATGAAAGTCATCATGCCAAATATGGACGTTGCTGTTGCTTTTCAAAAAATCATGGTCTTTGCTGAAATCGGGATTGCCCTTTGTTTGATGGCTGGTCTATTCACTTGGTTATTCAGTGGTGTCACCATCGTATTGGTAGCAACTTTCTGTTTATCAGGAATGTTTTATTGGGCCAATATGTGGTTCATTCCAGTAGCCATCGCTTTGATGAACGGATCCGGTCGTGCGGTTGGGTTGGATCGTTGGGTCATTCCATGGTTACAACGTAAACTTGGCAAATGGCGTTACGGGACACCGAAATCCATGTATGGTCAAAATTAAGGCAACATTCGGCTGGAACGAAAATTGTTCCAGCCTTTCTTTTTTGATTACATAACTTATGGTTTATGCTAAAATGAACGAAGCAAAGGAGGACGAATCTCCATGTCTAAAATCAAAACATTCATCAAAAATAGTCACTTAAAACCATGGGATGGCCTCATCATCGTCCTTTTGATTATAAGCTCATTTATACCCATTGTTGTTTTCGGTTTGCAGCAAGATCAACCTCAAGCGGAGAAACAAGCCATCTTACGAGTGGACGGTCAAGAAATCAAACGGTTCGATTTGGTTGCTGATCAAAAAAGTTACACTTACAATTACAAAGATCCTGACGGTGACTATAACCTGATTGAAGTTTCTGGCGATAAGATCCGGATCAAAGAAGCTAATTGCGGTGATCAAATTTGTGTCCGTCGTGGTTGGGCCAAAGAGACCGGTGAAACTATTGTCTGTCTCCCTCACAAATTGGTGATCGAAATTTCTTCTATAGATGGGAGTGACACCGACGATCTGATTTATTGATCGATCGACTTTATGAATCATCGTTTACGAAAAATCATTTTTATTGCGCTACTCGTAGCTCAAGGTGTCGTCATCGGTTTAGTGGAAAACATGATCCCTTATCCCTTTAGCTTTGCACCTGGTGCCAAACTAGGCTTGGCCAACTTGATCACAATCATCGCCATTTTTACCATGCCTAAAAGAGACAGCTTTTTACTCGTTTGGATGCGACTGATCTTAACAACGCTCTTAGGTGGGACCCTCTCAACTTTTTTATATAGTATGAGTGGTGCCTTACTAAGCTATTGCGGGATGCTGCTCGTCAAAAGCTTAGGGCCTAAACGTGTCAGTATCATCGGCATCAGCGCAACTGGCGGTTTTTTACATAATGTTGGTCAGCTCGTCACGGCTTCTTGGATCG
Organism: Tetragenococcus sp.; assembly: GCA_041859945.1. Classification (GTDB taxonomy): domain Bacteria; phylum Bacillota; class Bacilli; order Lactobacillales; family Enterococcaceae; genus Tetragenococcus. The sequence goes on from JBFLGC010000034.1 coordinate 10,727, forward strand.
CCCAATCATGGACAGTCATGCTTTATTTGCCTGTCCTTTCATTTTTAGGGATCTTATCCGGGATCGCAATCGGGATCGCTGCCAATTATTTACTCCAACGCGTCGCGACTTTGCGACAATTTCAAACCGAATACGAGGCCCAGACTCACGTAAAGTGGCAATTAAATGAAAAAAATAAGTCTCAAAACAAATAAAGGAGAACACCATGAAGCTTCACCCCATGTGGAAGAATTATCCTTCCTTGCAACCTGAATTACAACAAACGATTCGCTTGATGGAAGATTCGATTCATTTAAAAAATAAGCCTGTCCAAGAAGCGATTTTGGCAATGATCCATGCTGGTGGCAAGTTATTACGGCCCGCTTATCAACTGCTCTTTTCACAATTTGGACCTGAACAAGATCGTAAGAAGGCGGTGTCGATCGCTGCTGCCATTGAAATGTTGCATACAGCCACCTTGATCCACGACGATATCGTGGATGATGCCGATCTTAGACGCAACAAAGCGACTATCCGGGCACGTTTTGGAAATAATACTGCGGTATATGCTGGCGACTATTTGTTTGTTTCTTGTTTTAAATTAATGGCTGATTACGCCTCATCAATGAAAAGTTTACAGTTGAATTCTCGCAGTATGGAAAAGATACTGACTGGTGAATTAGGTCAAATGACCGATCATTACAATTTGGCGATCACTGTTGCCGAATACTTAGAAAATATTTCGGGCAAGACTGCTGAACTTTTCGCCTTGAGTTGCTCGATCGGCGCTTTCGAAAGCGGTACTTCTAAGTCCTTTGCCAAAAAAGCCGCCGAAATCGGCGAGGCGATCGGCTTGGCCTTCCAAATCATGGATGACATTCTAGATTATACACAAACAAGCACTGAAATCGGTAAACCTGTTTTAGAAGATGTCCGTCAAGGTGTCTATTCCCTGCCATTGATTTATGCCCTGCAGACACAAAAAGACCAGCTTGAGCCTTTACTTAACAAACAAAGTGAGATGACAGAAGCTGACACCCGTCAGGTCTTACAAATTGTCCAAGCTTCGGAAGGGGTAAAAAAGGCCAAACAAATGGCGCAAACCTACACCGAACAAGCACTCAAAAAAATAAGTAGTCTACCCGATACCCCACAACAAACACGTGAAGCCCTTTATTCATTGACAGAGCTCATCTTAAATCGTACGAATTGAGCGACTCCAAGAAGTTTTGGCTTCTTGGAGTTTTTTTAACTATTAAGGAAGTATATCTTTTGGGTAACGTTCAAAACTTGGTATATCCATTTTATTAGTGCAGAAAAGGAACTTGAGCGGTAAGTTTATGGCGGCAAATAACCCAAAAAAATGAAAAGTATCGGAAATTAAAAAACGAGTGCCTGTCGTATCCACAAAATAGCAAAAAGAGTAGCAACAGAAATTATTGGCTATCAAACTGTAGTTTCGGTATCCACAAAAATAAATGGATACCGGATTACAGTTGTTAGCAAGAAAAGTCCCAACCAAAAATTCATGATTAGGGAGGTATGACGATTAAGAAAGCATTGTTATAAAAGAAGGAACTTAGACTATAAATGTGCCTTTTTTATTGATCATATTGTATTTATTGAATCGGAACTTTTCACTATTTTGTCTTTCTTCTTCAATAAACAATTAACTATTTCTTTACAAGTATCGACCTGTATGAGAGTGTAAAATATTTTGTGTAAATAGAAAAAAGGAAGTCCCTTCTGTAGAATAGAGTTACCACAACACATTCACAGAAAAGAGGACTTCCATATGAACGATTTTACTACAGAAATTCTAAAGACTCTAGCGAACAAAGGCGATTTGAATGAATTATTCCGTGTCCATTTGGAAAAAGCTGTCAATACGCTTCTCAAAACGGAGTTAACGGCTTTCCTCGATTACGAAAAGTACGATCGCATTGGTTTTAACACGGGTAATTCTCGTAACGGCTCCTATGACCGTACGGTCAAGACCGAGTACGGGGAACTTCATCTCCAGATTCCGCGCGACCGCAACGGCGAGTTCAAGCAACAGACTGTTCCTGCTTATAGACGGACGAATGATACCTTAGAGGAGACCGTCATTCACCTCTTCCGAAAAGGTATTACCATGTCGGAAATCGCAGACTTGATTGAGAAAATGTATGGGCATCACTACACGCCCCAAACCATGTCCAACATGACTAAAGTGCTGACTGAAGAAGTAAATGCATTTAAAGTTAGAACTCTAAATGATAAGTATGTCGCTATTTTCATGGATGCTACTTATATTCCTTTAAAACGGCAAACCGTCTCCAAAGAAGCAATCTATATTGCCATTGGTATACGAGAAGACGGTACTAAAGAAGTACTAAGTTATGCGATTGCTCCGACTGAATCGACCTACGTTTGGAATGAGTTGTTACAGGACATTTACTCCAGAGGAGTTCATGATGTCTTACTGTTTATTACCGATGGCTTAAAAGGCATGAAAGATACGATTCACCAGATTTATCCTAAAGCTAAATACCAACATTGCTGTGTTCACGTTTCCCGTAATATTGCTCATAAAGTACGTGTCAAAGATCGAAAAGAAATCTGTGATGATTTTAAGGCTGTTTATCAAGCTAGCTCAAAGGAAGAGGCAAATACCTTTTTAGGGAGTATGATTGAGAAGTGGCAGAAAACTTATCCTAAAGTGACGCAGTCACTGATAAAAAATCAAGATTTATTGACTTTTTATGAGTTTCCGCCTGGTATCCGCCGAAGCATTTACTCAACTAATTTAATCGAATCTTTCAATAAACAAATCAAGAAATACAGCCGCAGAAAAGAGCAGTTTCAAAATGAAGAATCACTAGAGCGTTTCCTAGTATCCATCTTTGATACATACAATCAAAAATTCTTAAATAGAAGCCATAAAGGCTTCCAACAAGTGACGGATACATTAGCTTCAATGTTTACTGAGTAACCCATTATTTTGCAGAAGGACGAGTTATTTACACAAAATTATTGACGCTCCCACCTGTATTGAATAGCCCAGTATTCTTTGTTATAAGTTTGTCTTGTCAAAATAATTAGATACTGTTTATATTTTTGACAATAATTACCCAAATCCATTAAAAACGAGCGGGGAATGATCGAATCATTCCCCGCTCGTTTTTAGATTTAGCGCATTGTCACAAATTCTTCGGCCCCAGTCGGATGGATCGCAACCGTTTGATCAAAGTCAGCTTTGGTAGCTCCCATTTTAATAGCAACCGCAAATCCCTGCAACATTTCATCCACCCCCACACCGATCGCATGTAAACCGATGATTTTTTCTTCTTTGCCTAGGCAAACGAGTTTCATCTCACATTTTTGCCGCTGATCACTCAAGGCAAAGGCCATGGGAGTAAAGCGTGAACGATAAACTTTAATGGCCGCTTTGCCATAGGTTTCTAGGGCAGCAGTTTCAGTCATCCCAATCGTCGCAATCGGCGGATGAGAAAAGATGACCGTTGGGATCAAATCATAATCTAGATGAGCCTCCGCTTGACCATTAAATAAGCGTTCCGATAATTGTCGGCCGGCTTTGATAGCTGCAGGTGTTAAATTCACTTTATCGATGACATCGCCCACGGCATAGATTCCTGTGGCGGTGGTATTTTGGTAATTATCGACTTTGATGGCGCCTTTTTCAGTCAAGGCAACGCTAGTATTCTCCAAAGCTAAAGAATGCACAGACGGCGTCCGTCCGCCAGCAAACAAGACTAATTCAGCAGTCAAACTTGGCCTCGTTTCAAAATCGACCCTGTATCCATTAGACTCTTTGCTGATTTTAGTTGGCACATGATTGGCGTGTACATCCATGCCGATTTCTTGATACATCGCGACCAAATTATTAGATAGCATCGCATCGAAACTCCGCAAAGGACGTTCTTTACGAAAAGCCCAGTCAACTTTAGTTCCCAATTCTTGCATAACGCCAGCTATTTCGGCTGCAATATAACCGGCACCGAGTACGATCAGGCTTTTAGGCTGTTTAGTCAAGGCAAAGTAACCATTAGAATCGATCGCAAGCTGGCCACCTGGTACCTCTAGTCTATCAGGATGACCACCTGTAGCGATCAAAATGTGCGGCGCACTATATTCTTTTCCAGCAACTTCTACCGTATGATCAGCGATAAATTTTGCGCTACCTTTCAACACTTCCACATGGTTGCTATCTAGTCCTCGCTGATAAGACCCATGGAGAAAATCGATATACTGCTGCCTTTTAGCAACTAATTGGCTAAAGTTGAAATGATTTACCTTTGCTTCGATGCCATAATCACTTGCTTCATTTACGACCGTATTCAACGCAGTGCTGGCCTGCCACATGACTTTTTTGGGCACACAGCCCACATTGACGCAAGTTCCGCCAAGTTCATTTTTTTCGATCAATAATACCCTAGCGCCATACATGCCGGCGCGATTGGCTGAGGCGATGCCGCCGCTACCACCGCCGATCACGATATAATCATATTTTTGCAAACTGATTCCTTCTTTCCTAAATCAAAGTTCCAACTTCAATCGTACCATATCTTTTAATTCTAGCCCATTCTCAAAAATCGGTTCTTTATAATGACGGACAAAGAAATCGTGATCGATCCCTATCATTCGAAAACCACATTTTTGATAAAGATAAAGTTGGCCGATACCTGTACTGCCAGTACCAACTGCCATAGTCTCAAAATGGCGACTTTTAGCAAAAACTATCGCATAGCGGATCATTTCTTGGGCGAGTCCTTGATTATGCCGCGATTCAATGACAGCTAAATTCACTAATTCGAGCGTTTTTGGTCGGGTTGGCAATAGGACCATGATAGCTAGGAGCTGGTCTGCTTCTACACCCTCAAAACAAACACCGCGGGCCAAATAGTCGCTGACCAACTGCCAGGAAGGGTCTGCTTGAAGCAAAAGCTCCTGATGTGCCGGCGTCATTTTTTTCATCTCTTGAATTTCCATCTTGTTTCCCTCACTACTTGTTTTGTTGTTTTTAGTAAAAGCTGTCGGTCAGCGTCTGTTTCCACCCTATTTTCTCCATAAATCAAAGATTCATAGCGTTTTGTCAGATCCCTGAAATCAGCGGACCAAGTGGCTTCTAGCGTGCGGGCATAGGCCAAAAGCGGTTGATTTAGCGGACGAGGATTTTGTTTTTCAACTTTCTTAAGTAAAATTGGATAGCCGCGCACAAAAGCTTGCTTGCTTTTCTTGAGCAAGAGCCAGATCAACAAATAAGTCTTATTTTGCCATAAGAAAAAAATGCCCATCACTAGTACTAAGCTCAAGAAAACACCCGCTATCTTTTTAAAAACTGAAGCGTGATCGTGCCACCATTTTCGCCAATTCATACCGCTAGCTAGTCCAGCAGAAGATTCCGAACTGGTCCTTTCCGTTGTCATTGACGTCGTTGAATCAGTCGACCTAACGCTTGTAGTAGAAGGTACTGTTGTCACCATTTCGTCCGAAGTTTCGACCGCTGACGCTTCTTCCAAGGGCTGAGAAAAAGTCGGCGTCGGTTCAAAAGGCAGCCAACCATAACCTTCAAAAAAGACTTCCGGCCAAGAATGGGCATTTTTATTGCGAATCTCATAACGATCGCCCTCTGCCGATTTTTCCACCACTTCTCCCGATGCGAACCCCTTTGTCCAACGCGCTGGGATCCCGATTGCTCGTAACATCACGACCATCGCTGACGAAAAATTATCGCAATAACCGATTTTACTATCGAATAAAAAACCTTCCACATAATCTTGCCCAGAATCTGGAAAATCAGTGTCGACTTTTGAATACCGAAATCTTCCGTCAAATTTCAAATACTCTTGGATAGCCAATACTTTATCGAGCATACTTGTTTTATCTTGCGTCAATTCAAGTGCTAATTGACTGACCTTTTCGGAATAAAGCTGGGGTAATTGTAAATAATCGACCGTCGCATCTGGTTGGGCAATTTTAACATCACGCAGATCAGATAATTCATAATCAAAGTCATTCCAAGCTATTTCAGCGATCACAGAATCGACAGGCTTTTCTGGATCCAAACGCGCACTTTCCCAAAAAAAGCGAAAACCAGCTTGATCAGAAGATACCGTCACAGATTTTTTACCGTATGGCAAGGGGTAATAACTTAAAGGGCTGTTAAATTTCAGCTGAATTGTTTCCATGTCTTTCAGAGAATGAGCATTTTCCATCTCCGTAAGGGTGACGTTCTTGCTGGAGAGCTGCTCCATGTAAGTTAAATAATCTTCTCCGTAAGTCCAGCCACTACCAGTATAAACGGCTTTACTTTCGACCCGCCAATAATGAGGACTTTTTTGCACCGCTTCAAACAGAATTTGGTCATCATCGATCAAGGGGCCGCCCAATTTTCTGTCATCCTCACTAAAACCGGTACGACCTGGTATCCCCGTCCCAGTTTGCTGGATATAACGATAAACACCCCAATCATTCAATCGATCACGTAACGAAATCGTTTGGCTAGTCACGGCGTTTTTCAGGCCCGTAAATGGAATGAAGTAGGCCACTGCCAAAAGACTCAAGGTACAAATTAGAGCTACTAGCTTTTGTTCACTGGTACGTTTTTCTTGCAGGCCTTTGGTTAAAAGAGCCAAACCAACCAGACCGAGCACTTGAGAACTGGGATCAAAATCATTGTATACCGCCAATAGGAGCAGATAGGCGATCATAAGGCTATAGCAGAGTACGATCTGATTCTTCTGGATCACCTGCTCCACCAAAAAAATCGTGACTGCAAATACGAAGGTCAAAGCAATCTCTGCACTAATAGTTTCAATTGTACCTTGTCTAACGGCTTGGAAAAACTGTTTAAAATGATCAAACAAACGGTCGATCCATATCCACGAAAAGAATTTTCCACTCGGGAAAAACCGATAAAGGCCATAGCTAAGTACAAACAGGTAGCCCATCAGGCGTATCAGAGTTTTTTTTAGAAACAGCCCCCCCAGACAAAAAGCCAAACTTAGGCCAATGCCCAAAGTTGTTTTGCCAAGGCCATAAAGCTTCAAAAATTGGGGTAAAACTAAGGTCAAACTTAGAAAAGTCAGCCCAACTGTGACCCCTTTTGAGCGCACACGTTCAATCATAGAATCCCGTCCTTTCAAAACGCAGCAAATCAGTATGGTCATAGACTCTTAAAAAGGGATTTGGGTGAATAAGCCCCAGTTTTTGCGGAGTAAACAGCCAAACTTGTGCTTGAGAAAAAGCGGGCAAAGCGGGCGTCTGAGTAAAGGGCTCGATCTTAGCAAAATCAAGATCAGTTGGTTGAAAGATGCGACCTGTTTTGCCGATCAAAAGGACCTCGATGCCCGTTTGATGCCAGCCCTTTTGGAGACTATAAAAAAAGCTCAACATTTCTTCAAAATAAGGACTGTCTTGCCCATAAAAAGCGAGCAGGGTCGCCACCTCTTGATAAGTTTGATATTCACGTAATATCAACTGTTGCAGGCGACTGCTCAGTTTCCAGTCCATTTGTTTGAGTGGGTCACCAAGTCTATAGGGACGATAATTTTTGATATCATAAGAAGGCGTCCCAAAAAATTGCTGCTTTTGTTCCTTTTGGATAAAGCGCCGAAACGCTGCTGCTTGCGGATGGATCGCTGGTAGGACCAACCGTTCGGCTGTCATGACTAGTCGCTGTCTTTTGATTAGCCAGCCAAAAGGATCGCCAGTCAGTAACGTAAACTCAAAAGGATGTTCTAACCCACGTTTATCTGGCGTCCATATTTGTTTGAAACTTTGCTTTTGCCCATAGTAGAAAGCCCAAGCCGCGATGGTATTTTGTTTATCATCAAACATTTGTAGTTGCCAGAAAAAAACAGGATAGGATACTTTCTTTTGCATGACAAAAGTTACAGGCGCTGTTTGACCAACGTGCAGCGGAAAATCATCTAAGTTTTTTATAGTGACTTTTTTTAAAGGCCCCAGTCGACCAATAAGGCTCATGATCAAAAATAAGGTCATCGCTACCAATAAGGCCCAGCCAGAAGCATTGGTAAAAGCCATCGCATAAATGAAAATCATGCTGTATAGAAAGAAAAATAAGAGCGTACGAAATATCTGCATGAGTTCACCTCCGCATTGGCACCGGTATGCTTGTAACGATCCGTTCTAAAAGAGTGTCGATTTCTGATATCATTTGGTTGCCATTCGTCAGTTTGATACGATGACCAAAAACAGCAGGCAAAACTTTTTGTAGGTCTTCTGGTGACACAAAATTTCGGCCCTGCGTCAGTGCATAGGCTTTAGCTCCACGCATAAAGGCCATGCTTCCCCGTGGACTTATCCCAAGTGCGATCGCCGGATCGTTTCGGGTGGCTACTACCAATTCTAAAGCATAACGAGCGACTTGCTCATGAACAAAAACCTCATCGACCATCGTTTTCAAATCAGAAATTTCTGCTTCATTGAATAATTTTCGCACATCACCTTCAGTGCGTGGTTTATCCATGATCAGACGTAATTCATCTTCCCGCTCAGGATAACCAATGCGCAATCGAAATAAAAAGCGATCTAATTGAGCTTCCGGTAAAGGATAGGTTCCTTCATAATCGATAGGATTTTGCGTTGCTAAGACAAAAAAATTTGAGGGCAAAGCATAGGTATGGTTGTCGATCGTGACCCGGTTTTCCGACATCGCCTCAAGTAAAGCAGCTTGGGTCCTTGGAGTCGCACGATTGATTTCATCGGCCAATAAAACCGAGGTGAAAATCGGCCCTTGACGAAATTCAAACTCATTGGTGTGATTGTTAAAGATAGACACACCTAAAATATCGCTAGGTAATAAATCTGGCGTAAACTGGACCCGTGAAAAACTGCCTTGGATCGTCTTAGCCAACGTTTTGACCATCAGCGTTTTGCCCACACCAGGAATGTCTTCAAATAACACATGTCCACCGGCAAGTAGTGCTGCTACCATCAGTTCGACCACGTCTCGTTTCCCCAAAATGACTTTTTCAACTTCAGCGATCATTTGCGAAATCTTCCTCAATTTATCTTCTTGCACGAACTCACTTCCTTTTTTAATAGCATGCTTTTCTTAAATATAGCAGAAAGTAACGAAAAAGCACAAAAAAGTTCCTTTTTTAATTAAATTTTGTCATAATAAGAAAAGAAGAGGTGTCTATTTATGGAATGTATTTTTTGTCATCAACTAAAAAAGAACAGATTATAAAGGAAAGTCCTTCATTTATCCTTATATTTGATATCGATCCCATTCAGCAAGGACATCTATTGTTGATCTCTAAGGAACATTACGAAACTACCAGTGAAGTGACTCATTTCGTTTTAACTGAACTGATTTCATTAGAAAGAGAAATCATCACTAAAATAGAGGACAATTTTCCTGAGATAAGTGTGACTATCGTCCAAAATAACGGCCGTGCCATGAGTTCGGGTATGCATTTTCATGTCCATTTGCTTCCCAGATATGAGGGCGATGCTTTTTGGGCACATCAAAAAGTGGTCTTTCACGAGTTGGATCTTGATTTGCTGGTAGAATGTTTACACAACTGATTGCTCTTTAACAAAAAGTCGAACACCACTCTTTCTCAACAGGACGTGTTCGACTTGTTTAAATTTAAAAGAATAGGTTGAAGTTCTTCTGGGAACAAATCGATAGTGGCTATTTCTTTGAGCGACACCCACAGCGGCCGATAGACATTTTGCGAAGAAGAACGTGCTAACTCTTCACCATGTATCACCGGAGTTGTTATCATAATCGTCTTGACCAGATAGTACTGCTCGTGACGATCTAGATCTTCCAACTGACAAAATTCATTCAAGTCAGCCACTGTGATCGTCCAATCCAACTCCTCTTTGATTTCACGGATCGCCGCTTCAGGCAAAGTTTCACCTGTTTCTACCCCACCCCCAGGAATCACCCAATATCTTCGACCGGCTTTTTCGCGGTAGATCAATAAAATCTTTTCTTGGCCTTCATTGTAGAAAATAACTCTGACACGCATCGGTTACACCTCATTTCATAAAACTAGTTTAACACAAATGTAATCACTAAAAAAAGAGTTCTAGAAATCGACTTTTAGCATTGATCTTGGATAAAATTCTGAATCTTTGCCATAGCCCCCTTCCGATCTATGGCATATTTTTGTTTTCTTTTTAACTTTTCTCTAAATTCCTTAAAATACATCACACTACCCTACAACATGTGTTACTATTATTTTGTATGCGATATCATTTCGTGAAGAGAGCGAGTAAAGATGAAGAAACCAACGATCATTTTTTCAATCATAACTTTTTTGAGACTGTTTTTTGTCTTTCTGCCAACATTTCTAGTAAACAAAGTGGATGCTAGAAAATTCCATCTGCTAAATGATTTTTTCTACACCCCAGCCGGTCAAATCGTTGAGCAAACCATGGCAGGCTTATTTTATGCTAGCTTTTTGATTTGTTTGACTTATTCTGTTGTCAAAAAAATGACGGGTTCCTACGTTTTGATCTGGCTGACACTTTTGCTTTATTTCGGATTAAGCTATTGGCTGGGAAATAGCTCGCTGATCTTTAACGGCTAGCTATTACTTGAAAATAGTTAGGATACCAGTTTACAATAGAAGTAGCAATGAAGTTTTACCATTTCAAAAGGAGGAATTTTTAATGACCATTCCCATGATTCAATTAGCAGATGGCAACAAGATCCCCGCAGTCGGCTTTGGAACAGCTGGCATTAAAGGAAATGTTGGGGCCCAAGCGATCAGCTCTGCTATTGCCAATGGCTATCGTTTGATCGATACGGCTTATAATTATGAAAATGAAGGCGCCGTCGGTCAAGCCATCAAACGAGCTGGGGTGCCAAGAGAAAAATTATTTGTGACCTCAAAATTACCGGGACGTTATCATGAAGGAAAAAAAGCTTTAGAGGCGATTCAAGAGTCCTTGTTCCGTGCCGATTTGGATTACTTTGACCTTTACTTGATCCATTGGCCCAATCCTAAACGTGACCTGTATGTCGAAGCTTGGCAAGCTCTGTTAGATGCGCAACGCTTTGGCTTGATCCGTTCCGTGGGCGTCTCGAATTTCTTGCCAGAACATTTGGAAAAAATCGCAAAAGAAACCGGCGTGCTCCCCGTTGTCAACCAAATCGAGTTGCATCCATTACTTAGTAAGACTGATCAACGTGCCTATAACGCCGAGCGCCACATTCAAGTGGAGGCATGGAGTCCTTTAGGTGGTACCGGTTCGGAAAATCACCATTCAATGCTAAACGATCCAGTTTTACTTGCTTTGGCAGAAAAATATCATAAAAATGTTGGTCAAATCATCTTACGTTGGGAACATCAATTAGGCGTGTTGCCTTTACCATTGTCAAGAAACCCGCAACGGCAAGCTTCAAACTTAGCTATTTTTGATTTTGCATTGACCCCAGCAGAAGTCGCTCAAATCACAGCACTGGATGATGAAACAGTTCAAAAAAATGCCGCTGACCCCAGAGAACACGAAGAATTGTAGAAAAATAGAACCAGCGTAGAAAAGCCTATTCACTTTTCTACGCTGATTTTGATTAAAATTTCATCCTTTTTTCTTCCGCATCATATCGCCCACTTGGACCGGACGCGCGACTGGCATAGTTAAGATCATCATCGGATGTGGGGCACGATTAATGAGTTCATGGTCTTCGTTATACATTTCGGTCACGGTTTGGGAAAAATGACGGAAACTGGGACCGTAAAACTCGATTTCATCGCCCGTCTCAAAGACATTACGCTGACGGATCGTAGCGGTTTTCGTCGTTTCATCATAAGCTAAGACATCGCCGATAAATTTATATTGGGGGATCTTGCGCCGTTTCCCAAAGAGTTGTTCGTTTTCCGTTGGGACATGGTAATAAAAACCAGTCGAAAGTTCACGTTGCGCCACTTTCCATAGTTCATCGATCCATTCTTGCTTACAAACATACTTTTCAGGATCGGCCATATAACTATCGACGGCGGCTTTGTAAACATTGGCCACTGTTGAAACGTAATGGATCGACTTCATTCGGCCTTCGATCTTCAAGCTATCGACCCCATTTTGGATAAAATCAGGAATGTGCTCGATCATCGACATATCCACGGCACTCATCGAAAATTCTTCTGGTACGGTGCCATTTTCTGTCAAGCTACGGCGTTCGGTCCCAAAAGGTAAGTCGAACAAATCATATTTCCAACGACAGGACTGCGAACAACCGCCACGATTGGCATCCCGCATAGACATATGGTTAGACAAGGTACAGCGCCCCGAATAAGAAATACACATGGCTCCGTGCACGAACGTTTCGATTTCAATCGTGGTGGACTTCCTGATCTCAGCCAGTTCTGCCATTGAGACTTCCCGGGCTAACACTACCCGTTCCAAGCCTTCTTCGCGCCAAAATTCTAAGGTTTCAAAATTAGTGGCCGAGGCTTGCGTCGATAGATGGATCGGCAAGCCGGGCGCTTCTAGGACGCAAATTTCGATCAAGGCTGGATCAGAGATGATCACAGCTGAAATACCAATATCTCGCAACGTACGGAAAAATTCACCGGCCCCTTCCTGATTACCTTCATGGGTGACCATATTGGCCGCTACATAGACTTTGGCAGCATGGGCCTTGGCAAAAGCCACTCCTTCTGCCATTTCTTCATAGCTGAAGTTGCCGGCGCGGCTCCGCAATCCGTAAGCATTGCCTCCGATATAGACCGCATCAGCGCCATAGGTAATGGCTACTTTTAATTTTTCTAAGGTTCCAGCCGGAGCTAAAACTTCCGGTCGTTTTAAACTTGTTTGTACAGTCATTTCTATCTTCCTTACTTGATATCATCTGGATCAAGGTCGTAAAAGCCGGTATCCAGTTCACGTTCTTTAGGATGTAAACTTTTAATTTGGGCAAATAGTTGCTCAGCTAAGGCTAGATCCCAAGTATTATTTTGAAGGGCGCAACGAGCTCGGTCAAACAACTTTGCGATCGCCACAAAGTGATCTCCTGGTGAAAAAATACCATCGAGTTTCCAAGTCGTAAACCCATTTGCTACTAATTCAGCTAAATGGCGAATCAAACAGATGTCGTTGTTAGCAAAAATATGCGTGCCATGACTATCTTCAAAAATCGAATAGTGCGAATCTTTTTCTTGTGGTTCCGCTAAAAATAGCCCGCGTGCTTTATCGGCACTTTCTTCTTGTTGAGAAAAATGATAGTAATTTTGTAAAAGCGGCCGTTTGGATTGGTGGATACAAGTCGCGCCATAGACCAAGACTTCGACAGGTATTTCCAGTTGCGGCGCCAGCGCCTGCATTTCAGCAAAAGGGACCTCGCGCGCGAGGATCGCCCCACTGGCGCCTTTATGGCCCCAAAAGTTGATTTGCCGAGCACTGGTCACAAGCGTCTCACCGTCATAAACAAACGGGAGTGCCAGTTCAGGATGCGTTCGCATATCATAAATGATGCCGGGATCGCCTAATTGGATCGCATCGACCTGTATTTTTTTTAAAAAAGCCAAATAAGTCGGGATCTGCTGCATTTTTTCTGGATGCATGATGCCATTGACCGCAATCATGGCTTTTTTCCCAGCTACATGTGCTAGTTCCACTAATTGCTTTTGCTCCTTACGACTAAAAGAATGCGGCAAACGCAGTCCAAACGTTTCCTCACCAAAAACGATCGTATCCACTATCGGTAACAACTTTTCAGCTTGGTCGATAGATTCCACTGTCGTCACTAACTCGATCATCAAAATTCCTCCTTGCAACGTCCTCTATTTTAACAGAGAATGACAAGAATTAAAATGGGGAAATAGCATCGCTTTTCTTAAGGCTAAAGATTGCTGTCATTCCGCCTTTTCATTCCTATAGATTTCTTCTTTTTACGTTTTTGTATCCCTTCACTTTACAAAAATGTCATCGTTGATTTTACATTTTTGCAATAAAATTCTCAAAAAAACAGAGCCACAACTCTTTCAAGTCATCACTCTGCTCATTTTTATACTTCTTGTAAAACTTTTTGCTCTTTCTTACTTACTTTTGGTTTTTTCACATTCAAGGTGATCTTGCCTTTAGAAGCACCGATCGTAACACGATCGCCTAGATGGATCTGACCAGAAAGCAAAGCTTCACTCAAGCGGTCTTCCACTTCTTTTTGCAAAGCACGACGGATCGGGCGGGCCCCGTATTCCGGATCAAAGCCGTCTTTACCAATGACATCCACAGCAGCGGGGGTGATCTTCAAGTGAACGTCTTGTTCATCCATCCGTTTGACGATCGTGCGACTCATGATCTTGACGATTTCATGGATCTCGGCTTTATCCAAAGCACTGAAGACGACCGTTTCGTCGATCCGATTCAAAAATTCAGGACGGAAGGACTTTTTCAATTCTTCCAAGATCCGTTTTTGCATGGCGGCATAGTTTTGGGTCGCATCAACAGCCGTAAAGCCAACATTTTTTTCTTCTCGCAATTCAGTAGCGCCAATATTTGAAGTCATGATCAAAATCGTATTGCGAAAATCAACATTCCGGCCCTTAGAATCGGTTAGATACCCATCATCTAAAACTTGTAGTAAAATATTGAAAACATCCGGATGCGCTTTTTCGACTTCATCAAGTAAAACCACCGCATAAGGTTTTGAACGAACTTTTTCCGTCAATTGGCCCCCTTCATCATAACCGACATAGCCAGGCGGCGAGCCGATCAAACGACTGGTGCTGTATTTCTCCATGTATTCCGACATATCGACTCTAATCAAAGAATCTTCACTGCCAAACATGGCCTCTGCCAATGCTTTGGTAAGTTCCGTCTTACCGACCCCGGTAGGACCTAGAAACATGAAAGAACCGATTGGGCGATACGGATCTTTCAAGCCACTACGCGCCCGGCGAATAGCCCGAGCGACCGCTTGGACAGCCTCGTCTTGACCGACGACCCGTTTATGAATGATGCTTTCTAATTCTAACAAGCGTTCGCTTTCCTTTTTCGCTAATTGTTGCAGAGGCACACCGGTCCATTGCGAGACAACGCTCGCGATGTCTTCAGCGGTCACTTTATTAGTGTAGTGGTCGGCTGCTTTGCTTTCTTTATAAGTGGCTTGCGCTAAACGATCATGGAGATCCTTTTCTTTGATGCGTAGATTCGCAGCTGTTTCAAAATTTTGACTACGGATGGCATTTTCTTTTTCTTGCGCTAATGCAGTCAAAGCTTGTTGCAAAACAGCACTCTGCGAAACCTCATCGGCCGCATCCAAACGTACTTTGGCTGCCGACTCATCCATCAAATCGATTGCTTTGTCGGGCAGCTGCCGTGAGTTGATATAACGAACGGATAGTTGTACTGCCGCATGCAAAGCCTCATCGGTGATTTCCACACCATGGTGTTCTTCATAACGAGGTCGCAAGCCTTTCAAGATTTCTTCGGTCTCGTCAGGCGTCGGTTCGTTGACTTGGATCTTAGCAAAACGCCGTTCTAAAGCTGAATCCTTTTCGATATATTTTTGATATTCATCTAAAGTCGTCGCACCGATCGTTTGTAATTCACCACGAGCCAAAGCTGGTTTCAAAATATTGGAGGCATCGATTGCCCCTTCTGCACCGCCGGCTCCGATCAACGTATGCAATTCATCAATGAAGAGAATCACTTGCCCATCTTGATAAATTTCTTCGATGATTTTTTTCATTCGATCTTCAAACTCACCACGGTATTTAGTACCAGCTACTAAAGCCCCCATATCAAGCATCATCAACCGTTTTTGTTGCATATCTTTAGGAACTTCACCAAAAACGATCTTTTGGGCCAAGCCTTCCGCGATCGCTGTTTTCCCGACACCCGGTTCACCTACTAAAACCGGGTTATTTTTGGTTCGTCGACTTAAGATCTGAATCAAACGACGGACTTCTTTTTGCCGTCCGACCACAGGATCCAGACGTTTTTCACGCGCCAATTTAGTCAAATCACGTGCCAAAGCATCCAAAGTCGGTGTTGTTCCTTCTTGGTTAGCAGCACGGCCTTTTTGTTGCTTTCTATGGATCGATTCAACATAGTTATTTGGTCCTTTGGATTGTTGGTTCATGCCCATTTTTCGTTTTAATGACTGCCGCATCTTGGCAAGGCTAGTACCTAAATTCAGCAGGATCCGAGCCGCTAATACTTGCTCATCACGAAGTATTCCTAATAATAAATGCTCAGTTCCCACTTGTGGCGCATTGAGTCGTTTGGCCTCATCGCCCGCATAGGCAAAAATTTGTCTGGCCCGTGGTGAATATGGCAAATAACCTTGACCTGGATATTGGGTCATGACACCATAACCCGTGAGTCGTTCGATCTCTTCTCTGAGCTCTTCTTCAGTTATGCCCATTTCGCGTAACGTTTTGCCCGCAATACCATCTTGTTCTACGACCAAAGCTAACAATAAATGCTCAGTCCCGATCGATTGGTGTTTATAGCGTTTGGCTTCTTCTTGGGCAATGGTCAACACTGCCTTGGCTTTTTCCGTAAATAATTCATCCATTGCACTCACTCCTTTTCCTCATAACTCAAACGTTCTAAAATACGATGCATCAAAGTAGCTCGTAAACGATCTTCCTGCTCTGATTCGCCTAGAACATTATGACTGATTGTCGTCAATAAAAGATTTCCTTCGCGTTTAGATAAAATATCTTCTTCATAAAGTTTTTGGATAATTGCTGTGGCATCTTTTTCTGAAAGAACCTCGCCGAATAACTGATCGACTTGGTGCAAAAAACGATGGTAGCTAACCATGCGGATCTTCTCGATGCGGATATACCCACCACCGCCACGCTTACTTTCGACCGTATAGCCTCGTTGCAGGGTAAAGCGAGTATTGATGACATAGTTGATTTGTGAAGGGACACAATTGAACAAATCGGCCATTTCAGCACGACGAATTTCAATTATTTCACTTTGTTCTAAAATCTTTTTCAGATAAGCTTCAATCATATCAGACGTATTTTGATGACTCATCGTGACCTTCCCTCCCTTGACTAATCTTGACCTTCATTATACAAAATTTTGCGACGATTGGAAAGAAGAAGGCCTTTTTCTTAAGAGTTTTAAAAAATTGAAGTTACCATTCACGGTCCAACTTGAACGCTACACTTACACGTTTGCGTCTGCTACTGTCTGCTGTGGGACCGACCTGAGCCATGGTCTCAGGTCTGCCAAGCT
>JBFLGC010000035.1:0-27261 GCA_041859945.1 Tetragenococcus sp.
GCGTGAAGTGATCCAAGTATCAGAAAGAAAGGACATATGACGGCGTGAAGTGATCCAAGTATTAAAAAGAAAGGACATATGACGGCGTGAAGTGATCCAAGTATCAGAAAGAAAGGACATATGACGGTATGAAGTGATCCAAGTATAAAAAAGCAAAAAAATCTCCCCAAGTCGTTAAACGACTCAGGGGAGATGGTAGATATTCTTATTTCGGCGTAATATAACTGACACCGCTTGATTGGGCGATGGAATTTGGGATGACACGATAATTTAGATAGTTGCTGTCGCCTTCTGAGATGAGGACTCCATCATCGGTCACGGCTTCAACAAAGCCAACATGGCCATAAAGCGGATGGTAGCCAGCGACGCCTTGCTTGAAGCTAATGACATCGCCTGCTTTGGGTTGATTAGAAACAGCGTAGCCATTGTTTTTTCCGGTCGTCCCCCAATCAGCACCGTTGCCCATGTAATCACCAACATGTCCGCCCAGTTGTGCGACCCGATTGAATACATACCACGTGCATTGGTCAGACCCGTAAGAGCCAGACAGGTTATAGTTGACGCCGTTGTAAACAGGGAAAGTGACCTTTTTACGATAGGATTCGGGGACGTTAGCTAGTTTCCCAAAGTCCACGACCTGTCCTTCCTCCGGTTCATCAAATTGGGTCAGGTGATAGGCAGCGATGATCGAATTCAGTTTATTATGATAACTGGTATCAGTCGCGTATTTTCCGGTCAAATTAGCGGTGGCTTTGAGATAATTGCCTGCTTCGGAACGCCACGACTCTTTATAGAAAGTATCGTTGCCACTGATACCGCCTCGTAGCAGTTGGACATAGTCTTTCAGTGAATCAGCTAAAGTCGGGTACACGCGGAAATAAGATTGAATCGTGTAAAGTTGGCCACTGCCATTATCTTCTTGAGTGGCAAAAGAAACCGCGGCTTGCTGACTGGACCCCTTGATCCCAAACAAGTTATTGTAAGGTGCCAAGGACAGACCACTGGTGCCCGAACCACTTTCTAAAATCGCTTGGGCGATCATGACAGAAGCAAAAACGTCATACTTCATTCCCAATTCACGGGCACTAGCGCCGATCTGATCGACAAAATGTTGTGTCAAGTCATTGGCACGGAAATCAACAGTAGCTGGGTATTGCTTCAATAACTCACTACCACTGTCTGAAAGGGCCCAGTGCCGATCAAATGGGATCGTGGCAGCAGCCGGGGCGATCGTTTCGCCGTAAAGATCTTTTTTATCTTCGTCAGAAACGATCGAAAAAATCTGCACGCCAGCTGGTTCTTTCGCTTCCTTGTCTTTTTCATAGGCTTTTTGGTAAGTTTCCATCGCTTCTTTGTCGGGCGCAACAGCCATGATGACCTTGTCTTGGCCCAAGGAGATACCGATTTTGCTAATATTCTCTTTGTCTTTCCAGATCAAAAGATCCCCGACAGCTGCGTTTTCTGGCTTAGTCTGTTGTGTCAGATCGATCGTTTTATCAAAAACGGTCTGATAAATGCTGCGGACGAAGCTTTCATTGGAATAATGATCTTTTTTAAGTCCGGTTTCATCATAAGGCTTGGCTAATTCTTGGATCGCAGCCCAAACGATGGCGGCACTTTGGCTATTTTTAAAAGCGGACAAGAGTGGCAATTCATACCCATTCAAATCGGAATCAGAAAAAGCAGCTAGGTCTAAAGCAGCTAGATCGATAGAAAGCGCATCTCCAGTGAGGGCTGGTACAACAGGCCCTAGCGGTTGGGCGGGGGCCGTTACTGCAGCAGACGCGTTTGTTTCAGATGATGTCGTCGCATCGTTCGTCGGGGGCATCGAATCACTCGTCACTGAATCGTTTGTTGTCGAGCTAGTGGCCGAATCATCAGTAGTCGAATCATTTGTGGTTGCATCATCGGTCGAAGAAATAGTGTCGTCATCAGATGAAGCTGTTGTTGATGAATCGGTAGTTTCTGAATCATTAATCACGGCATCGCTGGTCGATCCTTCAGTGGTTTCTTCTGTCGGTTCTTCAACAGATTCTACTGTCGTTGTTTCTGTAAAATCTTCTCCATCTTCAATTATCGGGCTATCAATATCTTCATCGGCTGTTTCGATATCAGATTCAACAACGTCAAAATCGTCGCTAGTTGTCGATTTAGCTTCTTCTGATTTTATGGTCGCGTTACTTTCTGTGGTCGTCGCTGTTTCATTGATCAAGTCCAAGGCATCTGCTGCAACAGGTGTTACTTGTCCTAGGAGCAAAGCCACTAAATTCAATGTGGTGGCAATTTTTTTAAATGATGATTTTTTCTTCATGGTCAGTCCTCCAATAAGTGCCGGGTGAATTTCAATAAGTGACAGAATCCTTTTGATGTGCAATTGACGTGATACGACTTCTAATCGTCTTGATATCATTGCGAGAAAGGTTCGTGCCGATTGGAACCAATTGCTGATGAGAAAGCAAAGGCTCCAAAAAAATATCGGTACTTAAAATCAGATCTGCCTCTTTGAAATCAGTGACGAATTCACTTTTAAAGCGACTTAGGTAAGGCTCGAGTTGCGCTTTTAACAATTCCTCTGTCAACAAATTAAAACTCGTATATAGGAACAGTTTAACACAGGGCGTAAACGTGTTCAAAGGCGTGATTTGGCAACAATCTAATAAAGCATTACTTTTTAGGTAAGGAGCTTCTTTATAAAGAGGATAGTTATTTTCCAGTTCCGAATAAAATTCGCCGAATACTGTTATATAGTTCGGATATTCTTTACTTATTTGGCTTGAGTCTAAATTTGTAAAGAAATTTATTAGGATCTCGTTGATTGGGATCAGTTTCTGAAATTGTAATTGACGACTCAAATAAGCACTTGTCGATTTTCGACTTTCAGCACTTAGCTTTTCGAAATATTTTTCAAAGGTTGCAAGCCAAGCCCTTTTTTCTTCGGCAAACAAGTTTGAATCAGGTTTCAGCTTGGTCCAATCTTGGCCAAATTTTTTGCCGCTAAAGTAAAAGGTTAGTAGAAAATGTTGCCAATCCCAAGTTCCCCAATCTAAAAATGCAGGGGCTTTTATAAAATCATAGTGCTCAAGATAAGGCACACAGATATCTTTTGAGTTGATTTGATAGCCTTTTGAGAGAGCATTGTTGACCACATAAACCGACATAGCACACTC
This sequence comes from Tetragenococcus sp., assembly GCA_041859945.1. Taxonomy (GTDB): domain Bacteria; phylum Bacillota; class Bacilli; order Lactobacillales; family Enterococcaceae; genus Tetragenococcus. Next base: position 3,168 of record JBFLGC010000035.1, read on the forward strand.
TTGTAGCTGATTTTCCAAAACAGGACCGCCTAGATAATCTAAGATCTGTTGCGTCAGCGCTCGCATTTTTTCAGGATCATCGATCTCAGGAATGTGATCGATCGACTTATAAGCAAGGCTCATAAAAAGCATGTGCAAAAATCGCAACGTACTTTCGTCGCCAGCAGCCGTCACTTTGTTGGCAATCGAGATCTTGGTATTTATATCGCCTAATAAAACATCATGGCGCCGCAGTTTTCTCCCCAAAGTCGAAGGAGAGATGAAGAGTTGCTCGCATAAACTATCGGTTTCTATTTGACGTTCTTTTAGGATCAAGGAGGTAAGCTTGAAAGTAATGCTGTTTTCGCTTTCATTATCAGTGAGACGTTGAAAAGATACGCCATCTCGATTCAATTTGACCCCGCCGCGGACACTAACGATAAGTGTCATTTCCTCTGGTGCATAGAGAGTTGCGATTTCTTCATGTAAGTCTTTACAGACCGACTTGACCGCATTTAAAGTGGGATATTGAAGTTTGTCGACGATCGTTTGCATCGGCAAAAAGTCATCCTGATCGTCTAATAATTCAAGGATGTCGCGTTTTAGGGAACGATTTTGTTGTGATTTATAAATTAAGAACATGAGCCGTCTTTCCTTTCTGATCTAAACAAAAGACATCTACTTTTTCATTATAACAAACAAATACCAAATCGGTAAATTTTAAATAGGAGAGAACGGTCGATTTGCCAAAAATTTTGCATAGAATGAGAATGTTTAAAAAATAGGACTAGAAAAAGCTAGCTATTCAAAATCAGCTGATTTAAAAAATTTGCCATTTTAAATCGCATTCAAATCTGTTGAAAAGCTTCCCGTATTCTGGTATTTTTAGGGAGAATCAAAATATCTATTTATCTGAGAGGAGCAAGAGAATATGGGACGTTTAGACGGAAAAGTAGCTATCATTACTGGGGCGGCTAGAGGCATGGGCTTAGCCGGAGCAGAAATTTTTGCTAGAGAAGGGGCTAAAGTCGTATTGACCGATGTTTTAGAAGAACATATGGCCAAAGCAGAGGCCAAGATCAAAGCAGACGGTGGCGAAGTGACCGCCATGAAATTGGATGTCACCAACCCTAAACAGTGGGAAGAAGTTGTCAACAAGACTATCGAATTATATGGAAAAGTTGACATTTTAGTCAATAATGCGGGGATCCACATTGCCAAAGGGATCCTTGACACCGATATGGAAACTTGGAACAAAGTCATGGATATCGATAGCACGAGCGTCTGGTTAGGCATGAAAGCCGTGATTCCGAACATGCAAAAAAATGGTGGTGGCTCGATCATCAATACCTCATCGATCGGGGCTTTAGTCGGTGGGACGGCAACCGGATTTAGTGCCGCTTATAGCGCAGCTAAAGGTGCTGTTCGTTCCTTAACGAAATTTGCCGCCCAAGAATTTGGGAAAGATTTCATTCGCGTCAACTCTGTCCATCCTGGCTCGACCTTTACGGGTATGGCTGAAGATGCCGGCATTGCCACCAAAGAAGAAATGGGTAAAGTCTACGAAGGAAAGGCAGCTTTGCCACCTTATGTAGCTGACGCCGAAGATATCGGTTATGCCTATCTTTATCTGGCCTCCGACGAATCTAAATTTGTGACTGGCGAAGAACTCGTTGTCGATGGTGGTTGGACGACCAATTCATAAAATATCTTAAGGGAAGCTGTTGCGGCAGCTTCTTTTTTTTGAATTATTAAGGAATATATAATTTGGGCCACGTTCAATGCTTGGTGTATCAACTTTATCAAGCGCCATCATCTGGTGCAATAGATGCATGAAAGGATGCGTTGCTCATTTATTTGTTTTTGTAGTATGATAGGAGAAAATGATGTGCGATGAATCGAACTGTTTAAGCGCTGATCATTGGCTTGCGAGGCGAAAGTTTGGCTTATGTGAAAAAGTTGATGAACTTTGCTGAAGCAAGGTAAGGGACCTTGTTCAAAGACTGGGACCTATCGATATCGTTTAAACAGGCCATTATCTTTAGGCCGAAGATTGCGTCATTGATAGGGAAAAATTTAAATTAGATCATTGTGATCAATAAAAGGGAGCGAGTGCAAGTGAAGCGATTTTTAGTTTTTGACATTGGTGGGACAGCTATTAAATATGCTTTGATGGATGAAGCGGCAAAAATCTTTGAGAAGGCGGAAATGAAAACACCGCTAGATGGCTTGGAAGCCTTCTTGGATGCAATCGAATCGGTCTATCAAAAATATGCCGACCAAGTGAGCGGGATCGCGCTTAGCATGCCGGGCAATCTTGATTCAAAAACGGGCCAAATCAATACGCCGGGTGCGTTGTTGTATAATGCCAACATCAATATCATCGAGAAACTAAGCGAACGAATCTCTATACCGATCGCAGTGGAAAATGATGGCAAGTGTGCGGCTTTGGCGGAACTTTGGCAAGGAAATCTACAAGACGTCCAAGATGCGGCAGTTTTGATACTGGGCACGGGTGTCGGTGGCGCCTTTATTCATGATCGCCAAATCCTCAAAGGTAAACACTTTTTTGCTGGCGAAGTTTCCTTTATGATCACAGATCCGGAAAAAGAAGGTTTCGAACGTTTTTTTGCACTCAAAGGCAGTACTACCGCCTTGATTTATCAGGTGGCACAACTCAAACAAACGGATCCGACCACATTGGATGGGCGGAAGATCTTTGAATGGTATGAGTCCGGTGATGCGGATTGTGACCTAGCTTTAGATACTTTAGCGAAAAATATCGCCACGCAAATTTTCAACATCCAATGTTTCTTGGATCCTGAAAGAGTCTGCATTGGCGGTGGCATTTCCAAGCAGCCAGTCGTGATCGAAAAAATCAGCACCCAATTACAAGCCCTTTATGACAAGATACCGATCGACTTTCCCAAAGTAGAAATCGCTCCGTGCGCCTTTTATAATGACTCAAATTTGATCGGTGCTTTGTATAATTTTAAATTGCAACACCCATGAAATGAAAAGACCACTCGAAGAAAGTGGTCTTTTTCTTATCCAGAAAGTTAGTCAGTGATCGGCTGTAATTCATTTTTTCTGATGGTCCATTTCTGGGCTGCCTGATAAATCATATTTAAGTCACTATTAGATAAGGAAGTACGGATGGTAAGGACTTCTTGTGACTCTGAAAGTTTGTCACAAAATGGAACCGACGTCACGATCAAATCAGCTAACTGGTAGTTATCGACGAATTTTATTTTAAATCGCGAACAATTGACGGTGATTTTCTCTTTGATGAAATCATCAATGGTCATAGTAGTTTCGGTCAGTATGAATATTTTGACGGTGGGCATAAAATAATTTAAACCGGCAAGTTTCACACAATCGTAAAAGCAAGGCTGTTTAAAAGAAGCGATAGGGCCTTGATCTTGAGAATAATCACGCCAAAAATCCTCAAAATGTTGGTAAAAAAGTGGGTAGTTTTCTTGAATGATTTTTGACTTAGGAGCCTCGATCAAATTCCATAAATGCTCACTGAAAAAAGTCATCTGAAGGTATTGTAATTGCCGTTGCAAGATAGGCGTCAACTGCTGCTTGTGCGTATCTGTCACATTAAAAAAATAGTTATTAAAGGTCTCAAACCAACGAGTGATCTTATCTTTGAAGAGACGGGGCTCTTTTAGTTGCACGCCATGTTCCATTGGTAAATATTCTTGACCATATAAAAAAAGCAAGAATAAGTACCAGTCGGATTCATGCCAACTATCAAGAAAATCAGGCTTTTCGACAAACTCAAAAGCAGGTGCATTTTCTAGCAAGGTCTCCTTTTTTTGGACAGGGTGTTTTTTATCGATAGCCACTTGGCAAACATAGACCCAAATTGCAATATGGCGAACTTGCGTCTCGATGACTGAAATATGTAAGTATTCCAAAATCTGTCTACTCAAAGCGATATAGCGTTCACTATTTTCAATGTCTTTTATGGAAGTGACGCTTGATTTTAAGATGAAATAAAAAACGATTCGCAAACGAGATTCTGGGCCAACGATTTTTATAAAATCCGAGAACGTGATTTTCAAATCAGAGGAATAATAGCTGTGCAACATTTCGTTGGCTTTTTTCACATGACGGAAAAGGGTGGATTTAGAGATGAAGTTTTCTTTGCAATAATCTTCTACCCGGAGCTCTCTTTCTTCAAACACTCGCAGCGTTAAATGATGGGAAATCACTTGATTGTTGAGATGGTACATCAATTTTTGTAAATTCGCATTTTCCCGTCTCAATCGTACTCCGCCACGGACGCTGATGACTAGTTCAAGCTCAGTCGGCAAATATAGTTTATTAATTTCCTCTTGCAGAATATGACAAGTATCTTTGACTGAGTGAAAGTAGGGATACTTTAATCGTTCGGTAATTTCTTTCATACTAATGAAGTCTTGTTCTTCATCAAGTAAATTTAGAATGTCGCGTTGCAACACACTGCTCTTTTCAGGTATAAACATCTCAAATCACAGTCCTTTCTCAAATTCTGATCGTACGATTTTAAATCAAGCACTTAATGAACAAAAAATATAAATGAACCAATAAGAAGTACAGGAAAGCTTTTATATCTTAAGTATACCAAAAGGCAGTGATTTAGCCAATTTTTTGCTCAAAAGCCATGAAGGAGAGACTGTTAAAAGCTCTCAAAAATAGGAGTTAATTATTCGAAAAAAGGGTCTTTTTTCAAAGCGATCGTAGCAAAACGTGAACGAATGGTCTTTAAATCATTTTTTGTGATATTGGGATTGATTTGGATCACTTCTTGGTCACTACAGAAATTTTTTGACAGCGAAGTGGTGCTTAAGATCAGATCTGCGTCTCGAATTTGCTCTATAAATGTGCAACTGATCCCAGTCAAGTAAGCATTGAGCTGCTCTTTTATAACGATTTGTGAAGAATAAGGCAAATCAGAATAAAGAAAGAGTTTGATCAGCGGCGTGAAAGTATTAAGTGGTGCTACGTTCAGACAAGCAAAAAACGAGCACGTTTTTAAATAGCCCCATTGCCCAAAAATCGCGCAGTTGGATGTCAATTTTTTTTGGAAAGCTGAGAATCTTGCTAAATAATGCGGAAAGCTTTCCTGTAAATTTTGTAAGTCAGTAATTTGTAAAAGGTTAAAGATAATGTCGTTTAAAGGCAAAAAATGATGAAAACGTAGCTGATTATGTAGCTGTTTTTCAATCTTTTTTTGTTGTTCAGGTAAAATCGGATGAAAATAGTGTCGGCAAGTGTGAATCCACGCCTGTACTTCTTCTTTAAAAAGGGTGTCGGGCTTTTTAAGTTCGATGGCATCATCTAAAAATTCATAGCCAAAAAGATGGATGATCAACAAAAAATTTTCCCAGTCAGCTTCACACCAACCTAAAAAATCAGGTTTGGGTAGGTAATGATAATCATCAAGAAAAGCGTAAATTTTGTCTTCGGGGCTTAATTTTTTGTTCAACAAATGAGCCTTTTCGATCACGAATAACCAAATCAAAAATGCTTGCATCTGATTTTCTAATAGATTGACATGCAAGTAATCCAAGATCTTCTTCCCTAGAGCGCTTAATTTTTGGGGCTCTTTGATTCCGGGAATATCCTTCACGTTTTCACAATTGGTCATTAAATAGATCAAATAGAGTGCCCGAATAGTGCTTTCGTCCCCACATAAATTGACCTTGTCTGAAAGTGAGACGTGTAGATTCCACTGAGGATCGACCACCGCACTGATATTTTTAATTTTCCGACGTAAGGTAGATTTGGAAATAAAAAGGCGACTACACATCTCCTCAGTATTCAGTGATCTTTCGAGTAATATCAAGGACATGATCTGTGGCGTGATTCCTTTTTGACTATCGTGATCCATCAATAGTTGGAAATTGACGCCATTGCGATAAAGTTTGACCCCACCACGAACACTGATCACTAATTCCATTTGCTCTGGCGTGTAAAGTTGACTGATTTCTTCGCGAAGTTGACTACAAGTAATTTTGACTGAATTTAGCGCTGGATATTTTAACGTATCCACAATTTGTTGCATCGGCAAATAGTCCTCTTGATTGTCCAATAGTTGTAAAATATCTTGCTTTAAAGAATTATATTGTTGTGTTTTATAGATAAGAAACATCTGATTTTATGAACCATTTTTTCTACTAGTATCAATAATCCTAAAGTTCTTAATTATCAAATAATATGAAGTAGAAAAAGGTTTTCCTCCTTTGTCGAAAACGTAATAATAAGGAGTGAAACAACTCCATTGGTATTATAACTAAAAAGAAAAAAATTCACTATTAAAATGCTTTCTGAAACTTTTCTGGAAATTTCGGCCTCAAAATGAAAATCTATTAAAAAAGTAAATCATTCTCGAACTGCTTATTAAAGGTCGTGACTACAATTTGATCGCGGGTTTAGAAAGTAACGTCGAACTATCTAAGGATTAAGGTTCTGAAGTGATCTAAGTATTGAAAAGAAAGTTCATATGAAGCGCTGAAGTGATCCAAGTATTGAAAAGAAAGTGCGTATGAAGCGCTGAAGCGATCCAATAATCAAAAAGAAAGTTCATATGAAGCGCTGAAGTGATCCAAGAATCAAAAAGAAAGTGCATATGAAGTGCTGAAGTGATCTAAGAATCAAAAAGAAAGGACGTATGAAATGAAGCACTGAGAAATGGAAAGTATGATCTTTGTAAGGGGGAATGACCACCAATTAAAAAGTAGTGTACACTCATGATATATAGTAAAAAAGCGAGCGGCTAAGGCTCGCTTTCTTTTTGGTGCGCCCTGCATGGGTAATCACTTGGCGGTGAAAGTCCGCTACAGGCTTGGCAGTAGGAACTGTTAGCGAAAGGCAAGGTGGCAACCGTGAGGTTGTGGCTGAAGGAAGCCGGACGCAAACTCCTGAACTGACGAACACGAAATTGGATATAAGGCTGAATGAGATCGGATAAGTCTGCCAAACAAGATAAAGTCCGATACTGCCCGAAATCTCTACAGTAAATCCAGCGGTTACATGGGAGGAAAGCGATTATTCTTACCAGGGGAGGTCTTATGAGGGCATGATGGAAGCTACAGAGTTAGCGACCAAATGCAATTCTGGTGGTGACACTGGAATGAATCATAAGAAGTCAGCAGAGGTCATAGTAGTAGCCAACTGACAGGTTACGAAGGACCGAACAATAGTTAACTTGAAGTTTAGGAGGTGTAAGAAGTGCGACAATCGCAGAAAACAGAACAAGCTGGCTGGCGTCAGGAAGATAATGTGGAACATGAAAAGAATGGCGGAGTGCGTAGCACTTCCTATGGTGAACAAACAAATCAAGACGGATGTAAATCTCTGTTTGAGAGAATCCTGTCTGGGAACAATCTCAATCAAGCGTACCTTCAAGTCGTCAGAAATAAAGGAGCAGCGGGAATCGACGGTATGACGTGTGAAGAGCTGCTTCCTTACTTGAAGGAAAATCGAGAAATTCTAGTGACCCAACTGCACGATGGAACTTATAAACCAGCCCCAGTCAAACGGGTAGAAATACCTAAACCAGACGGAGGCAAACGTAAGTTAGGTATACCAACGGTCTTAGACCGTATGATTCAACAAGCAATCAATCAAGTGCTACAGCCTATCTTTGAGACCGTATTTTCGGATAATAGCTTCGGATTTCGGCCTAAACGGAGTGCACAAATGGCTATCATGCGTGCCAAAACGTATTATGAACAAGGATATAAATATGTAGTGGATATTGATATGAAAGCCTATTTTGACACAGTCAACCACGATAAGCTAATGTTCTATATCGAGAAGAAAGTCAAGGACAAACGAGTTCTAAACCTTATACGCCAATATCTCAAGAGCGGCATAATGGAAGACGGTCTCGTCAAAGTGACGGAGGAAGGAACCCCTCAAGGGGGAAACTTGTCGCCATTACTGAGTAATGTCTATTTGAATGAGTTTGACCAACTTCTCGAATCCAGAGGACATAAATTTGTCAGATATGCGGATGATTGCAATATTTATGTCAGAAGCAAACGAGCAGGGCAACGAGTAATGGATAACTCCATCAAATATCTTGAAGGTCAACTCAAATTGACAGTTAATCGTGAGAAAACTGAAGTAGGTAGTCCTTTGAAACTCAAGTTTCTAGGGTTCTGTTTGCTCAATACCAGAAATGGTGTCAAAATACGCCCACATGCCAAATCAAAGGCAAGGGTGAAAAAGAAACTAAAGAAAATCACGAAACGAAACCGGGGTAGAAGCATTCAAGTGCTATTCAAGGAAATCAAGCAACTGATGAATGGTTGGATAAACTACTATGGTATCAGTGAAATGAAAAGTTTTATGAGTCAGCTTAATGGATGGTTAAAACGAAGAATCAGACAATATATTTGGAAACAATGGAAGAAACCGTTGACCAAAAGAAAGAATCTGATGGCACTAGGAATCGATAAGCAGAAAGCTTATGAATGGTCCTACACGAGAAAAAGCTATTGGAAAATCTCCAAGAGCCAAGTGTTGCACTATTCGCTTACAGACAAAGAACTGATATCCCGAGGCTATATGGACATAGCTTTAAGATATCAGTTTGTACACGCGAACTATTGAACCGCCACATACGGAACCGTACGTGTGGTGGTGTGAGAGGGGCGAAAAGTTATTAACTTTTCCCTCTACTCGATCTTGTCGTATCAAGCATTACTTTTCTTTTTGGCGATAATTTGGACTTCTTTGTAAATGATCCGCAAGTCATTTTTGGGCAGGGAAGTCCGGATCATGAGCAATTTTTGATGAGGCGCGATTGGATCGATAAAAGTTACGGAAGAAACGAGCAGATCGGCTTGTTTATAGTTCGAAGTGAATTCAACTTTGTAATTTGTGCAATAAGATCGGATCGTTTCTTGTATCAACTGGTTTTGAAGGACTGTTGCTTCGGTGATAATAAAAATAACAATTGTTGGCATAAAGTAACTTAAGCCAGTCAAAGAAATACAGTCACAAAAGGCGAGCGTTTTAAAGCCGGTGACTGCTTTTTTAAGCGGCGCGCCTTCAATAAATAGCTGCCAAAAGTCCTGAAAATTTTGATGATAGATTGGGTAACTGTCGGCAATCATTTTTTCACTGGGCATTTCGATCAAATCAGAAATATTGTTGCTAAGTTGCGTCATGCAACAATATTGTAATTGACGTTGTAAAGTCGGGATTAGACGCTTTTTTTGCTCTTGATCGACTTCAAAATAGAAAACTTTAAAGGTCTGGAACCAATGATCGATCGTGGCCGCAAATAAGGTGTCATCAGTAAGTGTGATGGCCTCTCCCATGGGCATATAGGTAAGCGCGTAGAAAAATAGGAGATATAAGAACCAATCGTCGTCTTGCCAATTGATCAAGAACTTGGGCTTGGGGGCGAATTTATAAAAAGATTTATCTGCCCTAAAAGGGTCTCTTGGTAGCAAGCGAAAGTCATGACCGACAGCTTTTTGGCAAACAAAGGTCCAAAAGGCGAGGTGCTGCACCTGGATGTCTAATGAAGTCAGATCCAAATAAGCAAAAATCATTTTGGTCAAATGGAGAGCTTCATCCCAACCATCAAAATCAGCTAAAGAATCAAAACTGGCTGCAAGCATAAAATAATATAGTGTCCGTAAAGTTGATTCAGAGCCACGGATCTTGATCTCGCTGGAAACAGTGATTTTTTTATGCGTTGATCCAAATGTCCTGAGCAGTGAATTCGTGATCCGGACATGTCGTATCAACGTTGATTTAGAGATGAAATTTTTTTCGCAATAATCTTCTACCGAAATTGTTCGCCGGTCCAGTATTTCTAGTAGGAGATGATGCGGGATCGAGGATTGATTATAATTTTCCGTCAATTTCTGTAAATTGGTATCATAACGATTTAAACGCACCCCACCGCGCACACTAATGATCATTTCTAAATGATAGGGATCATAGAGCATGGCGATTTCTTCTTGTAGCAAGTGACAAGCATCCTTGACCGCATGAAAAGTTGGGTAACCAAGGCGCTCCTTGATTTCAGCTAAAGTCACATAGTCGGTTTCTTCTTCCAATAAATCAATGATGTCTCTACGCAAAAAACGATCTTTTTTAGGTATAAACATAGTATGCCCCCCTTGCTTGAAAAATGGTCTTTAGCTAGCCAAAACTTACTCTTTCTAAACTACTTCTATTATATAACAGAGCGATTTGTCCGTCGATGTTTAGTACACAAATTAGAAAAATAAAATTATGAACGATTTCTCATTTTTGTACAATAAAGTTTCTTCTTTGTAGCCAATAATCAAACATTAAAAGTGATTTATTAAGAGAAATAAAGCTACAAAAATAGGTGTCAGATAGCTGATTTCTGTTAATAGTAAAAGAATTTTTAGAAAATGGCAAATTACTCGCTCATGAATGAATAGTCTTGATATATCAATGATTCAATGAGAAGAATGTTGGTATTTTCTAAGTGAAAAGGTAAAAACCTTCGAACTGTTCTTAACAAAGGTGATATTTCTTCACAACTTGGAAGAAGCTATAGTTAGTTTAGTAGAGATGTCCCAATAATAGTGTCTATTTTAGGAAAATACGAGCAGTTATTATTAAAAATCAATGAGTTTTATTTTTAGGAAAGTAGTCACAAGATGGGACAGGCAAATGAGGTCGGTTCGGTTTTTTGAAGAAAGGAGGAGGAAGATGAGAAAGAGAAAAGTTTCATGGGTTCTGTTGTTTACGGTTTTTATCGGCTTACTCCCGCAAATTTTATTAGCGCATTCGAGTATTGCTCAAGCAGTAGATGAACTACCGGATAAAATTTTGGATCGATCGGGTTTAAAAGTGACCGCCCAAGTGACTCCGAACGGTGAAAATTTTCAATGGATGATCGCTTATGACAAAGAATCAGACGTAGAAAATGAAATGCAGGCGTTGAAGTTCAAACTAAAAGTGGACGGGCAAGAAGTAAATTTTCAAGAAAAGACGGATTTTGCTTATGACACAGAGCGCTGGTTTACAGAAACGGCTTTTTCGACCCAATCACAAGGGACGCTTATCGTTATAACAGCCCAGGCTGTTTCAGAAGTCACGCTTGAGATTCAAACTGACATCAAGTCGATCGATGAGACAGATTTAGTATCAGTGAGTAAAAACAGTTTATCTTCTGAGCTTCAAGGACCACACACGTTGGCAATACCGAAAATTACGCAGACGGCAACAACGGAAATGACCCAGATAACAGAAAGTCAGCCACCAATGGAAAGTACCACGGACACAACAACAGGTGAAACAGAAACACCGCCAAGTGAGACGCAAACTTCAGATACGACCGAAAGTTCAAAGACAGCTGAAACGTTGAAATCAAGTGAGGTAGAAGAAATCGTCGGACCACAAAATTATTATCGTTCTTCTGCTATTTCGACTTTTGCAGTAAGTGCTTATGTAGATCCTTTTGATTACACGCCAGATGGTGGACAGTATCCGACATATGGAACGAATAATTACACTGCTACGAGTTCAAGTGAAATGATCAAAAACTATAACTATGGCAAGATCGGTGATACCCAAAGCAATGTAGCCATAAAAAATATTTTAAGTGGAACATTGGACTTTGCTAACGGTTACCATGCCTATGATGTAGGCAATAATCAAGAAATTTATTTGAAAAAAATCGTGATGCCTACGGATGATCCAACTAAATTCAAGATTCAATTGGATATGATCGGTGGCATGTTGCAAAAACGACGGAATGTCGATGTGGTATTTGTTGCTGATAAATCAGGCAGTATGGCTGGAACTCGTTGGACAAATTTAAAGAGTGCCCTAAATACATTTGCGACGGGCTTATTAACTGACAATGCGGATGGCGCCATTCAGTTAGGGATCGCTGCTTTTGGTTCGAATGCAAATGGCGGGACGCCTTATGGAAGTATCGGTAACTTTGGTGGGACGCAAGGAAATTATACTGGGTTTACCACTAGCGCTAGTGCGTTCACAGGTCATGCCTTACTTTCAGGAACGCCTACTGGTGGGACGCCAACTTTCTTAGGTTTAGATGCTGGCTTAGAACTTTTGACAAATACCGCCTACAATGGCCGAACTGATGCCGAAAAAATCTTAATCATTTTGACAGACGGATTGCCGACCTATTATCCGACAGACACCTATATCACTGGAGCTAATCGAATTCGTCAATTGACGAGAGAAAGTCTAGAAAGTGGTCGTGTTGAAAAATTCTCAACGTCTAGTTCCACCTACTTTGGTGGGAACGGTTCTGATACCAGCAGTACGACTAGGAGTCAAACCATCAAGCATGGTAATACTCGCACGAGCCAAAATCCAGAAATCACGCGATATGCTATTGGATTTAACGTATCCAATGTAGACGATATTTTAACAGCTCTAGGACCAGCTGGACAGTATTCAGCTACTAGTTCAACTGATTTAAATAATGTCATGACAGCTATCAAACAAAGGATCTTAGATACGAGTGCTTTGATTCGTGAAGCCAATGTTTTTGACCCGATGAGTAGCTACGTCACGCTTGATACCACTTCCGTCACTAAACAAGCACTGACCTTAAATACGAATAGCAAAACGTTATCGGTCACAACTGGTACGCAACCAGCTTATGTGACAGCTACTACTGTGGATACTAGTGGCAATAAAGTCAATTTATCGGATTTGACATTATCTGGTGCGGTCAATCAAAAAAATGGCTTGCGGTTAACTTACACGGTAACACTTAAAGAAGAGTACCAAGATGGCACGTTTTATCCAGCCAATGGTCCGACTTATCTTGCCGATACACACTATACGGATCCATTCGGTTTTGCCATTCCGTCGGTCAAAGTACCACCACAAACCTTTGATCTTAACGTAGAAAAAATCTGGACGGATGATGCCAATGCTTGGGGGACTAGGCAAAATATCACACTGCAGTTGCAAGCAAAAGCGGGTAGTGATGATTGGACCAATGTAACCGGCAAAACGATCACGATCGATAAAGCAGCAACTGGCAATGGCTTGAAAGGAAGTTTCACGGGCTTATCGGCTTATGATAGTGCGCATAATAAAATCAGCTATCGCATCATTGAGGCACGCGTGACAGGCTATAACGATCCGATCTACACGCCTGAGTCAGTGAGCATCGATTCGACCGATAAAACGTTAAAAGTGACCAACGAACTACTAAAAACGAAGCTCGAATTCACGAAAGTGGGTAACGACGAAAAGACAGCTTTGACCGATGCCGGCTTTACCTTGTATAAGTCTGACGGGACGACGGTGATCGTAAATGAGGTCTTAGCAGATACGAATGGAAAAGTGACCTTTTCCACGCAGATCCCGATCGGTAGCTACATTTTGAAGGAAACCACGACGCCACTGGGTTATGAAACGAGTGCACCAGTCACGATCACGGTGACAGATAACAATAAAGCTCTGACCGTCAGTGGTTTGACCAAAAATCAAATCGTCAACAAATTAAAAGATTTCAAACTGATCGTCACTAAAAAAGATAATCACGGCAAAGCCTTAGAAGGTGCTAAGTTCAAGCTTGTCAGCAAAGATAACTCGTATATGCAAGAATTGACAGGTGTAGCAAACATCTTCACCTTTACCGGCTTGAAACCAGGTGAGTATACCTTGACTGAAACGGTGACCCCAGATGGTTATGTCGGTTTGCAAGCGCCGATTACGATCCTCATTGGTCAAGACGGCCAAGTGACTATCGATGGGGAAAAGCAAAGTGATGTGATCAGGACTGACGGCAATGTGATCACACTCGATGTTGCTAACCAGCAAAAAGGGATGTTACCAAGCACCGGTGGCTCCGGTACCCGGCCTTTCATGATCGCAGCTCTGATCTTCCTCGGCACAGTCAGCTTGATCGGCGGCTTTTACTTCTACCGCAATCGAAAGGAGTTGAGTTGAGATGAGACAACGAAAAATTCTTTTCCTGATTGCTTTAGGATTATTGACCTTCGCCAAAGGGGGCGCCGCTTATGCCGTTGAGACGGATACTGATACCGTATCGATCACCGTCAACAAACGTGTTTGGCAAGAAGGCAAAGCGCCTACAGCTGGGTCGATTGAAAATACAGGCGAAGTGATGGACTTTGGTGGTCAAGCTTTAGCCGATGTTGAATTCACGCTTTATGATGTGACCGCCGCTTACGATCGATTGATTAATGAAGAAAAAAATACACAAGAAGTAGCCACTAAAATCATCGCCGAAAACCCAGAAAACTATCGATCGATGTTCTTAAAGGCCCAAAAGACCGATAGTAAGGGACAGACGACTTTTACAGAACTAGCGCTAAAAGATACCAATGGTACACACAAAACGTATTTATTAATAGAAACTACAAGACCAGATCGTATCAAGACCAAAGCGGCCAATATGGTGATCGCGATGCCGATTTATCGATTGGACGATAAAGGTCAAATCGATATGACGCAAATCAATTACGAGATTCAGATCTACCCTAAAAATGTCAGTGAACTCCCAGATCCAGTCAAACCAGATACGCCAACGAAGCCAAAGAGAACGACGAAAGTACGACTGCCGCAGACAGGTGAAAGTAAAACGCTGTTAGGGTCATTAGGGATTTTATTGGTCGGTACGGCGCTTGTCTTATGGAGAAGACGCAATGTACGAAAAAATTAAGGAGGAAAACACCATGAAAAAATTATGGAAATCGATCTTTGCAACTTTACTGATTTTACCGATTTTTATAGGATTAATTTTTGCTAAGCCAGTAGACGCGACGACACCTGCGACTGTACCCGTTACCTTGCACAAAATGGTCTTTAAAGATGCTTTTCCAGACGACTATCCACGGCAAAATACGGGAGATGTAATGCCGGATTTTGCTGGTACGCCCTTAGATGGTGCTGAATTTACCGCTTATGATGTGACCACAAACTATCAGGCAGCTTTAGCAAATAGTGATCAAGCCTCTGCCCAACAAGCTGTGATTGCAGCTTATCAAGCTGATCCAGCTGCTTTTACTGCTAAAGCAACAGTAACGACTGCAAACGGTGGACTAGCTTTGTTCGATCTTGAAAAAGTAAGTGGTGGGAAAGATGCTGCTTATCTCTTCATTGAAACAGCGACGCCAGCTACAACGACAGTGACCCAAAAAGCACTGCCTCTAGTATTAGCTTTTCCAGTTTTTAAATTCGATACCGAAACGAACACGTTCACGGAAACTGAGCTAGATGCGGTCCATCTTTATCCGAAAAATATCACGGCAGAAGATACCAAAACCGTTCAAAACCTGACTGATTTTACCATGATCGGGACAGATGGGACGCTTTATAATATGGAACGCGGGCAAAAAGTCAATTTCCGCGTGACGTTAAATATCCCGGCCGATATTGCAGACATCAAGTACTCCGTGACTGATACGCCGTCAGCGGGTTTGACTTTAGTGGCGGATACTTTCGCGACGACACCAGCTTTAGCTACAGCTAGCTACACCTTGACATCAAATGCCGACGGTGGGTTCACCTTTGCTTTAGATGAAAGTAAAGACGACGTCAAAGCTTTGGCCGGTAAAACGTTGATCCTTGATTACCAAATGGAATTGACCAAAGATTTAGTGCCAGATACCATTGAAGGTAACATTGCAACTGTCAAAATCGGAGATACCACACAACCAAGCTTCGAACCAAAAGAAGATTTTGAAACAGGCGGGAAAAAGATCCTCAAGATCGATAAACATTCAGGCAAGACCTTGGCT
Organism: Tetragenococcus sp.; assembly: GCA_041859945.1. Taxonomy (GTDB): domain Bacteria; phylum Bacillota; class Bacilli; order Lactobacillales; family Enterococcaceae; genus Tetragenococcus. The sequence goes on from JBFLGC010000035.1 coordinate 18,899, forward strand.
GGCGCTGAGTTTATCGTCTTGAATGCAGCTGGCAAGTATGGCGAATTTGAACTGAATGCCAAGAACGAATATGCTTTGATCGGTTGGGTAGACGGTGAAACGGCTAAAACGAAAGTAGCTTCTTTAGCTGACGGGACTGTTAATGTGATCGGTTTGAAGGACGGTACGTATACCTTGAATGAAACCAAAGCACCGTCCGATCAATACGTAGCCATCCCGGATGGCACGATCACGTTTGTTGTCAAAGCAGGAACTTACACCACTGCTGCTGTGATCGATGTACCAAACACGCCGAAAGGACTCCTACCATCTACCGGCGGTAATGGTATCTATGCTTTTATTGGCATCGGGGCGATGCTAATGGTCGGTGCTTACTTCTGGTTCAAGAAATCGAAAGAGCAAGCGGAAATTTAGGGATCTGTTTAAAAAGCCAAAAGCAACTTTTAAAACGAGGCTGCTTTTGGCTTTTCTAAGGTACTTTGTTCGTTTGGTGTTTGAAAGTGGGTTACGTATTTTTAAGTAAAAAAGTTTGAAATTCATCGTTATCGAAGTGTGAATGGCAACTATTTGCTGATTTTACAACTTCATTAATATCGTTTATCAAAAAAGGATATTTGTAGAGCTTTTGCGACAGGATTGTACTGTAATTTCTTTCTTTGAGTATTATCATTTGACTTTTTTTAAATTTTATTTTCAGAAAAAAATAGATGTTTTTAAAATAAACATCTATTATGACACTTCTAAAAATAGCTTTCTGATATTGGATTTGTGAAATAGTAATATTTCTACTCAATTAATAAAGATGGAAAATTCCTTATATATAAAGGGATTTCCCATCTTTATTAATTTGTAACTAAAAGCAGTTGTCAAATTTAGACGAACTGTTAGTAAGGAAAGTGAAGTACATTTCTAATTTAAAAGGACCTATATTTAATATGAGAGTTAGTAGCTCAAAAAGTGAAATTCATTTTATGCAAAAATGGACATCACGTTTTTTGGAAAGGAGAGGGTCATTTGATGAGCCGTGATATTTGTGTTTACGTCTCAAAAAGAATGGACAGACGAAAAAAATCAATTAGGAAAGGAGAAAATAGATGAAAAAGAAAAGATCGGCCTGGGTCTTGATGGTTGCTATTTTGATGGGCTTGATCCCGCAAATCTTGACTGCTTATTCGAGTATCGCACAGGCTATAGAAACGCAGCCGGATAAAATCGTAGATCAATCAGGTTTAAAAGTCAGTTCCTCTGTTTCATCAGATGGAAATTCTTTAAATTGGAAACTACAGTATGAAAAAGATGTCGCAAGTGATGGCAATGACCAAGAGCTGAAATTTAAAGTGACGGCTGATGGAGAAGCAATAGCTTTTAATGAAGATGCCAGTTTTGCTACTAATGGTGAACAATGGTTTGCGGAAAAAGATTTTTCGAAACAATCGCAGGGTTCTCTTTCATTTACAACGGCGCTAAATGTCTCCAAGGTAGCTCTTGAAATTCAAGCCGATGAAACAAAAACGGATGAAACACAAGCTGTCACTATTAACAAGAATATTTTGACTAGTGTGGTAGAAGGTCCGCATGTGTTGAAATTACCTGCAGTGGCTACACAAGAAACGACAGAAGTAAGTTCTACTTCTCAGACGACAGCTGAAGAAACCACTAGTAGCCAAGCGACCGAAACGACTGCACAAACGGAAGAAGCCAGTGAAGCAACATCGTCTGAGATAAATGCCTCGCGGGCAACAGTGGGAGCTAGCAATCTTGAATATTTTAGTGGAATAAGTGCATTTTCTTCCACTAATTACAGCAATATTGCGCCAGAATATACGACAGATGCCACAAAAGGAACTTATCCGACTAATAGCTGGCAACCAGCTGGGCAAACAAATGTGATCAACCATCAAGGTAACAAGGAACACAACTCTGCCACTTGGGATGGTGTAACAAGTTGGAATGGCGATCCATCGGACACAACGCATTCTTATATCCAGTACGGCGAAAAACAAACAGACTTTGCTATTCGCAAGTATGCCAGAGAAAGCGACGAACAAGGGCTCTATGATGTTTATCTGAATGTCAAAGGCAACCAGCAACAAGATATCAAACCAGTTGATATTGTTCTGGTGGTGGATATGTCAGGAAGTATGGAACCTAGTCGAAACAATGGCTGGAATGATCGTGCTAAGGCCGCTCGAGAAGGCGTAAAAAGTTTTTTACAAACAATTAAAGATGCGGGAATTGGTGATTACGTCAATGTTGGTTTAGTCGGATTTTCTAGTCCAGGGAGATATGTAACAGGGGCTAACGGTTATCTTACTGTACCGATAGGCAAAGTTTCGAATACTAGCCACGTAAATGCAATCAATAATACTTTGGAACCGACATTTTCAGGCGGTACTTACACTCAAATCGGGATCGAGCAAGGTCAGCAGATGCTTGCGGGAAGCTCCACTGAAAACAAAATGATGATTCTGTTGACTGATGGGGTTCCCACCTTTTCAAGAAAAGTAACCGCAGCAACTACTCTTGACGGGACTACCTATGCCACGGATTTTGACTACAGTAAGAGAGATGAACCAGGTAATACATCTAAACTCAGTAGTAGTTATACAGTTGGTTCTTGGGGGAATAGAACAACGATCGATAGCACTTGGCCAGCCACATTAGGAGCAGCTAAAATCGCCAAAGATGCGGGCTTAACTATCCACACGCTGGGAATTCAGCTGAGTAACGATGGAAGCTTTTTAAATGAACGAGAAGTGCGCGAGAGAGCAAGTCTTATCGCTTCACCGGGTAAATACAAGGATGCTGAAACAACAGATGATGTTTCTGATTATTTGAATGAACAAGCTAAAAATGTAGTCAGCTCCTTCAATACCATCGTCAATGGATCAATCGATGATCCTTTGGGTGATCAGTTCATTTATGCAGGCACTCCAACTGTGGAGAGCATCAGTATGGGTGATAATGCTGTGACGAATTTACCGACTGTCAACCAGTCGAATGGGAAAGTTACCGCTACTGGCCTGAACTTAGGCAAAGACCAAGAAATTCAGATCCATTATCAAGTGCGTATCAATACAGAAGATAAAGATTTCACGCCGGAAAAATGGTATCCGCTGAATGGTCAAACAACTTTGACACCAAACGGAGACAATCCGGATAATAAAGTAGACTTTGGCGTTCCTTCCGCAAAAGCACCGGGTGTGAAACTCGATCTGAAAAAGATTTGGGAAGAATACGATAAGGATACAAGTAAACGTCCCGATTCTCTAGATTTCACCTTGAATCGAAAAGATACCACAGAGAGCAATTCTTGGAAGCAAGGTTTTATCCGTCTTTCTAAAAGTGATGTTGCTACAGATACTAATGTCTGGGAAAAGACCAATATTGAAAAAGTAGCCGAAACACAAGGAGCTACTGAATCGCTTTGGTTGCCACAATTCAACAATAAAGGGAAAGACTTTACTTATAGCTTTGAAGAAGCAACGGTCAATGGCTATGAATCTTCAAGTAATGCTGATAAAACCATTTGGACCAACAAAAAAATCTACACGCCCCTTGCTTTAGAGATCACTAAAGTTTCTGATCAAGGAAAGACACCTCTTAAAGGAGCCGTCTTTAAACTAAGTGGAGGTAATCTGCCAAATGCAGGCGTTGAACTTAAGGACAACGGAGATGGAACTTATACGTTGTCTGATGATAAGTACAAGCTGCAATTAAATACTGAGTATACATTGACAGAAGTTACACCACCAGCTGGACATACGGCTACTACAACTAGTTGGAAAGTCAATGTTAGTGCAGAAGGTAAAGTAACCATCAACAATGCTGCAACGGATGTTGAAATCAAAGACAACACTATCAAGTACACCATTGAAAATGAGTTTATCAAACGTCCTTTATTGGTTGAAAAATATAATAAAGATAGTGGTAAAACATTAGACGGTGCTAAGTTCACGTTGAAGCAATATGACGATAAGTGGACCAATGATGGTAAAGTTGTCGGCGATGATCTGATCGGAAATGATGCCAAATCTTTTGCCGATCTCACGCCGGGTTACTATAGCTTGGAAGAAACAACGGTACCGACAGGCTATAAGAAAGACAATACAGTCTTTAAATTCCAAATCGATAGCAATGGGAAACTACTTGATGCAAATGGCAAAGAAATCATCGCTAACTCAAAACCAACGACAGATGGTTTTTATATAACGACTGATAAGAAAATCGTATTAGTTAAATACAATGAATTACGTGAGTTTGACTTTTCGATTCTTAAAAAGAACTCGCAAAGCAACAAACCATTAGCAGATACTGAATTCAGCTTAGCCACAAAAGAGGATTCCAATACGATTCTGGCTACTCTGAAGACCAATGATGAAGGAACGGGTCAGTTTTTAGATGCTTCGGGTAATCATTACGGTGTTCGTCCAGGAACTTACGTTATCAAAGAAACGAAAGCACCAGAAGGGTTTGTCCTTTTAGAAGGAACTTTCGAGGTCACTATAAATGCGGACGGAACTGTCGGCGACGTGACTTATAATGGTAAGGATCTTGATAAAGATGCTATCAAAGTAAACCTAAAGGATGAGGACAATAACGTCATCGAATTGACGGTTGCTAATACACCCAAAGGACAACTGCCAGCAACCGGCGGATCAGGTATACAGACTTTCATCATAGTAGCCTTAGCTCTTGTCACAGCAGCGGGTGCTCTTGCGATCTACTACTTCTACCGTAATCGAAAGGAGTTGAATTAAGATGAAGAATAAATCATTGTTCATCAAAATCACCGTACTTCTTTCAACTTTGCTGATAGGGATCTTTACGGGGCAACAAGCATTTGCGGATGATGGGACGATCGATATTGTGATCCACAAACAATTGTGGGACCAAGCACCTGATGCAGCTATTCAAAATACGGGAGCGGCCGATCAAGATATCAAAGATCCAATCGAAGGGGTCGGCTTTACGATTTATGACATTACAGAGGATTACTATAAATTGGTCAAAGGCTCTGACGAAACAACAACTATTCAAATGATTCAAGAAAATGTTGCTGATTATCAAAAAATTATCAAAGGACAAGGCCTGACCGATGAAAAAGGCGCAATCAAATTTACCCAACTACCTAAAAGCAGTAGCGGTAAAAATGCGGTTTACCTGATCGTTGAAACGGCATTGCCTGATCCTGAAAAGGTAAAAGTCGAAAAAGCGGCCGAACCCTTAGTAGTGGCTTTACCAGTGTATGAAATGAGCACAGACGGTAAAACCTATACAGATAAAGAATTAGCTACCGTTCACCTTTATCCTAAAAATGTCGGGACAATCGTTGAAAAGCCAGTGACACCAACTAAACCTAAAAAACCAAGTAAACCGAAGAAACGCTTGCCACAAACAGGTGAAGTAAAATCGTTCTTAGGCATATTGGGAATCCTTTTGATCGGTACGGCGATCATTTTATGGCGGAAACGTTCCGTGCAAAACAACTAATCAAAGGTACAAAAGACTAAGGTCTATTGAAATATTGTACAAAAAATCAAGGAGGAATTAGAAAATGAAGAAATTATGGAAAACACTTTTTGCAGCACTACTTGTGTTGCCTTTGTTCACCGGCGTGTTCGGTGCGAAAACAGTAAGTGCTGATGACGCAACAACGACAAATGTAACGATCAACAAACGAATCTGGAAAGATGGCGAAGCTCCAGCACAAGGATCCATGCAAAATACTGGGGAAGAAATGGACTTTGGTGGAGATCCACTTGAAGGTGCCGGTTTTACTGCCTATGATGTAACAGATGCTTATCTTGCGCTGATTGCAGATGGTAAGACACAAGCCGAAGCAACAAAAGAAATTGCTGATAATGCGTCAGATTACACAACTGTAGCAAAAGCAGAACAAAAAACGGATGCCAATGGTCAAACAACTTTTGAAGGACTTGCTTTAAAAGACGGCGACAAAGACAAAGTCTATATGTTTGTTGAAACAAGCACGCCAGGCAATGTTTCCGTAACGACAAAAGCCGCTCCAATCGTTTTAGCAATGCCTATCTATACGTTTAAAGATGGCAAGTATTCAGATACAATCAACACCAACGTTCAAGTTTATCCAAAGAACGAAACCAAGACGGATAAAAAAGAAGTTGCCAATTTAGATAAGTTCACTGAAGTTAAGGATGCTGATGGGAATGTTTTATATCATAACCTTACAACTGGCGATGAAATCGAATATAAATTAACTTTAAATATTCCTGTGGATATTCTGAAAGATGGCGTAACTTACTCTGTAACTGATACGCCAACTGCTGGACTTGCTTATGTAAAAGATTCTTTTGCAGCAACTGGTTTAGTAGCTGGAACTGACTATGAATTAGCTGAAGATTCTGCAACTGGCGGATTTACAGTTACTTTGAAACAAAGTGAGAATGTAGGAAAATTAGCTGGTAGTCAATTGATTGCTACTTACAAAATGAAATTAACTGTTGAAGTAAATCCTGACGATTTAGTAAACAATAGTGCCCAAGTAACAATTGGTAATAACCCTCAAGATAAAATTACCCCTCCAACACAATTTGGTACAGGTGGTTATAAATTTGTCAAAAAAGATTCACAATCTGGTGCAACTTTATCTGGTGCGGAATTTATCGTAAAACAAGGCTCTAACTTTGCAATATTTGAAGATGCTAAAAACACTAAAGGTGAATATGTCTTTAAAGAATGGACGACTGATGAAGCAAAAGCAACGAGAATCGTTTCTGACGACAAAGGTGAGTTGAAAGTAATTGGTTTGAAAAATGGTGACTATCAATTAGAAGAAAAAGCGACTTCAAGTGATAAATATGTGTTACTTGATGAAGATGTCGATTTCACTGTTGAACACGGTCAATATGGCAATCAAGAACTAAAGTCTGTTCTTAACACGCCTAAAGGTCTGCTTCCATCCACAGGTGGTAACGGGATCTATGCCTTCTTACTCATCGGTGCTGCTCTTATGATCGGTGCTTACGCTTGGTTCAAAAAATCTAAAACACAAGCTGAAGTCTAAGATATAGTTTTAAAATAGCAAAAGGCAGCTTCATTTCTTGAAGTTGCCTTTTCTTTCTTTTAAAATAGGGAGAAGGAGGTGCAAGCATGGATCAGCGCCAAAAAAATGAACGGATCAATTTGATTTTAAAACTGCTAATGGCGATTTTATTTACGACCGGTGCCATTATTTTCAGCTATCCCTTTGTGGCTAATGCGGTGAATTCCTTTTATGACCAAAAGATGATGGAAAAAAACTTGGCTGAGATGGCCGCAACAAATGAAAAAGAACAAGCAAGAAGGCACCAAGAAATGGCTGAAAAAAATAAAGAGCTAGCTGAAAGTAAGAATATGACCAATATTCCTGGCATGGGACTGGTAGAAGACCCGTTTGAAAATGCGGTCGATGATGCCAAAGATCCGGGTAAAGCCTATTATGAAGAGCATACCGTGGGTGCTATCTATATCCCCAAAATTTCGGTCAGCTTACCTTTATTTGATGAAACCAATGCTGCTCTTTTGGAAAAAGGTGCGACGATTTTACAAGGAACCTCTTATCCAATCGGTGGTGAGAGCACTCATTCAGTGATCTCAGGCCACAGTGGCTTGACGGAACGTAAACTTTTTACAGATTTGGAAAAGTTGGGGCTCGGCGATGATTTTTATTTGACCATCGCTGGGGAAAAATTGGCTTATGAGATCGATGACATCCAGACCGTTTTACCGTCGGATATCGACAAAGTGGTCATCCAACCGGGGCGGGACTTGGTAACCTTATTGACCTGCACTCCCTATGGCATCAATACGCATCGTTTATTAGTCACTGGACACCGGGTGCCTTATGTGGAGGAAATGGCGGAGGAAGTGACCAGTACCCAAAAAGCGGTCGAACGGCGTTTTCGCTTGTATTTACTACTGATCCCGCTTTTCTTTGCCATGATTTTCTATTGGATGTATCGCAAGTTCGTCTATTATCAAAGTGGCAAACACAGTTATGACTTTTGTTTTTACTTATTGGAAAATGGTCAACCCAAAGCAGGCGTGACTTTTACCTTAGTCCGTAAAAAACGCTGGGCAACAGATGTCACTAGCCAACCAGTTGCTGTAAGCCAGGTGGATGGATGGGTGTCTTTCCCTGAGATCAGAGGGGGTCGTTATTATGCCAAGGCGATCGATGGGTCGACAAAACCAGTTAAGGGCAAGGTCCGCCGTTTAAAAGATCGGCAGTTTGTTTTAAGCCGCGTCACGAAGAAAAAGCACGGTAAGAAAGTTACTTATTATCTGGAGAATGGAGCGAAAAAATGAAGAAAAATCGGCAAGTGATCTCGCAAATTACGATC
>JBFLGC010000036.1:0-26933 GCA_041859945.1 Tetragenococcus sp.
GCAAAGAAAATTTCTTGTTCTTCCGTTGGGTAGATTCTAAATTTATAAGCTTTTAATCGTTCCACAGGTTTCACCCCTTTCTCTATTTGTGATTGTTCTCTTGACTTTGAATATATTCCTTGATGATATTGATAGACGCGCCACCAGTTGTCAGCAGACAGAAGCTTTTAGACCAAAACATTTCTTTCCAAAGATATTGTTTTACTCTAGGATAATCACGCTTTATCAACCGTGAACTAGCACTTTTATAAGCATTGATGAATTTTGTCAGTTCTGTTTTGGGTTGTGCTTTGAATAGAATATGAACATGGTCTTTCTCATGATTCCACTCAACTAAAGTTATATGATAAGATTCTGCAATACGTACAAAAGTTGTCTTAGCAAATTCAGATACTTCATCATCGATTACTTGTCTTCGATATTTAGTTACCAAAACAAGTTGATAAGAGAGAAGAAAAACTGAATGATTATTAGTATCTAATTCCATTATTATATCAGCCCATTTCTTTTATAGACTGATTATAGCATAGAACAAAATAAAAAGGAAATAAGACTTACATGTCGGTTTTCGAGTTACCATAGGTAACCCTCATACCGAACGGAAAACATCTACCACCTATAGAGGATGGACGACTTCTGCCTAATTACGTTAAAAAAGAAAAAGCACCCATTTATTAGGCTAAGTTCCTTCTTTTGTAGCAATGTTTTCTTAATCATCATCATACGTCCCTCGTAAGCTTCTTTGGTATCTTTCATGGGTCAAGGGCCATCAAAGGCACTCGTTTTTCATTTTCGGGTGCCTTTCACGCCATCATAGGCACTCCCTTTTCAATTTCGGGTGCCTTTCACGCCATCATAGGCACTCCCTTTTCAATTTCGGGTACCTTTCACCCCGTCATAGGCACTCCCTTTTCAATTTCGGGTACCTTTCACGCCATCATAGACACTCCCTTTTTGATTTCTGGTGCCTTTCATCTTCTTGAAGTATTCCTGCCATAAACTTACCAATCAAGCGTTTTTTCGCACTAATAAAACTGACTGGAACGGCAACAAAAAGATTTACTTCCTTACTAGTTAAAAAAAACCTTAGACCACCATGGTTTGGTCTAAGGTTTACAGATTCATTTTCTCAAAAAAATGAACTAAGCTTCTTTAGCGGTATCTTGTCCATCATAATAGCCACAGTTGGCGCAGACATGGTGACTCTTTTTCATTTCACCACAGTTGGGACATTCATTTAAGCCGCTCGACGTCAATTTGTAGTGCGTACGACGTTTTGCTTTCTTTGCTTTTGAAGTTTTTCTAGCTGGTACTGCCATTTAAGTACACCTCCTTGTTATTGGGAGCAACTACAAAAAGCTGCTATTTATTCCAATCTTACCCTCACTCTTCTTTTTCGGGATCACTCTCAAAAAAATGAGATAAGTCAGCAAGACGAGGATCAGTAATTGATTGCTCTTTTTCTTCTTTTTGGCGTAAGTAATCTGCTTCGGAAATCACTTGCCAATCAGTTCCTTGCGGCATTTGATCAGAATTTTCTTCTTCTTCTGTCAAGACCTGCATAGGGATCGCGAGCAAAATATTGTCTATCACAGAATCATCCAGATCCAAAGTTTGGTTTTCGACGATCAAGACTTCATCTGATTCAGACGTTTGATTTTTGAACTGCTCAGGGGTCATGAAAATTTCGTCAACATCAAAATCAAGTGTTAAGTCGACAGGCGTAAGCGAACGACTCGAAGGAACCGTGACTACTGTTTGTAACTTATAATACAGCAAGTAATCATTTGCTTCAACCTCAATAGTACCTTTGACCTGTATCGGCGCACAAGCTTTGATTTGTCGATCACGAGCCTTTAATTCTGACGCTAAATCTAAAGTAATATCAAATGATAGTGATGATTCTTGATATTTCCGCAATTCTGCCAAAGACCATTTCATTTTTTATCACTCCTAAGCAACAAAAGCTATTATACAGACGTCTTGCAGCTTTGTCAATGAAATTTTCTTGACAGCTTGACAGACTATTATTAAAAAACTTTCTAAACTGAGAAAAAAAGTTTCGCGTTGAAAAAAAGTCTTTTTTAAAAAAAGCTAACGTCGCTTTTTCACGTACTTTATAAGCAAAGAAAATGAGAAGATGAGAAAAAAATCTCAAGAGTAGCACTATTTGGAGATTTTGGTAAAACGACTGCCTTTATTTAAGGATGAAAAAGAAAAATTCGAAAATCTAAAGAAACGAAATCATTGGGATAATTAGTCTATTGATAGCTGAATTTTTAACTCAGTCGGCTGTTCATTTTGACATCCGACCTTACTTTTTCGTTTTGACGTCAATTCAACTCCTAATTGACGTTATTTTTTCATTACTTAGGTGAGGTCTCAGCTATTTCTCCCAGTTGAAGACACAATGTGGCACAATTACAGGATCTCAAGATTTTTTTTAACACAAAAAAGAGACGAAACACGATATTCCGTCTCTTTTGAGCAGTTTCAAAAATTAGATAGCTGTTGTTTCACCACGATAAACGATCCCACGACGAGGGTCAACTGTAATCAATTCACCATCTTGAATGATCGTCGTTGCATCTTTGGCACCAACGATGACTGGTAAGTCTTTGGCAATACCTACAACTGCTGCATGTGAAGTCAAGCCGCCTTCTTCAACAACTAAGGCTGATGCTTTTTCGATAGCTGGCATATATTCTTTATCTGTTGAAGGAACAACTAATACCATGCCATCTTTTGCTTTACTGATAGCTTCTTCAGCGTTTGAGGCAACAACTGCATTGGCAACGACTGATTTGCCACCGACACCTTGTGCATCGATCAATTTAGAACCGATCAATTGGATCTTCATGACGTTGGTCGTACCACGTTCACCAACTGGTACACCAGCAGTGATCAAAATCAAATCGCCTTCTTGAGCAAAGCCTAATTCAACAGCTTTTTTAGAAGCTAATTCGAACATTTCATCAGTTGTTGATGGTTTTTCAGCGACAGTTGGATAAACGCCCCAGTTGACCATCAAGCCACGTTTCGTCCGTTCATCAAAAGTGACTGCTAAGATATCAGCATCTGGACGATATTTGGAGATCATTTTAGCGGTGTGTCCTGATTCTGTTGCAGCAACGATACATTTTACGCCTAAGTTTTTCGCAGCGCGTGCCACAGAAAGACCGATCGTTTCAGTAACATCAGTTTTATCGAATTGATTGATTTGATAAGAACCAGCTTTAAGCATGGCTTTTTCAGCTTCAATATCGATCCGAGCCATAGTCGCTACCGCTTGAATAGGATAGTCACCATTGGCTGATTCACCAGATAACATCGTGGCGTCAGTCCCATCGAATACGGCATTGGCAACGTCAGAAGCTTCAGCACGAGTTGGACGAGGATTTTCTTGCATCGATTCAAGCATTTGTGTTGCAGTAATGACCGCTTTACCAGCTGCATTACATTTTTTGATGATTTCTTTTTGAACCATTGGTACGAGTTCAGGAGCGATTTCTACACCCATGTCACCACGAGCGACCATGATCCCATCAGAAACTTTCAGAATTTCATCGATGTTATCGATCCCTTCTTGAGATTCGATCTTAGAGAAGATTTGAACATGTTCCATATGTTCTTCTTCTAAAATTTCACGAATTTCTAAGACGTCTTGTGCCTTACGAACAAAACTTGCAGCGATGAAGTTGATATCTTGTTTCAAACCAAAACGAATATCGTCCGCATCTTTTTCAGTGATCCCTGGTAAGCTGATCGAAACGCCTGGTGCATTGACACCTTTTTTGGAGCCTAAAACACCTGGATTTTGAACTTCTGTTACTAATTCATGTGTTGTTTCATCTTTTTCAAGGATCAACATATCAATCAATCCATCGTCGAAAAGAACATGCCCACCGACATGAACATCATCAAATAATCCTGGATAAGTCACAGCGATCTTTTCGTGATTTCCATTAAATTCAGGGTCCATGGAAATACGAACTTTATCGCCAGCTTCAAAAACAATCTTGCCGTTTTCAGTTGCTTGTTCAGTTGTCCGGATTTCAGCACCTTTTGTATCTAAAAGAAAGCCGACATCTTTACCAGTTTTTTCGATTGCTTCATGAACAAGCTTCATACGGCCTGCTTGTTCTTCATGATCTCCATGAGAGAAGTTGAAACGAAAGACGTTTGCCCCTGATTCGATCAGTTGAGAAATGATTTCGAGTGTATTACTAGCTGGTCCTAATGTACTAACGATCTTTGTTTTTTTCATTGAATGATTCGCTCCTATTCATTTGATATATTTAAAATATTTAGTACCTAAAAATTAAAAGGACAATTCTTTATTCAAGCCATACAAGGAAAGATCAGCCACATGTTTCCCATGTTCCAAAGTTTCCACAATGTCAGTTGCGACCAATTTGTTGTCCATGATGCCGACACATAGACCACCTTTACCTTCACGTAATAAATCAACGGCAAAACCACCAAATTTGCTAGCCAATACGCGATCACGGGCACTTGGCGAGCCACCGCGGACCACGTGTCCCAAAATCGTTACCCTAGTATGGAAATCACCATATTCAGATAACTTTTCAGCAAATTCATTGCCACCCATCACACCTTCTGCAAGGACGATCAAGCAATGCTTTTTGCCACGTTCGCGGCCTTCTCGAATCCGATCAGCAACTTCTTTCATGTCAAATTCGTGTTCGGGAATAATGATTTCATCTGCTCCACCAGCCATTCCTGACCACAAAGCGATATCACCGGCATTACGACCCATTACTTCAATGACAAAGGTCCGCACATGCGAAGTGGCTGTATCACGAATACGATCTAAAGCATCTAATACTGTATTGATCGCCGTGTCAAAACCAATAGTAAATTCGGTCCCCGGAATATCATTATCGATCGTACCCGGAAGTCCGATGGCTGGGTAACCATGTTTGGTCAGAGCTAAAGCCCCATGATAAGAGCCATCGCCACCGATCACCACTAAACCTTCGATACCGAATTTCTTCAGTTGTTCGATTCCTTTCAATTGTCCTTCTTCAGTCGCAAATTCTGGATAGCGAGCTGAATAAAGAAAAGTACCGCCTCGTTGGATCTTATCACCGACATCAGACACATCTAAGCGTCTTATGTCACCAGCAACTAAGCCAGCAAAACCATAATTGATCCCATAGACTTCCATGCCATAATAGATAGCTTTACGCGTCACTGCGCGGATGGCAGCATTCATACCAGGAGCGTCGCCGCCACTAGTCAAAATCCCAATGCGTTTCATTGTTTTTTTCACCTCAATAACTATATTTTTTTGCAATTTTATCTATTGCTTATTTCAATGACCACCGTAATCAGTTTACCATTAAATCACGGAAAAGTCTTGAATTATCTAAAAAAAACTTCAAAAAAGAAAATGATTGTGAAAAATTTCATGTAATTTGTTTGAAAACTACATTTTCTTTTCCGAAAACATTTTCTAAAGCGGCTTGACTTTCTGGTGTATGAGCCACCCAGTTCGTTTCATTGATCAATTTTTTTTGTTTATTTTTTGCAAAATAAAGAATGACGGGCACCTTGCCTGGAAAAGCTTGTATTACTTGTCGCAACTGATCCGATAACTCTTTTTCGTCCTTATCTTCAGAAAAACGTAAATAACAAGTCTGACTAACGACCGTCTTTTCCACCTCTGATGCCAGTCGTATCCTACGCGCAAGTAACTGTAGCTCCCCATTGAATTTACTCGTTTCAACTTTCCCTTCGATCAAAAGAACTGTATCAAGCGCCACAATTTGACGAACTTGGCGATAAAGCTCAGGAAAGATCGTGACTGATAGATCGCCACTTGGATCATTTCCTTCTAAAAAAGCCATTTGCTCACCTTTTTTGGTACGGATCTCGCGTATATCTGTAACAAACAACAATACTTCCGCTTTTTGATTCGGTAAAAGCTCGGCCACTTCTGTTAATTTTCTTTGTTTTAGCAATTTAGGAAAGGATTGGACCGGATGACCAGATAGGTAAACGCCGAGATATTTTTCTTCCAAAGCCAATTTTTCTTTCAAGCTATAATCAACTACTTCTGCTTTTTTAAGCTCCATCATCTCCATGAGATCGAAGCTGCCACCGCTGTATAGGATATTTTGTACTTTGCCCTGCAATTGCGTTTGTAGCTGGCGACGATTGGCCTCGATCTCGTCAAAAGCACCGATCATGATCAAGGGTTCCAGCAAGCTTTCATTGAGCCAACGACTATCTTTTTGATTCATGCGATATAAAAAATCATTGAAGGAAGAAAAAGCCCCATTATCACGGCGATCCTCTAAAATTGCATAAACAAAATCACGTCGGATCCCTTTGATACTGCCTAAGCCAAAACGTATCTCTTGCATCGAGGCTAAGCCAAAACGATAGCCACTATGGTTGATAGCAGGAGACAAGATCTTGAGCCCACCTTTTTCTGCTTCATTCATATATTCCTTGACTTTTCCGGGGTTATGTTGCACAGACTGCAGCAAAGCTTTAAAAAAAGGTGCTGGATAATGGACTTTTAGATAGCCCATTTGAAAAGCAACAAACGAATAGGCATAGGCATGGGAACGATTAAAGCCATAGTTAGCAAAACGTTCGATATAATCATAAACTTGCTCAGCGGTCTGTAAAGAATGCCCCTTTTGTAGCGAACCATTCACAAAGTTTTCTCTTTGCTGATCGATATCGGCTTTTTTCTTTTTGCTGACAGCTCGTCTTAAAATATCCGCTTGCCCTAGTGTAAAACCAGCCATTTGCGAAGCCACTTGCATCACTTGTTCTTGATAGACAATGATCCCATACGTATTTTCTAAAATCGGCTTCAAACTGACATCAGGATAATCGATTTTTTCTTGGCCGTGTTTGCGTCGAATGAAATGATCGATATTTTGCATGGGACCGGGCCGATACAAAGCATTGACGGCCGCGATATCATCAATATTTTCTGGATGCAGCCGACGCAAGACATTACGGATCCCAGCTGACTCAAACTGAAATACACCTGAGGTTTCCCCTTTTTGAAAAAGAGCGAGCGTGGCTGGATCATTTAAAGGAATGTCGGCTTGAGTAAAAGAAGTTTTAGTCAACTGACGGATCCCTTTCAGGCTATCATCTATGATCGCCAGGTTACGTAAACCTAAAAAATCCATTTTTAATAGTCCCAAGGCTTCCACGTGAGTCATGGTAAATTGTGTCAATAAAATACCTTCAGAACCCGCCTGTAACGGTATGATATCAAATAGATCCTTATCGCAGATGACCACGCCAGCTGCATGCGTCGAAACATGACGGGGCAAGCCTTCTAATGTTTTTGCTATTTGGAACATCAGCTCATTTTTAGGCGTTGCCGCCACTAATTCGCGTAAGGTCTTGGATTTTTCATAAGCTGCCGTTAGCGTGATCTTCAATTCATTAGGGATCGCTTTAGACCAGCGATTGGCCTCACTTTGTGAAATGCCAAAGACGCGACCGACGTCACGCAAAGCCATTTTAGCTGCCATCGTTCCAAAAGTAGCGATTTGGGCCACGTGATTTTGACCATATTTTTCTTTGACGTATTGAAGCATTTCGCCACGCCTATTATCGGGAATATCCAGATCGATATCAGGCATATTTTGGCGTTCAGGATTTAAAAAGCGTTCGAACAACAAGTCATATTTGATCGGGTCGACGTCGGTGATCGCCAAAACATACGCTACTAGAGAGCCGGCTGCCGAACCTCGACCAGCCCCAGTCACGATTTTTTGCTGATGTGCAAAAGCCATGACATCCCAGACGATCAAGAAATAATCATCGAACCCCATCTTATGGATCACCGATAGCTCATATTCTAAACGTTCTTGATAACGTGGTTCAAAGTTTGGGACTCGTTTGGGTAACTCTGTTTCACACAGTTCTTGTAAAAAATCAGCTGCTGTGCGTTCTTTCACGGGAAAATGCGGTAATAGCGTTTGCTGCGTTTTGATCGTGGCATGACAGTTTTGGGCAATCATATTCGCTCCCGCCAAAGCTTTGGGGGCATATTTTTGATACCAACGTTGCATCGTTTTTGCATCTTCCAAAAAATTTTGCTGTGAAGTGTTGCGTCTTAATTCTTGTAGATCCGCGATTTTGGTACCGTCCTTGATGTGAGTCATCACTTCAACTGCTAAAGCTTCTTCTGATTGCAGGCTATCGATCAAATGATAGGCAGCCGGACGTATCTTTCGTCTTGCCATCCACTCTGCATATTCTTTTGACCAGTTTTGTTGATAAGGGACACCGTAAAAAAGTGAACCTTCACTAAAAATTTCACATAAATGGCGCGCACAAGTTTCGGCCGCTTTTCCTTCGTCTTGCAAAAGATCCATCAATTCATTTTCAATTGGTAAAATAGCAAATAGTTCAGATACTTGATCAGCGTTTGTCAAAGTGACTGTTTCAGTGATCATTTTTTGACTAGATAGTCGCATCAATTGTTGGTAACCTTGATCATTTTTAGCAAACAAAAAAATCGGATAATTTTTTTCGTTAAAAGTCGATCGATAGTGCAAATCCAAACCCAAAATCGGTTTGATCTGTGCTTTTTGGCAAGCCGTAACAAACTCTAAAGCTCCATATAAATTATCTGAATCAGTCAAACCCAATTCATGATAACCTTTTTGTCTAGCCATTTGGACATATTCAGAGATTTGGATCGTGCTTTGTAATAACGAATAAGAAGTAAATGTTGTAAGTTGTGGAAAATCCATGTGCTGCCCTCATTTCTATACTGAACTATCACTACTTGAAGTGTGAAAAACAAATTGAAATACTTTACAAGTCAAAAAAATGTGGTATGATATAGCCGAATCATTCTATCATTGAAAGAAGGGTTTTTCATGCCTTATATCGTTACCCTTGTTTGGTCGGTACTTTTAGGACAAGTCGTAGGTTTTCTTGGTACGGCATTATCGAAAATGTCCTATGATTTTACCTTGACAACGATCTTTTCCCTTATTGCCGGTGTCTTTGTGATCCTTATAGGAACCATAACTAAGCCCAAAGAACAGAAAAAGAAATAATCGAATTACAAAAAAACCAGTTACTAATAGTTATTGTAACTGGTTTTTTTGTATTTTCAACTCATTTAAGCAATCGAATTTTTATTTAAATATTTTCTAAAATTAAATACGGACAAAAAGATGTTAAAAACAACTAAAATACTGGTAGCAAAAAACACAGCGGGATAGCCGAAACTATGAGCCACCGTTGAACCTACCATTGGCCCTAAAACTTGCCCAAAATTGTTAAACATTTGATTGTAACTATAAATACGGCTGACCCCTTCCACAGGCGAGATCCGATTGATCAAGGTATTGATAGAAGGCATCAAGGCCCCTGTCGAAAATCCTAATAAAAATCGCAATAGTCCTAATTGAAAAGGGGTTTTGACCAATCCCATTGGAAAATAACAAAGTAACGATAAGACAAGTCCTAGTAGTAAAATACGGTGATTTCCAAACTTATCTCCTAATCTTCCTAAAGTAGGTGAAGAAAGGATCGCCGAGACCCCTGATATGGAAACGATCAAACCACTGACAAACATGACATTGGAGACATTACCACTCAAATCACGAATATACAATGTCAAAATAGGACTGATACTATTGATTCCTGTTTGTAATACCAAGGTCGTGATAAAGAGACCAATCAAAATGGAAAGGTTGTCCATCCGCGCAAAAATTCCTTTCATTGGTACCATATCCGCTTTCTCAACCGGTTTAAAGTCTTCCTTGACAAAAAAGATCGTCAACAAAAAGGTAATAAATAAAAAGATGCCCGTGACGATAAAGACATTTTCCATGCCAAAAAGTTGGGCCAATGCACCACCCAAAGAGGGGCCGATCAAATTTCCGGCGATCCCGCCAGTTGCTAAAGTTCCTAGAGCCCAACCACTATTTTCACGTGGTGCTTGTGACGCAATAAGTGCCGTGGCATTGGGCATATACCCAGACAAAAGGCCATTGAGAAAACGCATGATCAATAGCCAATAAACATTAGGAACAAAGGCCAGAGAGCCCATCGTTATCGTCATACCGATCGCGGCTCTGATCATCATCAAGCGTCGCCCTTTCCTATCGGCCAAATTTCCCCAAATTGGTGCCACTACCGCTGATGCAAAAGCTGTCACTGAAACAGCTAAGCCCGAGAATAACTCGATCTGATTTTTAGGGGTCCCCAGTTGTTCTATGTATAATGGCAAAAACGGCATAACTAAACTAAAACTTGCCCCTGTAAAAAAGCAGCCAATCCAAGATATCCAAAGATTTCGTCGCCAATCCACTTTCATTTCAAAAAACTCCTCTCCTAATTAAAACTATAGCTTATTTCCCCTTTTTTTCATAGGGAAAACTATAAAAAATCTGAAAATTCTTGGGATATCGCGCCATCATCCCTAAGTTTTTTAGAAACAAAAAGACCTTCCTTTCCCTAAATTGAGAAAAGAAGGTTTCATAAGCGTTCTACTTACAATATCGCTAAAATCGTAAAATTCAAAATGAATAAAGCATCCACGACCCACAGAATCGTTGAGACTTCTTTGGCTTTTCCTTTCACGACTTTGACGATCGTATAGAAGATAAAGCCTGCTGCAATGCCATATGATATCGAATAGCACAGGCCCATGAAAATCGAGGCAAAGAAAGCTGGTACGGCTTCTTCCAAATCGTTCCAATCGATATCTTTAAAGGAGGCGAGCATCATCACACCCACCAAGATCAAAGCAGGTGCCGTTGCTTGGGTCGGTACCACAGAAATCAGTGGCGAGAATAAACTACTTAAAGCAAACAAAATAGCAACCGTCACAGAAGTCAATCCCGTACGGCCGCCCGCACCGATACCAGCTGCTGATTCAACGAAAGTAGTCGTATTTGAGGTTCCAAAGATAGCACCAATCGACGTGGCAATGGCATCAGCAAACAAAGCCTTATCCATTTTAGTATTGAATCCTTTGCTATCTTCCAAAGCTGCTTCGTCCTCTTCAGAAAAGATTCCCGTACGACGACCCGTTCCGATAAAGGTCCCGATCGTGTCAAAAGTATCTGACAGACTAAAGGCGATGATCGTCATGATCACTTGCGGGATCTTAGAACTATCACTGAATAAAGAACCCATTCCTTCTGAACCAAAAGCGGCGCCGAAAGTCGTCCCTAATTCGCTGATCGAACTTCCCAATGAATTAGCATGCCAATCGATGGCACTTAAATCGACCACCCCCATCAAAATACCAATGATGGTCGTCCCAACGATACCAAGTAAAACAGCTCCCCGAACATTCATGATCACTAAAATGGTCATCAGCACCAAACCGATCAAAGCTAAAATAGCTCCCGGGTTATTGAAATTCGCTAATGCGGGGACAACTCCGCCATTCAGATTGACATTAACGGCTTGACCATTTTCAACGACTGAATCCACGATCACGCCAGAATCACCTGAAAAAGTAATTAAATTGGCGTTTTTGATACCTACATAAGCTACAAATATCCCGATCCCACCACTGATTGCATGTTGCATATTTTCAGGGATCGCTTTAATGATCATTTTACGGATCTTAGTCACGGTAATGAAGATATTGATCAACCCACAGATAAAAACCATGGCCAAAGCTTGTTGCCACGTATAATCTAAACCAATCACTACTGTAAAAGTAAAGAAGGCATTTAAACCCATCCCAGGTGCCTGTGCATAAGGAACATTGGCAAACAATCCCATGACAAGTGTGCCGATAACAGAGGCGATGATCGTCGCTAAGAAAACTGCTTGAAATGGCATGCCTGTAGTAGATAAAATACTAGGATTCACAAATAAAATGTAACTCATCGCAAAAAAGGTCGTGACTCCAGCCATGATTTCAGTTGAGACCGTGGTCCCGTTTTCCTTTAATTTAAAAAACTTTTCCATTTTGATAGTCCACTCCTACTTTTATTTGATCAATAGAAAAAGAAATAAAATATATAAGATCTAAATGAATTCTCTCTATCGAACAATAAAGATTATAAGTAATTTATCGACAGCTTTCAATATTTTGTTAACAAAATATCGATTAAATCTTTCTAATGTTCGTGTTTAATCATTTATCAGTAAAAAAGCTGACAAAGCTTTAGTTTAATTAGATTATTCTTCGTCTTATAGCAGACTTTTTTGCTGCAAGGGGAAGGATAGATAAAATGGGGAATCCTTTCCCAAAAACAAAAAGTTGCAGCAAGATTCTTGCCAATTATCAAATCTGTGATACACTGAAGTGACGTAGAAAAGAGAGGAGGCATATGATGCAACAAAAATTGATAGCGATCGATTTAGATGGGACGACTTTAAATGCCGCTTCTTTGATCAGTGAACGCACAAAAGAAGTGTTGCAAAAAGCAACCAAGGCGGGCCATATCGTTAGCATTGCAACAGGGCGTCCTTTCCGGATGAGTGTCCAGTTTTATCAACAATTAGCCTTAGATACGCCGATGGTTAATTTCAATGGCGCGCTAGTCCATAGACCTTTTCATAAATGGCGTTATGAACGCGAATTATCGATCAAGCGTGAGATCGCTTTTGAGATCCTGTCCCAAAAGGAAGCCTTACATTTAGATTTTGTGGCTGCTGAAAATAGGGAATCTTTTTTCATCGATTCATTAGAGAATTTTGAAGGTCATTTCTTTGCTGCTCAAAATGCAACAGAACAAAATCTTTTAAAAAACTTGACCACAAATCCTACTTCCCTTTTGATCAAAACTCAAAAAGAGTTCAGTGCACATGTTTCTGAAAAATTGATTTCACAATTTAAAGAGGATGTCGATGTCAGAACTTGGGGCGGTCCCAATGCCATCTTAGAGATCGTTCCAAAAGGCGTTCAAAAAGCCATGTCTGTAGCAGTGGTTGCAGAGTCTTTTGCCATCGAGCCACAAAATATCATTGCCTTTGGTGATGAACATAATGATGTTGAGATGCTCGATTATGCTGGCTGGGGCGTTGCTATGAAAAATGGTACTGACCAAGTAAAAAGTGTAGCCAATGATATCACTGAAAAAACCAACGACGAGGATGGTCTAGCTGATTACCTCGAAAAATATCTAGCCATTTAAAACCGCTAGATTTCAGAAAAAAGACTTTGCAACCAAAGTCTTTTTTTTTATAAAAAAATGTCTTTAGCTCGGACATGCTAAAGACATTTTTACCAAAGTATTTGAGATGCATTCATCGGGAAATGATCCTTTCTAGGCTTTGACTTTTAATAAATTTTTGATTGCTTCTTCAATGGTGACACCACGTGAAATATGGTTTTCATCATAGGCATCGATCGCCATAAACAAATTTTGTGTAGTATCAAAGACGATTCGATAGGCAGCATTGGTTTGTTGATAAGTCATTGTATCCCTCCTTTATCGTGATATATAACACCCAACTAAGTTAGTGTAACACATGCTACAGAGAAATACAAAAATTTCAGCTTCATTTCCTTTCTTTTTCACAAAAACAAGCTTTTCTTAAATATTTTTTGATTTAATGATGCCTCGATCTTCGTTGCTGTTGCTTCAGTTTTCCTTTCTTGAAAATTTGTTCGACCAAGCTCACCATAATAAAACCGGCAGCAATACTTCCAGCTGTAATAACAACGATCATCAGATTCTCAAAGCCGGCCAGATTATCGCCTATCGCAAATTCACGCGCCGCTTTATAGGCGGGGGCTCCTGGGACCAAAGCAACAATACTAGGAATATTAAAGGTAATGAGCGGCATCTTGTATTTTTTCGAAAAATAGATACCGATACATCCCATTAAAAAAACGGCAGAAAAATTAGAAAAGGCCAGGCTCGATCCATGATGAATCAAATAATAATAGCAGACCC
Organism: Tetragenococcus sp.; assembly: GCA_041859945.1. Classification (GTDB taxonomy): domain Bacteria; phylum Bacillota; class Bacilli; order Lactobacillales; family Enterococcaceae; genus Tetragenococcus. Next base: position 13,893 of record JBFLGC010000036.1, read on the forward strand.
AACCAAATCCTCCCGTGATCCCGCTAGGTAGTAAAGCGCGTCTAGGAATATTGGTCAACACTCCAAAAGCGACCGTGCCTAAAAAACTAAAGAGAAAATGAATTAAAAAAATCATCCTTACAACCCTCCCATAAACGATAATGATGCCACAATACCGATTCCGATCGCAAGGGCAATAATGATCGCTTCCGTCCCACGAGCGATTCCACTAAGTAAATGACCAGCCAGTATATCACGAAAAGAAGTGGTGATCGCGACCCCAGGTACATGAGGCATGATCGCACCAATTATCACACTATCCACACTTTTAGCTAAATTTAATTTTACTGAGAGAAAGGCACAGATTCCAATGAAGAAAGTCGCAAAAAAAAGATCGACATATTTGACATCGATATGTGCTCTAATACTATTTTTGACTAAAAATCCTGATGCTCCAATAACGAACGTGATCAAAAAATCAGACCACTCTTCTACAAATAGATACATCATTAAAGAACTGATCAAGCCGGCACTCAAAACCTGGATCCAAAATGGGAAAAAAGAGGTTTGATGATCGATCGTTTTTAAAGATCGATATAATTCTTCCAAATCGATCTTTTTTTCAGCAAATTGGCGGGATAGTTGATTGACGGAAGCTACTTTACCTAAATCGATCGATCGTTCTCCGACATTTTCGACCTGCGTATGATGCCCATTCCGCAATCCCATGAACAACCCCGTGACAGTCACATAGCTGATACTTTCCGGTTCTCCGGCACTCGCTGCGATCCTTGACATCGTATCTTCTACACGATACACTTCTGAGCCACTTTCCATCATGATCCGACCCGCTAATAAACAAGTATCTACGATCAATTCTTTTGAAGTCTCCAATTCAAATAACTCCTTCTAGATAACTTTTTAGATAATCAAAAAAGAAAATTATATAACACTATTGAACAGTTCGTTCTTTCTAGGTCTGGGCTATATTTGTTAAAAAAGAGCTGAAAATAGTCATTTTAAAAAATAATTATTTTTCTTATAAAAACCTTTTAAAAAAATAAGATTTCGGTTAAAATAACATCATAGGAACAAGGAGGTATTTTATGCGTCGAAAAATTTATACTCGTGACCTTATTTTGCAAGCCGCTTATGAAGTCATGGAAAGAGACGGATTTAGTGGCTTTACAGCTCGCAATATTGCCGACCAGCTTGGTGTGTCTACGCAGCCGATTTATTTAGAATTCAAAAACATGCAAGATTTGAAAAATACATTGATCGAAAAAGTATATCAGAATCTTGAGGAGGAAGTATTTTCTTTTCCCCACACGGATGACGTCCTTGTCGATATGTGTCTCAATTATATTGATTTTGCCCAAAAAAATCCAGCTGTTTTTATGGCTTTATTTTTAGATGAACGTGGTGGCGGAAAACTCATGTACGAAATTTCTTTTGACCATTTTCAAAGAGTCGCCTATAGTAATGAAAAATATGCTGATTTTTCAGAGGAGTATCTAAAAGCTCTTCACATCGGAACTTGGGTCACTGTCACTGGGCTAGCAACGCTAATATCAAGCCATATGGTCGAACCGACCCGCCAAGAACTTATCGACAGTATTCAGCAAACCATCGATTCTATTGTCGCTAATTGTCACGAGAAACGCAACTAAAAAAATAAACGATCTGCTAAAAAAAACAGATCGTTTATTTGAGCTATCCCCTTGAATTTTTGTTAAAAGTTTTGTACCATGGTTTTGGTTCCAAATTCGGGAAATAGCTCAGCTTGGTAGAGCACTTGCTTCGGGAGTAAGGGGTCGCAGGTTCAAATCCTGTTTTCCCGATAATTACAGCGCACTGACACAATCATCTATGTTGGTGCGCTTTTTCATGTTTGATCCACAAAAGTTACTAAAAAAACTAGAAGCCCTATATTGTAAAGGTTTCTAGCCACACTTAAGGAGAAAGAATTAAAAATTAGTTTCACTACTTGCTCTCAAAAGATTTGAAGACTGTTATAGTCCCGTTTTCTCATTATTGCTTGTCATTAATCCTCAAGCCTTTTAACTCATATCGTAGTTAAAAACATAGCTAAATTTTGCACTGGGGAGCATTACATAATGAAAATAGCACTCAATCACTTTTATGACTGGGTGCTTATTTTGCAACTCTGTTATCTTGTTTTGGAAGCTTAGTGTAGTCTCCATTAATTTCAAATGCTGAAGGAGGATATAAATAAGCCTCATTATTTTCGTCTATTACAGCTATACTATCCAAAATTGGATCATAACCTATAGCTTGGTACTCTTTTCCTTTTTCCAGCAATACACAAGTTTCACGTAAATAAGTAACATTTAGCTCGTTTAAATTCTTCACCTTTCTTTTTACTTCTATTTTTGGTACAATATAAGATCCTATTAAGCAATGTATGTTTCTAATTCTTTGTTTGGGTCATCAACAATAATAAATTTCCCGCCTGTTGAACTACCATCTAGTGGTTTTGGACCATCAAGATCATAGATATAGTCTTCTTGACTATCATCGCCAACCTTTATTGTTCCATTTTCATCTCTGACAACATCATAAAAGTTACCATCAGTTAAGGAATCCACACCGAACGACATGCCCAAATACTGAACTTGCCCGACATATTCCAAAGGCATCGTCTGATTTAGCTTGCTCTGATAAACATCTATCGTTCTCATCTATCCTTCTCCAAGCATCTAATTTTATTACTATTTTAGTAATCAATTTACCACCGACTATATCTCAAAACAAACTTCAAAGCTTGAGAATGCTAATTTATTCATTAGTCTCTCCACAAATTCAAACCATTAAGCAATGATTCATAGGACTTATCCATTAGTATTCTCTAATATGAATAACAGTTTTTTTAATTAAACAAGCCTTGTGAATGGAGGCTTAAAACGACTCATAGGAACAATCTAAGAGAAATAACTATTCATGGTTTTAGGCATACTCAGGCCACTTTGTTACTTGAGGCCAGATTAGTCCTAAAGTGATCTCTGAAAGATTTGACCACTCGACTATTCAAATCACACTTGATTTATATTCTCACGTTACTGAAAAGATGGAAAAAGAAAGTTCAACCTGAATTATTCACGAAAACCGACCCTTTTATAATAAACCCTTGATAAGTCATGCGTAGTTAAATTTGAGTTTCTACCCATTTGGTGTATAAAAATAGACATCCTTCTGTTATTGTAAAGTTATGACACAACACAATATCGAAAGGATGTCTATATGTCTACTTTACAACCTTATACCCCAACATTCAATACTAATATCAAAATTTCTGCCAATGGGGGCGCACTTTCACTTGATGGGGGCTTGCCCTTAGTAAAAGAATTTATGACAAAAACTAATTTTATGAATTATTTCATCAAACTGTCCAGTTTAACGATGACCGCAAACGTCTGGTCCATACGCGTCCATCCATCTTTGAACAAGCACTTCTCCAACAAATTGCGGGCTACGATACAGATGATGCCTCTGATTCGCTTGCTCATAACCAATTATTTATCCAAATCGTTCATAAGCAGGGGCTTGCTTCTCAACCAACGATGTCTCGTATGTTTCAAGCGATGACACCTGAAAATATGGAGGAATTCAATCGGTTCAATCAACGTTATTTGGATCAATACTACGGTCAAAAGTCCATTGACACCCTCGTCATTGATTTAGACTCCACTCATTGTGATACTTTTGGAAAACAAGAAGGATCCGCTTTTAACAACCATTACCAAACCTTTGGTTATCATCCACTCGTAGCTTTTGATGCAGTGACTGGGCTTTTTTTTTAAGGCACAACTTCGGACAGGAAATGTTTATACGTCAACGAATGTCGTTGCCTTTTTAGAGCCCCTTTTAAAGCATTTGATGGAAGACTTAGCTATCTCTCATGTGCTTATTCGTGGAGATTCGGGTTTTGCAGTCCCTGCTTTGTATGAGTTGTGTGAATCCTACGGAGCGAAACACATCATTCGTTTAAAAGCGAATGCCATTTTAAATCGCATCGCTGAATCGTTTGTTTTCACAAATTCCTCCTATTCAATTTTAGATCTCGAACGTCAATTTGACGAATTTGATTATCGTGCAGGTTCTTGGAAGAAGGAACGGACGGTCGTTCTTCAAAACGAACGACCCGCTGGGAAATTATTATTTACACCCCTATTTATTGTGACCAACATGGAAGGAATCATTCCAGAAATAATCGTCAAAATGTACAAGAAGCGCGGGTTAATGGAAAATTTCATTAAAGAAGCGAAACTTGGTTTTTTCATGGATAAGACAGACAGCTCGAAATTTGTGATAAACGAAGCACGTATGTGGCTAGGTGTGTTGTCTTACAACATTATTCAATTGATGAAATGTTGGGTCTTTCCGTCATCCATGAAGAAATGGACGATTGCCACGATTCGTCAACGAATCATTAAAGTCGCAACGAAGGTTGTTTCTCATGCAGGAAAGATTCATTTCAAACTAGATGAAACGTTTGTTTATTTGAATGATTATTTTTCGGTCACGGAGCGACTCCGTTCTTTCTAAAAAAATTTGCTTGTACGACCAAGGGGTTCGTTTGCCTTTTTTTTAGGTTTCATCCAAGAATTTTTTTGTCAATCACGCAAAGATTGCTCTAAGTTGATTTTCTGATTCAAGTGAAGGAGAGTGTTCCTTCATTTTTATCCAATTTTGTTATGTTTCACATTTTCATGAATAATTCAGGATTAAGTATATTTTCTCAAATAATTGAGTAAATACCAAATAAAAATAATAAAAGGTTCCTAAGGTTCTCCTCTACAAATCGGAAGATTAAAACCTTAAATATAATATACAAGGAAGAGATGAAATGACTGTCTTAGAAGAATTTTTCACTTTGAACAATGGGGTTCAAATCCCAAAATTAGGGTTTGGGACTTGGTTGATCAAGGATGAAAATGCAGCACAACATGTTCAAGAAGCAGCAGAAGTAGGCTATCGCCATTTTGATTCCGCTCAAGGATACGGTAATGAGCGTGGTGTTGGTGAAGGTATGCGTAAGAGTGGCATCAGTCGAGACCAGCTTTTTGTCACAACTAAAATAAAAGCAGAGATCAAAGATTATGCTACGGCAAAACAATCGATCGACGAATCCTTACAAAAACTAAACACTGGCTTCATCGATCTATTACTGATTCATGCGCCACGACCATGGGATGATGAACATAAAGGACAGCATTATTTTGAAGGAAATCTTGAAACTTGGCGGGCAATGGAAGAAGCACAAAAAGCTGGCAAGATCCGCGCAATCGGTGTTTCTAATTTTGAAGAAGCAGATATTGATAATCTCATAGAGAATAGTGCAACGGTCCCTGCTGTCAACCAAATCTTGACGCAAATTGGTCACAGTCCTTTTGCTTTGATGGATTATTGTAAGAAAAAAATATTTTAGTAGAGGCTTATTCTCCGGTTGCTCATGGCGATATGCTTTCTAATCAGACTTTGCAAAAAATGGCTGATAACTATCAGGTATCCATTCCACAATTAGCAATTGCCTATTGTTTACAAATTGGCACGCTACCTTTACCAAAAAGTGAAAATGCCAAACATATCGCTAATAATGCTGCCGTAGACTTTGAAATAAGCAAAGCAGACTTGGATGTTTTAAAAAATTTCCCTCATTTAAAAAAATAAGCTTTCTATGACTGATTTCTCTTTTGAAAGGAAATCAGTCATTTTAGCTTACTTTAACAAAAAATTTTCAGAGTTTTTAGTTTGATCAGGAACATAATAAAATTCACTTTTGTCACTTGTAAAAATCTGATACATGGTTAAAAAATCATCGGCAAGTTGGTAGGAAGAAAGGTCACTTGCCTCGATCCAAAAAACTTTTCCTTCCCTAGAAGCAGTAAGGTTTCCAGAGAATTCATTCGTTTTAAAAAATAAAACAACATATCGTTCTTGTTTTTCCGTTATAAACTGTTTTACCCCACAAATTTGCGGATTTTTGATAAGTAAGCCTGTCTCTTCTTTGACTTCTCGAATCACAGAATCCATAAAAGACTCTTGGGCTTCTACGTGTCCTCCTGGAAAAGTCACTCCTGGCCAATCCACATTCAAACGATCTTGAACTAAAATTTTACCTTGATCATATACCATGCACATATTTGTAAATATTGCTTGTTCTGTAGCCATTTATACCCTCCAACCATTGTTTTTCATAATCGACCGCCATTTGCATTTTTACTGATTTGATAAAACCGTATCTAATGCCTGCTTTAATACATCTTTCATCTGTGTCAATTCAACTAGTGAAGGCTCATTTTCTTTAGCAAACATTTCTTTCGGATCCAACCACCAAACGGGTCCTTTCACTGGCATATCTTTTTCTTTTCGCGGAAACAAATGCCAGTGGACGTGCGCATCGCCATTTCCTAAACATTCAATGTTCAATTTTTCAGCATCAAAAGCTAGTGCACAGCTTTCTGAAACTAGACTCATTTCTTCTAAAAAGAGGAGCTTTTCTTGTTTTGGCATTTGATGTAATTCAGTCACATGATTTTTTGCTAAAAACAACGTATATCCTTTGAAATATTGATGATCTCCTATTACCACATAGCCACTTTTTAGTTCTGTTACAAAATAAGGGTTTTTGCCTTCTTTTATTTGTTGGATCCTTTCGCATATCAAACAACTTTTCATGCATTTCCCTCCGTAAGTGTTCTTTTGAAACTATTATAGCATAGAAAAACTGCCATTGTTTTCTCCTTAGTTTAAGAACAAGTGGGGTGAGTTTACGAGCTAAACATGCGCTAGTCATCCAAACTAACGTGCATTTACCTGCTAAACGTGCGTAAGTCATCCAAACTAACGTGCATTTAGCAGTTAAACGTGCGTAAGTCATCCAAACTAGCGTGCGTTTAAGCGTTAAACGTGCGTAGTTCATCCCAACTAGCGTGCATTTAGTAGCTAAACATGCGTTAGTCTGACCCGACAAGTTTTACTCAACTAGGTATTTGGCTACAAAAAAACCTGATTTCATAAATAGACTTGAAATCAGGTTTTTAGCAATCATTTTTTACTTTGCGCCCAATAATTCTTCCTTACAATGGATCAGTTGGGTCAGAAAGTTGCAATAAGGAGTGGCCACTCCATACATTTTTCCTTTTCGAACAATCGCACCGTTGATATAATCGATTTCTGTCAACCGATGATTTTCGATCAAATCCTGATACATGGAAGGATGGTGCAGGCCAATCGTTTCTCTGTTATAACAACTTTTTACTTGATTTGTTACTTGATCGATCGCCAATTCTACGCCCTCATGTTTGGCTACACTAGCAAATTCATTGATAATATTAGCAACAATGGCGTCTGCTTCTGACGTTTCTCCAAAATCGGCCATATTACTATCTAAAATCGTACAAAGGCCATTCATCGTTCCATTTACGCAAGCTTTTCGATAGATCGATTCTAAAATATGGTGAGAATATTTGGCGTTCAATCCAGCTTCATTCAAAGTCGCAATAACCTTTTCTGCAGAAGCTTCCCCATTTTTGTCCAGACTTTGCAATTCCAAATAACCATCGCCAAATAACTTCACTTTTCCAGGTCCTTCTAAACCAGCAGTCCACATGGTATTCCCCAATAAAATATGGTCTTTTGAAATATACTTTTCAATAATATCTTCATGCCCTAAACCATTTAACAAGCAAAGGACTTTGGTATGCTCACCAATCATTTTTTTGATACAATTCATCATATGATCAAGTTGCATCGCTTTTGTGAACACAATGACCAAGTCAGCGGAAAAATCGATTTCAGAGGCATGTTCTTGATGATAAGTAGGGATTTTTGCAATTACTTTTTCGCCATTAAAATCAGCTTCCAAGCCGTCTTGATTGATTTTATCAATATGGTCTTGCCAGCCGTCAATAAAAATCACTTCATTTTTGGCTTGATGAAGCATCAATCCAAACCGGCTTCCCATGGCTCCTGCTCCCGCAATAATAATTTTCATTTGTACATTTCTCCTCTTTATTTATTTGTTCATTAAGTGACTCTCTAGGCATCACTGATTCTATGTTATAATAAAGCTTACTAAACTTTCTTTCAATGATCATAAGAAAACAGGTGAATTTTATGAATATTCAACAACTCAGATACTTTATCGAAATTGCGAACACGAATAATTTGTCGGCAGCGGCACGCAATCTTTTCGTGACCCAACCCACACTTTCTTTAGCCCTTAAAAAAATGGAAAGTGAATTACAAACCCCTCTTTTTACGCACAGTGAGTCTGCCTTTCAGCTGACAAAAGCAGGTCTTTACCTTTATGAAGAAGGTCAAATGATCGTCCATCAATTCGACCACATGCTAGAGGTGATCCATCAAATGAATGCAGCTAGCAAAAAGGAAAAAGACACGATTCGGTTGGGGATCACAACCTTATTTTCTATGCAATACATGCAAGAAATATCGGCTTATCTAGCGACCCATCCTCATGTAGATTTGATCATCAAGCAAGATGGTTCACCCCATTTACAAGAAATGTTACTCAATAAGGAAATCGATGTCGGCCTGATCTCTTTTCCAAATCTCTATCCTGAAGTATTGACCATGGACGCTTTAGATCCAGCCAGCAATGGTTATCATGTTTATGTGGTCGTCCCTGAAAAGAATCCTCTAGCCCAAAAGAAGCAACTAAGCTTTGATCAGTTAAGAAAAGCGCGCTTTTCTTCTCTGACGCCTCATTTCGTTTTAGGAAAACTATTGATTCAACGTGCCAATGACAATGGCTTTGAGCCCAACATCGTTTTTCTTAATGATGATTTATTAGTGCTTCTTCACAGTCTCAAGCAAAATGATTCCATCTGCTTGCTTCCCATCGAATACAAAGCATTAGGTAAAACGGAAGGCTTGAAGTGGATCCCTTTAAAAGATAAGCATGCTTTTTTCCCCTTGGGTATTGTTTTTAGAAAAGATGTTGCCATTTCCAAAAATATTCGTGATTTTATGGAAATCATTCAAGCACATTAAGACTAATGACTAGCCTTGATAGGCAAAAGCTACTTTACCATCATAAAACTTCAGTACCTTTTCAAACAAAAATTTTGATAGCAAACCTGCTGCGATCGGTACAACCAACCAACAAATGATGACCCACATGATATTAAGACCGGCATCTAATGAAGCGAGGGGCCCAACCAAGCCTACTAATCCAAAACCTGCTGATTGTGGTACACCAGAAATGTTTAGTAAAGCGACTGGTATAGCCGAAACAATAGCGGTAAACAGACATGGCAATAAAATGACTGGATATTTGAATAAGTTTGGCATCATCATTTTCATTCCACCTAAAGCAACAGCCAAGGTGACTCCCGATTCATTGACTTTCCAGGAATGAATAACTAAAACGATCGTCGTTGCTGCGATCCCCATAGCAGCTGCACCCGCTGAAACGCCATTTAATTGAATGGCTAATCCGATCCCTACTGTCGTGATCGGCGAGATGATCAAGGCCGCAAACGAACATGAAATCAAAATACTCATAATGATCGGTTGGAAATCGGTAAACTTATTGATGATATTGCCGATTGCAACTGTGATTTGCGTGACATATGGGTAAAGCAACATGCCGATCACACCGGCTCCAACCCCAACGATAATAGGCATGGCAATAATTTCCACTGAACCTAACTTGTCCCCTAACCATAAAACTAGACCGATTGCAATGGCCGTGGTAATCATGATATTGATGATATCGCCAGTACCTGACCCAATAAAACCGCCAATCTTAGGATCAAATTTGATGACTCCACTACCCACAAAAGCAGCCCCAGAAACGATCATCATCCGGGTTGGTGCTAAATCGAATTGTTTAGCGATCAAAGCCCCAATGATAAGTGGCGTGGCAATTTGAAAGATAAGTCCGGCATCAATGATTTGTTGAATCAACGTTACTTGGGAAAAATATTTTAGGATCGCTCCCAAAACAGCATTGGGGATCAAGGCAATGATGGTGCCTTGTGCGGTCCCTGCTAAAAGTTTGTTAAAAAAAATTTTTGGCGTCAGTTTTGACTTCTGAACTTCTTGACCCATTTTTAAACCTACTTTCTTTTTATTTTTTCTGATCATGGATCGGTGAAAAGATGAAGAACTTTTTTCACAAAAAATACAAAAAAACTTGTTTACAACCTATTAATAAATGACCTATAATTTCTTTGCAAAATTTACGTTTATTTGATCATTTGTGATCTTTTCAACACTTATAATTTAGCGCGGATCTACAGAAATCGCAAATTGTTAATTTTTATACAAGCATAAAAAAATTTAATAGTCGCGTGTTTTTGGGCTAGAATTTTCAATTATTCTTTTTGTTCAATCGTTTGGTCCGACAATTTTTAACTCCTCTTGCATTTTTTCTACGCTTTTTGTTGCTCCAGTAAAAGTCGGCCAAGCATTAATGCCATCCTTTTCTTTTCTTAAAATGAGATGTATATGAAAATGAGAAACGGACTGCCCTGCTGCTTGATTGGCTGCACTCAAAATATTAGCCCCCGCAAAACCTAATTTGTCCACACAGTAAGTAGCCACATACTGGATCGTCTCCAACAAAAGCTGCAACGTTTTTGCATCACAATCCAAAAGATTAGTCACATGCTTTTTAGGGACCGCTAATAAATGGTAATCCACATCTTGAGCTTTATCAAGAAAGACTAGGACTTCATTTGTTTCATAAATTTTTTGACAGGTAACTTTTCCACGAATCATATCACAAAACACACACATCTTTATCTACCTCTTCTCCTTTTGATTTTTTTGATCACAGGCCAAATCTTCCTAAAACAAGATCCTCTTTGTCAATAAGGAAACAAAGAGGACCTTCATTTTATGATTGATGAATATCTTTATATTCTGCTTGAAGTGCGGCTTTGACGGCAGGACGTTCATTGATACGTTTGGCCCAATCGATAACATGGGTGTATTGAGTCACATTCAGAAATTCTGCCGACCCTTCATACAATTCTCCTTCTACCAAACGTCCATACCATGGCCAAATCGCCATATCGGCAATGGTATAGGTATCACCGGCAACATATTTCTTATCTTTTAATTGGTGATCTAAAAGGTCTAATTGTCGTTTTGTTTCCATCGTATAGCGATTGATCGGGTATTCTTGCGCAAAAGGTGCAGCATGAAAGAAATGTCCAAATCCGCCACCAACAAACGGGGCAGCACCGGTTTGCCAGAACAACCAATTCATCACTTCCGTTTTTTCGCTAAGGGCACTTGGCATAAATCGATCATATTTTTCTGCTAAATAAAGTAAAATTGAAACTGATTCAAATACACGAATGGGCGCATCATTGGAATAATCGACCATTGCGGGAATCTTTGAATTGGGGTTGATCTTAACAAAGTCGCTACCAAATTGATCGCCTTCTGAAATATCGATTTTGTACAGATCATAAGGCGCCTTGACCCCAGCTTCCTTTAGTTCTTCTAAAAGGATCGTGACCTTGATCCCATTTGGAGTTCCCAGCGAATAAACTTGTAAAGGATTTTCACCAACGGGCAGCTTTTGTTCAAAACGGCTTCCTGCGACGGGTTGATTGCCTGACTTAGTTGCTGTTGATTCATCCCATTGCCATACTTTTGGCACTTTATATTCTGACATAATGATTCCTCCCTTTTTCTTTAAGTATAATGATTCCAGCTTGTAAACTCAAGAAATCACTTTTGGGGCTGTCTACTAAAACGCTGATCTTAACGCATTTGTTTTTGTAAAGTATACGACTCCAATAGATTTACCTTTTGGCGGTAATGATTGGCCGTTATCGGCAGGATTTCTTCCGCTTTTTCATAACGGGCGATTTGATCTCGCTCAAAAGTATAGGCTTTGATCAACATTTCTTTGTAATAATGACTATTTTCAACAGTTTCTGGGTCAATGATCGCATAGTCATAAAGTTGTCTTAACATTAACGACCGCCGACTTTCCCAATAAGATACGATTTGTTGATCAAAATCAGCAGGCTCTTTTTTTAATTGCTCGCGGATCAAAATCGTATTTTGAATATAGATCGTATGCAATTCTTCCATATCCACATTTGAAAATTCCCGCTTGTGTGCCTGCCATTTTCTCTTCCAATAACGTTTAGGATGGCGAATATTACGCCAGATCCTGCGTCCTAATAATAACCAGAAGCTGGTCCAACTCAAAAATTGCTGGGTGCCGACCAACTCATAATATTCAAGTAAATGGTTATAGATTTTATAACTTTTTTCACTGATTTCTTGTCGTTGATACAAGTCATCCAGTCCATCTTGTTCAATAGAAAGAATCAAGCCTTGTAATTTTTGTCCTTTAATTTGATCCGATTCAGTCATGGCAGCGGTCGTTAATTCAAAAATACGCTGGCGATATTGTCCCAAAACAGCTTCGATCGCTAAAAGATGTAGTCTGGGCAACTCTTTTTGATCTCGCTGTTTTTGTAATTGAGAAACAACAGACTTTAATAATTTTATTTCCTTAAGGTCGATTGGGCGTTCATATTCCCCTTCTGAAAATAAGGGCAGTCCCAATAAACCAACCAATAAACTGATAAAAATCACGCAAGCTGTCAGAAACAAAAGTAAGGCGCGTTCTTCAAAGGCAATCCCATGTAAGGATATCGGCAGAATAAAAACAGTTGCCAGACTGATGGTTCCTTTGACCCCGCCCAAAGTCAATAAAGCTTTTTCTTGCCAAGAAGTTTTTCCCTGAATTATTCACGAAAACCGACCCTTTTATAACAAACCCTTGATAAGTCATGCTTAGTTAAATTTGAGTTTCTACCCATTTGGTGTACAAAAATAGACAGCCTTCTGTTATTGTAAAGTTACAACACAACACAATATCGAAAGGATGTCTATATGTCTACTTTACAATCTTATACCGGTTCTATAATATTTTGTGTTGGTGGAAATTCCTAAAGGAAAACTTACCAGCATTTTTTTGAGTGTTCAAACACAAAAAAGGAACAACAAACTGATAAAATGAAATCGACAAAAACCACAAAT
>JBFLGC010000037.1:0-26719 GCA_041859945.1 Tetragenococcus sp.
TAAGTCTTGATCGTACTGGGCGACTTGCCCAGTTTTTTGGCCAATTGGTTTTGGTTAAATTTGACCTGGTTAATCTGTTTAAAGATCAACTCTTGCCGCAATTCCTCTTTGATTGCTGGGATCAGTGACTGGACCTCTTCGAGCACGATTTGTTTGATTTGTTCTTCCAGAGTCACGGGGATCACTCCTCGTCCTGCATAAGGTAGTCCATCGATACGTTGAGATACTTGGCAACCCTCTTTAAAACAAGGGCTGAAAGATAAGATTTTCGCCATTTTGAAATAGCTCCATCCGACAATCCTGTGCAACGTTCAATTTCTGCAAGAGAAACATGCTTTAAAGCGGCCAGGTCCCTCACTTTTTCGTAGAGCATTTGATATCACCTACTTTTTCTTCTAGCAGCGTGTCCACCGTTGTACCCAACAGTTTCGCCACAGCATACAGATTCGCGGCATTTGGTGTCGCGGTTTTCCATTTGGATATGGTCCCGTTTGATACGGACACGTGGCGCTCGATTTCTGCAATAGTCATGTTTTGATCATCTGCTAGAGCCTTGATTTTTTCGTATAACATTCATTCTTCACCTCACTCAATAGATTTTTTTCTACTTTATCGCCTAATCCTCTTGACATATAATAGACTTCAATCTATTATAAAGGTATAGAAAATAAGCTATGCCCTTTTGTCAAAAGGATAGGTTTTAAAGCGAGTTATTTTATGCTTCCCCAAGCACACTCTTAACATACTAGCTTTAAATCTATTTGTCAATAGTTTTAAATCTAATTTAGGAGGATTTTTTGTGAATACTAAAGAAAGAGTCAAAGAACTTGCGTCGCATCGCGGTTTAACACTTGCCGAACTTGAAAGAAAACTTTCGATTTCTAACGGAACTATTGGTCGCTGGACAGATGGCCGTAAACCAAACACCGAGCCCCTAGAAAAGGTGGCCAACTATTTTGAAGTGTCTGTTGACTACTTGCTTGGTCGCACAGATAGAAAAGATCCTTGGCCCGCATCGACACCAGAGGAAGATTTTGGCGATGTCGTCGACGAAAAGGATCTTAGAGATATGGTGGAAAATGCTCAAACTTTCGATGGCCACCAGTTAGATCAACACGATAAAGATGCTATCGTCGCTTTTTTGATCGGTCGCATGAGTGGAAAATGAGGTGGTGAACTTTGAAGGACTTAGTAGATGAGTTAAAAGAAAAAGGGATCGAAGTTAAGTTTATGGAGATGCACGCTAAAGGCTGTTACATTCCAGGCATTAAAATGATTTTTATTGATCAAAATTTGTCTGAGGAAGAAATGAAGTTGACCTTATACCATGAGCTAAAACATGGCATGGACCATACCGAGTTTGAAAATCTTTATAAGATGCAGGTTTGGCACTCTAAGATGGAAGCTGAGGCAAACACTTATATGTTGAACCGTATCATCGCGGAAAACGATGGTTACTATAATTATGGTCAGGTCACTGAAGCTTTTAAGCTGGATCCTGGTTGGAATATAAAATTAGCAAAATAAAAAATGGAAAGAAGGAAGTTGTAAATGAAGAAAATGTTGTTTTTGTTTGGAGCGGTTTTGGTTTTATTTTTAGCAGGATGCTCGAAAACGGGAGAAAACGAAGCTAAGTCCTCGCAATCATCCCCAGAAAGTACAGTTGAGAGCATTACTATCTCAACGCCAAAGTCAGATAAGCACACTCAATACCTAAAAAATTATGTTGGAAGAAATGCCTCAGATACTGGAACCGAGCGCATGAGTGGCCAATTTATGGATACCTACGGAGATGCGAACATACCCCTTGTATTTATTACAGAAAGTGGTGAGGCGGTTACTGCTGATAACATCAAAGATTACGTTGTAGAAAGCCAAGAGCCAGAAGCAGGTACGCAGATAGATTTGACTTTTGAAACATCAAACAGCGGGGATGAGTATAACTTCCCTGAGTCAGTGTCCCTTGATGAAATCGTCTTACATGTTAAGAAGGTCGATTTTGACAACTAACCCTCTCCAGTGATCTAGTCGTGTGCAACTCACGACGAGGGCTTATCCTTTTGATTTTTGCACGCCCGCGAAGAAAAAGGAGAAATAAATTATGGCAATTATAAAAAGCTACGAAAAAAAAGACGGATCTGCCGCCTACCAGTTTTCCGTCTACCTGGGAGTAGATGAGGAAACTGGAAAGAAAAAGCGGACGACTCGTCGAGGTTTTAAGACAAAAAAAGAAGCCAAGCGTGCTCTCGCTCGGCTCGAAGCAGGAGTTGATGTCCCGCAAAACAAAACTAAAAAGCAACCTAAGTATACCACATTTTGCGACGTTTATGCTATTTGGTGGGAAACTTATATACAAAAAGGCTTAAAGCTAAGTACTGTCGCACGAACGGAAAATTATTTTAAGTGTCACATTTTACCTATTTTAGGCGACAAAGTGATCACAGCTCTCACACCACTTGATTGTCAAAAAGCGGTCAACGGATGGTCAAAGGAGTTGATAGACTTTGCCCCGTATAAGGCCTATGCAAGCCAAGTCTTACGTTTTGCAAAAGACACTTTGCAACTGATTGACTCCAATCCGATGGACGTCGTCGAGATGCCTCGAAAGCGGAAAAGTAAAAAAGCGGACTCGGATAAATACTATACTGAGGCCGAGCTCACGGCTTTTTTGACCTGGTTAAAAACTAACCGTCCGGAAAAGGAGTTTGTGCTTTTTCGCCTACTGGCCTTTACAGGTCTCCGAAAAGCGGAACTTTGTGCGTTGACCTGGGATGACATTGACTTTGTCCAAAGCACCTTGCGAGTCAATAAAGCTTTGATGCGTGTCGAAAAAGTGACTTATGTGGCAGATCCTAAAACAGAAAAATCAAAACGGACCATCGCCATGGATGCAAAAACCTTACGCATTCTAAAAAAGTGGAAGTGGACCCAGAAAAAAGATTTTCTGAGAGAAGGGATCATCGTGAAATCAGACAGTGATCAATACCTTTTTACCAACCAAACCAACGGTCTGCTATATGATAGCTATCTACGAGATGTGATCGAGAGATATCCTGGTAAGCAACTCACACCACATGGCTTTCGCCACACGCATGCCACCCTACTTTTGAATAACGGCGTATCAGCTAACGACGTGGCCAATCGCTTAGGCCATGCCACCGTAAAGATGACTCTAGACGTCTATGGCCATGCAAGCAAAGATGACCAATTTATAGCGGATCGATTTGTAAAAGTAGTCGAAGGGTACTCAAAAGGGTAGTCAGCCCTTTTAAAAGTCTGTAAGACCAGTGATAACAAGGTCACGCAGAACTTTTTAATTCTTTTGTCCGCTTTGTCTTTTATCATAGGGTAGAGGGGAAATAAATTCCGCCCCTCCCGACGTTCCGTACGTACGGGTCTCGTATACGGCTCTATCCTTGTATCGATGTTACTACGACCCCAGATAATACTTTAAAGGATTGATCAATCCTGGTCGATCCTTTTTCTTTCTTTCAAGTATGCTTGGATTTAAGATAAAGTTCACCACATTCATTCCGCATCTCCTATACCATCCCAGTCTGGAATTTGCCACTTTGAAGATATCTTCGTGTGTGAAGCCACAGTGCTGACCTTTGTTCAGCTTCTGTAGATTGATATAAATTCGGCGTGGTCTCTTCCATTGCTTGATGATAATGACTCTGATTTTGTGCCGCAGCCATTGTCCAAATTTATCTAGAAATACTTTCATACTTCCTATTCGGTAGTAGTTTATCCAGCCTCTCACGATTTGGTTTACTTTGGTGAATGTTGTTCCGATAGGTCTTGCTACAGCGTGATTTCTTTTCAGATATTCTTGTATCTTAGTGTATATTCTCGCTTTGCTTCGATTTCTCGGTTTACATTTCCATTCTTTCCCATTCTTCCAATAGGTGAAACCTAGATACTTACTTTTGGTGGGTCTGACGACCAGCGTCTTTGTCATGTTCACTTTCAATAGAAGTTTTCTTTCGATCCATTTAGTGAGTGAGGTCATCACTCGCTTCGCTGCCCTTTCACTGCCAACGTAAACGTTGGTGTCGTCGGCGTATCTAGTGAAGCGTAGACCTCTATTTTCCAATTCTTTGTCGAGCTTATCCAAATATATGTTCGATAGCACTGGACTAAGTGGACTACCTTGAGTCACGCCCTCTTCACTAGGACTGGTCAGTCCATCCTCTAGGATGCCTGACTTTAAAAATGAACGGACTAAATGTAAGGTTTCTCTATCCTCTACCCTCTTTCTGAGTTCTGAAATCAACTTGTCCTGATTTACAGTGTCGAAAAACTTCTTAATATCCATGTCGACCACCCATTCATAGCCACTGTTGAGGTATTCTAACGTTTTGTTTATGGCTTGTTTGGCATCTCTGTTAGGTCGGTAACCATAACTATGGTCGCTGAAGTTGGCATCATAGATTCGGGTCAATTGTTGTGCCACTGCCTGTTGGATAACTCGGTCAACCACACATGGTATGCCTAGGGGTCTTTTGCTACCATCCGGCTTGGGGATGTAGATTCTTTTGACTGGCTTTGGCTTATATTTCATTTGACGGATTTCATTTGTTATTCGTTTTCCGTGTTCTGAAAAGTAACTATCAAGCTCTTCCACCGTCATTTCATCCATGCCTGGTGCGCCATGATTATGCTTGACTTTACTTATGGCCATTGCTATGTTTTCAGCACTGCAAATCTTTTCCATTAATTCCATTCGCTGCTCTCCTCTATACGTAGATTTACTCAGAAACGTCCCAGTTACCTTTTCCGTCAGTGATTACGTTTCACTGGTCTAGGATATCCTCACTTTCGGACTATCTGGGCATTTTCCATAGCGAATCGCACTTTACAAGTACGGGGCCCTTCGGTGCCTTGGCTGGACACTTACTATGGCCACTCGCTGACTTCTTACGGTAAACCTTTTTCGACCGTCGTTAACGATTGCTGATTTTAAAGCCTCTCGTGCTTATACGTCCGTAAGATCTCTCAGGGTAAGGCACTTATCTTTCTCTCCACAACCTCCTGATTTACTGCCTTGGCTTTACGTTTACCTTTTGGATTTCGGTTTGTTGAGCAACCTTGTCCGCCATTTAGCCTAATCAGATTGCTGTTCGTAGGCTCAAGAGATTTGCTACACCACTTCCTTCACCCCATCATCACTGATTTCGGCTTGTGGTTCGCTACGCTTGGCGGTAACTACCCGCGACTGGACTTTCACCAGCTAGATAAGTGTCATGCCTGACACACTCAAAAAGAAGACTGGCCTTTTGACCAGTCTTCTCACTTATTTTCTTTTTTTGGATTGGATCGTCAATTTTTTCCACTTTTGTTTTCTAGCCGTTTCGCATTTTCGTTTTCTTTTCTTTCCATAAAAGCCAACTCTTTTTGAAGTTTCAGGTACTGGTCATAACGCTCTTGACTGAGGATGCCGCAAGCTAACGCCTTTTTGATCGCACAACCTGGTTCACTATCATGCTGGCAATCACTGAATTTGCATTGTGAAGCAAGCGTCTCGATATCGGCGAAACCTTCCGCAAAGCCTTGATTCTCGCCGGTAGACCAAAGTTGAAATTCACGCATTCCTGGCGTGTCAATGATCACGCCACCTTTAGTCAGTAACTAAAACTTGAAACATCAAAAACCTGACTAAACTATTGATATAAGTGAGTTTCATCAATTAAAAATAGCATAAACTTCTCCAAATTGGTAAAATAGAATTGACCAAAAAACCATCTACCAAGGAGTGTTTATGCCATGTCAATTATAACATCAAACAACCAAGATAAGAAAGAAATTTCATCATCTATCGATACTTTTTTCAAACGTTTTAATTTATCAGCTATTGCGGCAAAATCGAATGCACAAAAATCAAAAGGAGTGTCTTTTCTCGTTCTTTTTAGTTACCTTGTGACGACGATCTTTTCCAATCGCTCTGCTTTTCGTGACTTCCAACTCCATCAGAATGAATTAGACTTTTCAGATAAAACGTTTCGCAATCTGCTAAATAACGGAAAAATCAATTGGCAACGATTTTTGATTCTTATGTCCAAAAATGTCATTGACTTCCTTCGTCCTTTGACAGAAAAGGATCGTAAAGAAGTTTTTATCGTAGATGATTCCATGTATGAGCGTTTGAATGCAAAAAATGTAGAGCTTTGTGGTTGGCAGTACGATCACGCCAACCATAAAAATAAGAAAGGCTTTCGATTTCTTCAACTTGGATGGAGTGATGGCAATACTTTTTTGCCCGTTGCTTTTAGTCTTTTATCCTCAAGCAAGAAAGTACGTGAAGCAGACGAGATTGACCATCGGTCACACTCTGGAAGAAGAAAAGCGCAAGCACAACGCAAAGGAACCGATGTGCTAGTAGAGCTTCTTCAAGCTGCCCTAAAAGATGGCGTGAAGGCGCACTACGTGCTATTTGATTCATGGTTTTCAAGTCCTAAAATGTTTCATGTTTTGCGCAAAATCAAGCTTCATGCCGTTTGTATGATTAAACGTTCAAAGAAAGTGTATTATCGATACAACGGCAAATTGGTCGATGTAAAGACCATTTTTCAAACAGAGAAAAAGCGCAGAGGTCGTTCCAGATACCTTCTTTCTGTTTGTGTTGAGTCTGAAGTGGATGGCCAAGTGCTTCCGATTAAGCTTGTGTACGTGAGAAATCGCAATAAGCGCAATGATTATCTCGTGCTAGCCACCACAGATATTTCTTTGAGTGAAGATGAGATCATCCAGCTCTATGGTAAACGGTGGTCGATTGAGGTTTATTTTAAAATTTGTAAGCAACATCTTCGTTTAGCTAAGTATCAAGGGCTTTCTTATGATGGTATTTTTGCACATACCGTGACGGTCGCTGTCAGTTACCTTGTTTTGGCTGTCCAACATCGTGAACAAGCAGATGATCGAACGATGGGCGAGCTATTTTACTTGATGATTGAAGAACTATCCGATATTAGTTTTTCAGAAGCTATTATCCAACTTCTCGAGCTTTTTAAAGAAGTATTTGAGAACGAGTTAGTCCTTTCTGAAGAAACTTTAAATAACATCATGGACCAGTTTATCCAAAAACTACCTAAAGCAACACAAAATCAGTTAAGACTGGTTGCTTGAAACTAAATTTATGGGTTAATTGCTTGGTATCATAAGCTTAGTGGACTCTTTTTATGTTTCAAGTTTTAGTCAGTAACAAAAGTTCGCGATACGTGGTCGTGTGTTGGCCTTTGCTATCCGCTTCACGGATGCCATGCGTCGCCATCTTTTCCTCTTCAAGTAGCCGATTGACCAGTGTCGACTTGCCTACCCCGGAAGAGCCCAGTAAGGCGCCCGTTCGATTGGGCATTAAGCTTTCTTCTACGACACTGACATTTTCACCAGTCTGGTTACTGACGAAATAGATTGGCACACCGATTGCTACCTGGGATGCGGCCAACTCTAATTCAGCGCGCTTTATTGCATCGATCAAATCAGATTTGGTAAGCAAAATGATCGGCTGCGCCCCAGAATCCCAAGTAGCGATCAAATATCTTTCCAAACGCTTGACATTAAAGTCTTGGTTACAACTCATGACCAAAAAAGCAACATCGATATTGGCCGCGATCACTTGTACTTTGGTTTCATTTCCAGCCGCTTTTCTTTTAAAAACAGAAGTCCGTTCCAAGACATCTTGTATGATCCCACGATTTTCGCCATCTTGTGGGGCGATCAAGACCCAGTCACCGACTGCCGGGAAATCAAAAGTTGGTTCATAATGGAAGGCGCCTGGCAAGCTACAGAGCCACTCGCCTTCTTCTGTAATCACTTTAAAAAGTTCACGATTTTGCCTACTGACACGTCCTACCAACAAATTTTTGTTCTTCGTATTTTGTAACGCTTCTAAGCGGGCATTCCACCCTAATTTTTCTAACATAGGTTTCCTCCAATTTTAGTTGTGCACAACAAAAAAGCCTTGTTCTGCAAAAGACCAAGACGCGAGGCAAACTAAACTTGGCAATCCCTTAGGTACGTGGACACAAGAATGGCGTAGCGTAGCGTTGGTCTTTCACTTCATAAATCATCTTATTTTTAAGCATAGACCACACCTCCATTCCTGATTGATAAATCGATTTTACTAAATGAGCAGATTTCTGTCAAATGATTAAAGCAAATATCAAAAAGATTAACTGAAGTCTAGCTATACGCCAAAAGATAAAAGTGGAATAGTTTAAGAAGAAATGATCCTTTCTTCACCCGCCATTTTCTTGAAAAAAAGCTTAATCCTAATATTCAGATTGACCTATTTTAATTAAAATTTTATTAAATCCCCAATAAAAAAGTCTTTTTTTTGCCGAATATTGTATTCTTTCATAAAAATGATTGTATTTTTTATATAATATACACAATTATGGTTTGGTCGACAAAACCCTATTTTGAGCTTTTTTACATTTTTAGAACGTTGGCATGAAGCCTTTTTAAGGTAGTGAAAATGGAGTTTTTGAGGTTTTGGCTACCTAACCAATTATTTATTATTCAAATAGGTTTATCTACAACTAGAGTTACATAACTACCATGATATTGCTCATCATATTGCTAGTAGTAATTATTGCAAAAAGAAGGTAAAACTGATGTCACTATATAATATATACTTTTTAATTTTTTTAACTTTGGTTATATTTGTTATACTTATTTTCCTTTATCCAAAGAAAACATTGAAATTATTTTGGATTTTCTTAGCTATTTTTTGTTTAAATCCATGGTTGTTTGAAATAAATAAATTCTTTTTTAACCACTTTTTTGAACAAGTTGTTTTTATCGGGATAACAATTATTATAGCAATACTAATTTCGATTGTTACAGGAATTGTTCTAGGAATTATAAAAAAAGAACTTTTCCTAATCATATCCTCAATTTTAGTGGCTATCCTTTTTTTAGGAGTTGGAATCTTTGATTTATTAGACGGTTCAATGCCTATTATTCAAACAATACTTAGAATACTTATTATTTTCTGCCCATTATCAATCAAGGAACAAAAATAGGCAATTCTACCAGATAATGGTATACTTGATTGAGAAAAATTTACTTTCAAATAGATGATAGCGCTATCTATAAAAACTAGGAGGTCTTGCTCAATGAAGAAGCAAAACAAGCAGTGGTTTTGGTTAGGTCTAGTTGCAGTCGTACTTATCTTTAGTGGTATCTGTTACCGTGCGCAGGCCAAAAAACAACTGACAGAAGACAAAGCGGAAGTGGCAACAAAACTAAAGGCAGTGAAACAAGAGGTGCAAAAGATGTCTGATTCGGAAGGCTTTTTGACAGCGGATCTTACGCAAGCCGATCTTGAACAAGCGGCAGAGCACTTAGAGCAATTGCAAAAAGAAAACCGCGCATTAAAAAATCAAGCCTTGAACGAGCAACGCTTTGATATGGTGGCGGATGATTTAGCGGTGGTTTCCGAGAAATTCGAACTTCAAGAAGCAACCAATGCCCTCTTCGATCCGTTTTTGACAGCTATCAAGGGGCAAACAACTCAAGTGACAGCTGTCATTACAGATGAAACGACTCGTGAGCAGATTTATGCCATTGAATCACAACTTGAAACGAACTTTCCGCAAAGATTAGCTTGGAAAGAGAGCTTATTGACATTGACGGCAGACGCTTACACACAGATCCTTTTGCAAGAGAGTGCGGATCAGGCAATCAAAGTTTTGAACGAAGACGCGCCGAGTGATCGGCAACAATGGCTCGATCTATTGAGCATTTCGGTGAATAATATGAAAGCCTCTGATCGCAAATGGGCCATGCAAAAGCAATTGCTTCAGATGGAGGCGCTGACTGGCTTGACCCCAACGGATATTTGAGTAGAAATATACTAATCTAAATTTTTGTCTTTTGTAGGTGGGAATCGGAAACTTAGATTATATCTGTATTTTCAGTCATTTGGATCAACCTTCTACTAAGCAAATGATTCTATTTCGCATTTTTCGCCAGTGAAGGGGTACAATAACCGAGGCTTAAAAAAATAAGGCAAAAAAAATCTCTATCATCCGCCATTTTCTTGAAAAAAAGCTTGATCCTAAAATCAGGATCAAGCTTCTTTTATTTTCCTTCATCGATAGCTTTTAATTTTTGATAACGAGCACTATTTTGCCCAAGTTCGTTAGGTGTTCCGGACATTTCCAGATGACCGTCTTCAATGAAGACCACCCGATCCATTTTCTCAATACCTTGTAAATGGTGGGTCACCCAGATCACGGTTTTGTCTTGCAACTGGGTCAAGAAGGTGTCGATCAAGGCTTGTTCGGTGATTGGATCAAGTCCCACAGTCGGTTCATCTAGTAAAACGATTGGGGTGTCTTTTAACAGGATCCGCGCTAGAGCCAAGCGATGGCGTTCGCCACCGGAAAAACGCAAACCGGCTTCATCGACCATGGTATTGAGTTGGTCTGGTAACATTTCGACCATTTGTTTAAGGCCAACCCGGGTTAGCACTTGCCAAACTTCTTCTAGGGTAGCTGCTTCATTTCCGATACGCAAATTATTCAAAACAGTCGTATGAAAGAGATACGGTTCTTGCTGGATCACCCCGATGTGTTCCGTGATCGCATCGCCAAAACGGAAGGTGTCGAGCCCAGCCAGCGTCAGGCGTCCTGCTGTTGGCCGTAAGTCGCCGCGGATCAAAGTCGTCAGGGTACTTTTCCCCGACCCACTACGTCCCAGCACCGCAATCTTTTCCCCACTTTTGATCTCTAGGCTCAACTGATCGAGGACCAAGCGACTGTCTGCTTCGTAGCGAAAAGATACCTTGTCGATGACGATATCTAAAGGTTGTTGGATCAAAACTGGTTCACTTGTTGCCGTGATTTCAGGCAGAGCGTTTAAACGGGTGATCGAGTCCTTATAAATATTGGTTTCTTGGGCCGCCGCAGGTAAACCAGCAAAAGCATCGACCAAAGGAAAGACACTCAGGACAAAAGCCGCGATCCAGTTGGCCGCCCCACCATGATCCCCAGGAAATTGAAAACTAGTCCAAATCAGGAGTAGGACAGTGACGATACCAAACGTTGCTTGTAAGAGAAAGTCACGGCGACGATTAAAACGGCGCAACTCTTTTTGGACCTGTGCTAATTCTTTTTGTGAGTCCACATGTAAAGCCACATATTCTGGCCCGCGTTGACTAAAGATCCAATCCGATACGCCAAGGACATTATCCGTCAAATCAGCGTAGAGTGCATTCTTCCATTGTTTCTCACGTTCTTGTCGGGCGCCATTTGCTAGCACGGACCACAATGGCAAAACGATGAGGATATTTAGCAAGACCAGGGCCATAAGTCCGGCAAAGGGCCAGGAAAAGATGCCCAAGCCGAGCATTAGAAACAGCGTCAAGATCCATGCGATAAAGGTCGGAAAAATCGTCCGTAAGTACAAGTTCTGGATGTGATTGATATCCTCCGCTAAAATGCCTAGAATATCGCCGACTTTGTAATGACGTTTAAAGAAAATAGCATCTTTTTCGAGCGTATTATATAATTTCAACCGCAATTGCGAGGTCATCTTTAAGACCCAGTTGTGGCTGACTAACCGTTCCACATAGCGAAAAGTGGGCCGGCCGATCCCAAAAGCGCGCGTCAAGACGATCGGGACATAGACGAGCAGGATATTTTCTGGAAGCGAGGCCGAACGACTGATCAAAAAGCCCGAGGTAAACATCAAAGCCCCGCCACAAAAATAGGTCAAAAAGCCTAAAAATAATGCCCAAGCCATTGTTTTACGGTATTTTTTCAAGAAAGGTTTGATCCAGCTATCTTTTTGCAAGGCTTGAAAGAAAGGAATCTTAGACATTGGTAGCCCCCCTCATTTGTTTCGTCAGTTGGTAAAAAGCCCCGTGAGATTCGGTCAATTCCGCAAAAGTGCCGTGTTCTACCAATTGCCCCTGATCGAGGACTAAGATCTGATCCATTTGTTGCATCCAGTGCAGGCGGTGAGTCGCAAAGAAAACTAAATGCCCTTCCATAAGTGGTAACATGCGCTCTTTTAACTCCACTTCCGTTTCAATATCTAAATGCGCTGTGGGTTCATCAAAAAGCATGATTTTACGATCTTTATCTAAAAAAGCGCGGGCCAAAGCGATCCTTTGTGCTTGTCCACCACTCAGCGGACGTGCGCCGTTGCCGATTTGCGTCTCTAGTTTTTCTGGTAATTCAGCCAACAATTCATCTAAACCAACCACATGGATGGCAGCGTAAATCTCGGCATCGCTTGCTTGTGGTGTATAAAAGGCAATATTTTCCCGCAAAGAAGCTTGAAAGACATAAGGGTCTTGCGGGATATATGTGATCTGCTTTTGCCAATCGGTCTGAGCAAAGTCAGGCAGTGTCAGCTTATTGATCGTGATTGTGCCTTTTTCTAAAGGATGAAAGCCGCTCAAGCTATTGATCAACGTCGATTTTCCCGAACCACTCATGCCGATGATCCCGATTTTTTGAAAGCCTTTCACTTGAAAGGAAAGCTTTTCTAGGGCTACTTTATCCTCATAGTTGACCGTCAGATCAGTAACTGTCAATTCATCCGTATTTGTCCAAGAGCTCAGCATCGTTTTTCCCTCGGTCAACCTAGGTAAAGCCATGACTTCGTTGATCGCCGTCATCGCATTTTTACCGTCTAAAGTCGCATGGTAATCATTGGCAAAATCACGGACCGGCAAGAAATACTCTGGGGCTAAAATCAAAACAGTCAAGGCTGGAAATAAAGGGATCGCGCCATTTAGTAAACGTAAACCGAGAAAAACCGCCACGATAGCAATCGATAGCGTGGTAAAAAAGTCCAAAGCAAAGGTCGATAAAATCGCAATTTTCAGTGTACTCATCGTGGTTTTACGAAATTCTTCACTGGTTTTAAAAATGCTTTTCCCATAAGCTTTACTGAGGCCAAACAATTTCAAGGTATCGATGCCACGTAAGGAATCGATAAAGTGATTGGATAATAATTGAAAAGCTTTATACTGTTTGTCGGCTTTGGCTTGGGCCGCATAACCCAAAATAATCATAAAAATGATGATCAAGGGAAAAACGATCAACAAGGTGATCCCCGAGGTAATATCTAGGTAAAATATGACAGCTAAAATCAACCAAGGGACGATCATCATGTTCATGACTTTCGATAAGATCAAGTGAATGTAATTTTCAACTTGGGTGATACCGTCTAAAGCCATCGTCGTCAAATTCCCCGTTCCTTGATCTTGAACGACTTTGGGTCCTAGATCAAAGACTTGCTTTAGTAATTCTTCGCGCAAAAAAGCCGCTTGCTCGGCCGCATAGTCATCTAAAATTTTATCACGGCTCCAAGTAAGACCATGCCTTAGCAAAAAAACGCCAAAAAAGGCGACGATCACTAAGACTTGTTGCCTTAAAGCCTGACCACTCCAGAGATTTGTGATCACGCGTGATAAACTCCACGCTTGACCGATGATAGAAAGGGCCTGCAAGACCGCTAGTCCAGCAAGCACCCCCATGATTTTTTTGATAGCTGGTAACTTTAAAATGGCTTTATCGATCATTGCCCATACCCCGTGACCTCACCAGCTGTGATCCGTTTTCTAAAGATATAATAGGTCCAAGCAATGTAGGCCAAAACGATCGGTAACAAGGTCAAAGCCACGATACTCATGATCTTAAGCGTGTAGGGTGAAGAAGAGGCATTGGCGATCAGTAAGTCAGTCCCAAGCAGGTCTGAGTTGATCAAGACCCGCGGAAAGATCCCACTGAACAAAAGAGCCACTAAGGCGACCATAGTAAAGCCACTCGAAAGAAAGGCAAGCAATTCTTTCCCCTTGATCAAGGTGACGTTAGCCACAACCGTCAAAGCCACGATCAAAACCGTCAAAAGCGTCGTTGAGAGGGGATGGACGGTAAAGAAATCGGTTTTCACAAAAAGTAGGATCGCAAAAAGGACGAGACCGACATAAAGGACCCAATACATGGCTTGGGCATAGTTTTTGGCACGATCATGGAGCACACCTGTCGTTTTCAAGCTAATATAATTTAGTCCATGCAGATAGCAAAGTAAGGTCAAACTGAGACCACCGACAACAGAGAACAAATTGATAAAGTCGGAAAAATGTCCGCTGATATTAAAATCTGCATCCATTGGGACACCTTGGACCATACTAATGAACAAAATGCCAAAGAAAAAGGGCACCATAAAACTGCCAAGCGTCATTGTCCATTCCCAGATATCTTTCTTAGCTTCGGGCATATGACTACGAAATTCAAAAGAGACCCCACGAATGATCAAGCCAACTAAAATCAAGAGCAAAATCAAGTAATATCCCGAAAATAAAGAAGCATACCATTCCGGGAAAGAGGCAAACATAGCGCCACCAGCTGCGATCAGCCAGACTTCATTGCCGTCCCAGACAGGTCCAATAGTGGCGATCAATTGATCCCGTTCTTTACGGTCAAAGCCGAGGGTCCGAACCGCCATACCGACCCCATAGTCAAAGCCATCAAAGAAGAAAAAGCCCGCAAATAAGACACCAATCAAAAGAAACCATAATAGTTGTAAATGACTCATTTAAAGACACCTCCATCAAAAGGATCGATCGTGGGTTGGACTTCTTGTTCTAACGCTTCTTGGGCATCGGGTCCTTTTTTCAAAACACGGATGATCAGATAGATCATGGTCGCCCCTAGCCCACTAAATAAGCTGAAATAAACGATATTCGAAATCAAAAGAGAGGTTGCCGTCACATTCGGTGAGATACTGTCTTCGATTTTGAACAAGCCGTAAACGGTCCAAGGATAACGTCCCAGTTCGGTGACTAACCAACCACAGGTATTGGTAACAAAAGGCACAAATGTCGTTAAACCAACGACCCATAGCATCCACGGTTTCTCATACAAGGACGGTTTTTTCTTTCTCGTAAAGAATAAGCCTAAAGCTGCTACACCAAGCATCAAAAAACCAAAGCCGGCCATGATCCGAAAACTCCAGAACAAGGCATTGACCGGTGGATAATAATTATCAGGACCGTGTTCAGCGATCATCTCTTCATTGAGCGTATTCATTCCTTCGACACTGCCAAAGGGTTGGTTATAGGCTAAAATACTCAACATGTAAGGAACATGGATCCCAAAGACCCGCTTGTGTTCGGCTTCGTCCATCCAAGCAATCAAGGTCCATGCCGCAGGGTCGCCGGAATCTTCATAGAGCCCTTCTGTCGCCGCAAATTTCATCGGTTGATCTTCTACCAAAGCCTTCATTTGTAGATCGCCCGCGCCTAAAACGCCGATCGAACCAACTAAAGCCACGGTCAAGCCCAAGCGCAGTGATTTTTTATAGACGGTCTTACTCAATTCACTTATGGTGCCTTGTTTTAATAAGCGAAAGGCCGACATGCCCGCAATCAAGATACCACCCATCGTTATGGCTGCGGTGATCACATGAGCAAATTCATAGACCACTTGCGGATTAGTGATCAAGGCACCGAAATCATTCATTTGGGCGCGACCATTCACGATCGTGTAGCCAACCGGATGTTGCATAAAGCTATTGGCGACCAAGATCCAAAAAGCCGACAGGATCGAGCCAAGTGCTACTAACCAAATAAAGGTCACATGCAATTTGGGACTGACTCGGTTCCAAGTAAAGATCCACAAGCCTAAAAAAGTCGATTCCATAAAGAAGGCCAAAAGTGCTTCAACAGCTAAAGGAGCCCCAAAAATATCGCCCACAAAGCGTGAATAATCGGACCAGTTCATCCCAAATTGGAATTCTTGAATGATCCCCGTCACTACTCCGACTGCAAAACTCAATAAGAAAATATTTCCCCAGAATTTTGCCATTTTTTTGTACGTTTCATCTTTTTTTATCACATAGGCCGTTTCCATGATCGCCACCACAAAAGCTGTGCCGATCGAAAAGGGTACAAAGAAAAAGTGAAAGATCGTTGTCATGGCAAATTGGAATCTTCCCAATGTCACAATATCTGGCATTTTTTACTCCTCCATCCACTCTTCATTTATCGAAGAGATCTAAATAATCATGTGAAAACTAGACTTCAATAAAAAAATGATTCAAATGAAAAAGCCGAGTATACGCCCGACTCAACATTTATCTTGAAGACAGTTGTCCACAAGATTTATGATATGCTTTTCCGTTAAAATTGCAATTAATTGGTTTGATCCAACGATGGTTTTCAGAACGGGTTTTGCTATCACGCTTGAGATTCCGATTTATTTCTTTAAAAAATGTTCGTGTTTTACATATAAACATGTTCACATTCAACTAAACATGTTTAATTTTAGCTATAAATGCGTACAAATCAACAGATAAGTTGTATGATAAGTAAGTAATCACTGGTGGTTCATTTGAATAAGGAATGGAGGGTTTGACTGAAAAGGATCTCAAATTGATTAAGAGTGGTGCCAAAAAATAGCTGTGGTGCAAAATCAGTAAAGTTGGTCGGTGAGTAGGTTTGAGTGGCGATCGTTAAATCGGCTAGACGCCCGATTTGGGAATTTCTGTCACCGACAAAAGCGATCACCTTGATGCCATGTGTAACAGCTGTTTGGACGAGTTCGATAGTACGTTGCGTTTGTCCCGAATTTGAAATCACCATGAGCAACAGATCCTCGCCGACCGTTTCTCGTAAGAATTCCAAGTGACTATTGGCGGTGGCGCGAAAGCCATACAAATTGAGGGCTTCTGAAAAGTAATTAGCCAAATTTTGGGAAAATCCATTGGCTAAGATCATGATGTTCTTCTCCTTGTAGGCAGACAATAATTCAATGAAGTCGGCGGCTTCTTTTGAAGTAACCGACTCTGGGATCGCTATATTCGACGACACATTCAAAAAAGCATAGGTCAACTCACTGTAACCAGAAAAACCAATTTTTTTCGATAGATTGACGATACTCGCCGTCGAAACAAAATTGGCCTTGGCTACTTGACGGATACCAATCGTTTTCAGCTCGCTTTTGTGTTGTTGCATGAAACGCAAAACTTGGGCTTCGGTCTCATTCAATTGGTACTTTTCGATTATTCCTTCCACATTCATCATGATCACCTTATTTTTAAATTGATAGGAGAATTATACCATGGAAAAAGAAAAAATTGTGCAAGATCCTTGGGCACGAACAACAACAAGAAACGGTTTAGCTGGCGATGAGGTCATTTCAGCCTTACAAAAGTCGATCCGCAAAGGCTATGAAAAAGAAGCGTGCGAATTTGCTTACGAAATGTACATCACCTCCCCGCAATTTGAAGACAAACTCTGGCGGCGACTCTTGGCCATTTCAGTCGAGGATATCGGGATGGGTAATCCTGAAGCAGCCGTAATGATTCACAGCTTCAACCAAATGCGCCAGGAATTTCAATACAACGAATCGGACCGTTTGATGTTCATCATCCACGCCATTCGTTACCTTTGCCAATCAGAAAAGGATCGTTCTTCCGATTTGTTGAAAAATATCATCATCAAGAGTTTTGCCATGGGTTATGTCCCTGAGATCCCCGATTATGCCCTTGATAAACATACTACTCGTGGTCAAAAAATGGGCCGTGGTTCCGAACATTTCTTGAATGTCGCTAGCAAAGTCTATCCCCAAGCCGAAGTACACAACGACTATAAAGAACAATATGCGGAAATTTTAAAAAAATACGATCCCGATCACCAAGTCGAAAACGCGTTTAAATTCAACCCTTGGCAAGTCTAAGCCATTTATTTAAAAGGAGAAAAAAATGGAAAATTCATCTAGTATGGTCGATAAACTGAACGGCTTTTTAAGTCCTTTCGCCGCCAAGCTCGGCAACCAGCGTCACTTGCAAGCCATCTCGAACGGAATGATGTTTAGCTTACCTTTTATTGTGATCGGTTCTTTCTTTTTGATTTTCGCGAACCCACCAATCAACATGGATCAATATGATCCGACCACCGCTAATTTTTTCATGCATTTTTTAGCAAGCTGGAAAGATTTTGCCGTCGCTCATTATGATATCATCACGGCACCCTATAATTTGACCATGGGGATCATGGGGCTGATCAGTGCTTTTGGGATCGCCTTTTCCTTGTCCGGCACTTATAAATTGAATGCCTCAATGAACGGTATGATCGCGGCTGTGACTTTTATCATGGTCTGCACCCCCGTCACGGAAGGTACCATCAGTCTCAACTATTTGGGTTCCAATGGGTTGTTTGTTGCGATCATCATCGGTTTATGTGTCGTTGAGATTTGTCGCTTTTTCGAAGTCAAAAATATCAAATTGTCCTTACCCGATAGTGTGCCGCCCATGGTCGCCACTTTTATCAACACGCTGATCCCCCTTTTGACCAACATCATTATTTTCTATGGCTTAAATTTGATTTTTGTAGCGACGACAGATAAAATTTTCCCTGAAGCGATCATGCAAGTCTTGACGCCAGCGACGGATATCGCCGGCAGTTTAGGTGGCTTTTTATTGATCGTGACTTTAGGAAATATCTTGTGGTTGTTTGGCATCAACGGTTCTTCGATCATTTTCCCCATCGTCTTTACCTTGGGATTGGCGCAATCTGGCTATAACGCCGAACAATTGAGCAATGGCGAAACTATGACGCACCTGATGAACCTGCAAATGTTTCGGATTTCTGTCATGGGCGGCGCCGGCTCAACGTTGGGGCTGATCCTTTTGATGTTACGTAGCAAAGTTCCTGAATTCAAGACCATTGGCAAACTTTCCTTGATCCCAGGTATTTGCTCGATCAACGAACCAGTGATTTTCGGCATCCCGATCGTCTTGAATCCGATTTTAGCCTTTCCATTCTTATTAGCTCCAGTTGTGAATTTGCTTTTGACTTATTTCGCTCAAAAAATCGGCTTGATCGGCTTAGGCTTTATTATCGATCCATCCTTCACACCCTTTTTTGCCCAAGCCTATCTTTCCAGCATGGACTGGCGCAATGTCGTCTTCTCACTGCTACTGATTTTGATCAGTGCGGCGATTTACTATCCTTTCTTCAAAGTCCTCGAAAAAAATCGCCTAGCCGCTGAAGGCATTGCCTAACTTAAACAAAAAGCCACGGACTTTTCCGTGGCTTTTTTGTTTAAGAAGGCCTTCCCAGAGGACAGATCATTGCGAACACTACTTTCCAATTCTTTTGGCTGCTTTTCCTGATTGCGGACATTACTTTTCAATTCTTTTGTCCGCTTTCCTTGATTGCGGACACTACTTTTCAATTTCTTTGGCTGCTTTTCTTGATTGCGGACATTACTTTTCAATTTCTTTGGCCGCTCTCCTCGATTGCGGACACTACTTTCGCTTTCTTTTGTTCGCTTTCCTTGATTGCGGACATTACTTTCGCTTTCTTTTGGCCTTTCAAATAAAACCGCTACGAAAAAACAATTGAACGGTCACGATTTCCATGCTATTATATTGATATTGAGAATCATTATCAATAAAAAAAGGAGAAAAAGATGACTGAAACGATTTCAGATGTCGTGATCATCGGTGGCGGACCAGCGGGATTATACGCTAGCTTTTATGGTGGTTTACGAGGATTGACCGTCACATTATTAGAAGGCAGCGAGGAACTAGGAGGAAAATTAAACTTTTATCCAGAAAAGTTTGTCTGGGATGTGGGTGCTTTGCCACCAACCAAAGGCAAGCAAATCAAACAAAACTTGATTGATCAGGCCAGTACGTTTGGCGCTGCTCTGCTTACCAACACCAAAGTCACCGGCATCGGCAGTGAAGCAGGACACTTTACCGTGACCGCTGCTAAAGGACAAGTCTATTCTTGTCGCGCGATTTTATTTGCGACAGGTGGTGGTATCGTGACGCCAGTCCAATTAGATGTTCCCATCGCTAGGGATTGTCAAGCTAGGATCCATTACGTATTTCCGAATCAACAATTGATCCAAAATAAAAAAGTAGTTGTTACGGGCGGTGGCAATTCAGCCGTAGACTATGCTAATGACTGTCTAAAATTAGGCTGTGAGGTTACACTTCTTTACCGAGGGAATACCTTGAAGGCTCACGAGGCAGCAGTGGCTCAGTTTATCAAAAATGGGGGTCATTTGCTTTTAGAACAAACGATCAAAACCATCCATTCTGAGGGGAAAGCCATGCTTCTTGAACTTTCTGAAGCCGATCGTCTACTCTCCTGTGACCACCTGATCGTACAATATGGTCATCAACATGAACGCAGTCTCCTTAATGAGCTACCCTTTGATTTTGCTACAGAAGATGACATCTTTTTTCACTGTGAACAAGCAACAATCACTAACGTCCCGGGCATTTTTGCGGCCGGCGATGTCCATCATTCTGCCTCCAAATTACGTTTATTAGCCGGAGCTTTTCAAGACGGCGCCTATAGCATCAACCAGATCAAAACCTATCTAACACCAGAAAGTCCCGACTATGGGAAAGTTTCGTCACATAATCCCTTATTCGCGGAAAAAAATCAACAATTGCTAAAGGATTAGAAAGAGTCTCGTTTACCTAGGTAAACTTAACTTTTTATTTTATAAAAAAGCAGGTGCTCAGCTTTTATAGTAAGCACCTGTTTTCGCCTAGTAATTACCTAGGTAAACTGTTTAGTCTTCTAATGGTAGTTCTTCTTGTTCTTCAGTTGGCTTTTCTTCTAATGTTTTGCCATCACCGATTCCATATGCGTCACGGACTTTAGCTGAGACTTCAGCGACCATATCGGGATGTTCAGTCATATAGTTTTTGACATTCTCCCGACCTTGACCGATCCGATCTCCTTCATAAGAATACCAAGCACCACTCTTATTGATGATATCTTTTTCTGCGGCCATATCCAACAATTCACCGACTTGAGAAATGCCTAGTCCATACATGATATCGACTTCGGCCACTTTAAAGGGCGGAGCGACCTTGTTTTTCACGACTTTGATCTTGGTCCGATTTCCAATGATATCAGTGCCTGACTTCAATTGTTCCGCCCGACGCACTTCTAGACGCACCGTCGCATAGAATTTTAAAGCGCGCCCTCCTGGTGTTGTTTCAGGATTACCAAACATCACCCCAACTTTTTCGCGGATCTGATTGATAAAGATTGCGATCGTTTTGGTTTTGTTAATTGTTCCAGAAAGCTTGCGCATCGCCTGCGACATCATCCGTGCTTGCAGACCGACATGGGCATCACCCATTTCGCCATCGATTTCAGCCCGTGGCACCAAGGCCGCTACCGAGTCGATCACGACGATATCGACCGCACCACTTGATACAAGCGCATCAGCGATTTCCAAGCCTTGTTCACCCGTGTCTGGTTGCGAAAGTAATAGTTCATCGATATCGACACCTAAATTTTGCGCATATTGTGGATCTAAGGCATTTTCGGCATCAATAAAAGCGGCGGTCCCGCCATTTTTTTGGACCTCGGCGATTGCATGCAAGGCCACTGTCGTTTTCCCAGAACTTTCAGGCCCGTAGATTTCTACGATCCGACCCCGTGGATACCCGCCGACGCCTAAAGCCACGTCTAAGGCCAGTGAACCACTAGGAACAGTCGAGATCCGTTGGTCCGCTTTTTCGCCCAACTTCATGATCGAACCTTTCCCATAATTCTTTTCTATCTTTTTTAATGCAGCATCTAAGGCTGCTTTACGATCATCTACCACTAAATATAATCCTCCTTTAGTTTTTTGCTATCCCTATCATAGCTTTTTTTCTCATAAAAAGCAAGAAAAATCGAACGAACATTCCCTTTTCTTTCAATTTCTTATAGTTCTGTTCGCAAAAGATTTAATCCCGTCATAACTGCTTGTTGGCGGATGGCATTGCGCCCTCTGATAAAATGATAACACTGACTTTTGACACCTCTAACACTTGCCAAAGCGATCCAAACCGTGCCAGCCGGTTGATTTTCTAAAGGATCTGGTCCGGCCACACCACTGAATGCCAAAGCATAATCGGTCGCAGCCAACTTGCGCGCTTGTTGGGCCATTTTTTCCACACATGCCTGACTGACCGTGCCATGTTCTTCTAAAAATTCGCGATCGATCCCCAAAAACTGGGCTTTGGTTTGCGGCGAATAAGTCACAAACCCACCTGGAAAAACTTCTGAGACGCCGGCAATTTCACCTAGCATTGCTTGAAAGGCCCCGGCTGTCAAGCTTTCTGCTGCGGTCACTGTTTTCTTTTGCTGCTTTAGTTTGTCTACCACCACCTGTGCCAGAGAATTTTCATCGCCATAACCGTAAAAGTAAGCCCCTACTCGCGCCATTATCTGGTTTTCCACCTGATCTAGTTGTAACTGACCGATTTTTTCATCATTGGCCTGGACTGTCAAGCGTAACGAGACTTCATTCGTCTTGGCATAAGGAGCGATCGTGGGGTTGGTCTGTCCTTCGATCAAATCGGCCAGATCGGTTACTAATTGAGATTCGCCAATACCAAAGAAACGCAAGACACGTGAAATGAAAAAGTTTTCTTGAGGAAAATGTTGCTTGAGTAGTGGGATCGCCTCGTTCAAAAACATGGGAACAAGCTCATTAGGAGGTCCCGGAAGTAGCAAATAGGACGTTTTTGTAGGGGCGGTGTAAAAAATACCCACTGCCAATCCAGTCTTATTTTGCAAGGCTTCCCCTTCTTTGAATACCAAGGTTTGCCGCAAATTATTGGTCGTCATCGGCCGCTCTCTTTGCTTGAAGAAAGCCAGCAAATTTTGATAACCGCTCTCATCACGGACCAAGGTTTGGCCCACATGAGAAGCCACCACTTGCTTGGTCAGATCATCTTCGGTCGGTCCTAAGCCACCGCAAAGAATGATCAAATCACTTCTTTGTTCGGCCAATTCCACAAGGCTTTCCAAACGATCACGATTGTCGCCGACCACGCTTTGATAATAGACATCGATCCCCAAACTGGCCAATTCTTCTGAAAGAAAGGTCGCATTGGTATTTACGATCTGTCCTAACAAAATTTCGGTTCCTACAGCAATGATCTCTGCTTTCATTTTTGATGCTCCCCCTTATAAAGTACGCAAAAAAACGCCTTTGTCTTTTCACAAAATGCAAGTTTTTGAAAAAAACTCATAAAGCCTCGCTGCCTTACAAGTTTTTTTCTTCTTACATCGAGCCTTTAAAGACATCGGTGTTTTTCGCAAAATAATCGATTCCTGAATAAACAGTAAAAAATAAACAGACATACAACAAGATTTGATCAAGCGGGACATTGATCAAAGCAAACGGCCAATTATTGAGATACAATAAAATGATTGCCACCATTTGTGAGGCTGTCTTCACTTTACCAGGCCAGGCCGCCGCCATCACTTCGCCACTTTGTTCAACTAAGATCAGACGTAAACCAGTCACGGCTAATTCGCGACAGATAATGATCGCCACGACCCAACCTGGTGCTTTGCCCAATTCCACCAGCAAAATAAAGGCCGTCATGACTAACATTTTATCAGCTAGAGGATCGGCAAATTTACCGAAATTAGTCACCAATCCTTGCGAACGAGCAATCTTCCCATCTAACCAGTCAGTAATACTGGCGCCGGCAAAAATGATCGCTGCTACTAAATGGGTCACTTCTAATTGCGTTTGTCCTAGCGTTCCCCAATCGATCGGTAAGACTAAAACAAGAATAAAGACTGGGATCAGACAAATCCGGATCACCGTCAATTTATTTGG
This sequence comes from Tetragenococcus sp., assembly GCA_041859945.1. Lineage (GTDB taxonomy): Bacteria > Bacillota > Bacilli > Lactobacillales > Enterococcaceae > Tetragenococcus. The sequence continues at coordinate 23,628 of JBFLGC010000037.1, forward strand.
CAAATTCACATATTTTCCTCTTTTCTTTTTACATTTGTGGTTTTATTCGGCATAAGTGACCACCACATTCAATTTTTTCTGTAGATCTTGGTAATTGGGATCGGAAAAGTCGAGCTTTGTCCCATTGGCTTTTATTTCGATATAAGCACTGGCACCTAAACTGATCAAAAAAGAAGTCGTGTCCTCTGGTAAGGTGTAGCTATCTTCCGTATCTGGTTCAAAGGTCTTTTGATAGACAAAATCGGTCGCCCCATTAGGCATGACGCCGACCCAACAGCGCCCCTCTTTAGCTGTAAAAGACAACTGGATGGGGTCGGTGGCATTTTTTAAGGTGACCGTCGCACTAGTGGCGGTGCTATCTGACAAACTAACTTCCATTTTAGGTGCTTCTGAACTGGTTGTCGCAGTCGTTTCTTGGGTTTCAGAAGAACTCGTAAGTGGCGTCGTGCTTTCAGGAACGTTGCTCTTATCCACAGAAACGGCCGTGGTATCAGTGATAAAAGGGGTCGCATGACGATCTTGCCAAGACATATAGCCCACGATAGCTAATATCGTTAACGCCACTAAAGCCAGAACGCCCATGGATACTAAGCCAAATACTTTGTTGTGCTGACTTTTCGAATCATGAAGCGCTGTTCTTGAGCCTTTGACGACTTCAGGTTCAGGGCGCTTAGCAGGTGAGGGACCCAAGCTTTTTTTCCCGTCAAAGACAGCCACTAAATAATCTCCATCTTCACCGACCACCGCTGCATACTGGCGAATGAAGGAGCGAATATAATAATCACCTGGCAGGCGCTCGAATTGACCTCGCTCGATCGCTTCCAAATAGCGTTTTTGAATTTTAGATTTTTGTTGCAGCTCATCTAGGCCGATATTTTTAGTCAATCGAGCCTGCCGCAATTTTTCTCCGATCAATACTTCATTGCCCACTCGTTCATCTACTCCAGTCTATTTCTTCTTGAACTAAGAATACCATAAAAACTGTGATTCAAGCTAGTGAACTTGCTAGCTTCAAGGAATTTTAACTTTTTTAGTTATCTATCAGATCAGGGCCTTGTTTTTTCATAAGGTTCCACAAAAAAACGACTAAAAGCGGCTTTTTTGATCAACTTTTGTCCCGCTTGCAAGACATCATCCAAAGTGATCGCTTGGATGATGTCAGGAAGATCGAACAAAGTCCATTTTCCAAATAAATCTTGGGTAAACTGATTGGCGATATACTCCAGGGAATTGAGTGATTGAAGATACTTGCCCAACATTTTTTTCTGCAGTAAAGCCAAGGCCTCCTCATTGATTCCAGGATCGTTGGCAAAATCAAGGACCACTTTTTCGATGGCCTGAGCAAAACGGTCAGGATCGTCGGTATCGCCTGAAAAATCAGCAAAATGAAAGCTACGATCGAGTGAAAATTCATAACCAAACGAATCGTCGAGTACGCCCTCATTATACAAGCGCAGATAATTTTGGCTCGTATTGCCCAATAAGAGCTGTAACAATAGCGTCACCGCCGTGCGAAAACGCAGCCGTTGTCTGTCATCAGTCGGCAAATCCGCTTGATCTCCTTTAATGCCGACCACCGCTTTTGGCCTTTCGACAGCCATTTTCAGACGGTCCACTTTTTTGATATCGGACCACTTTTCAGTGGGAAATTGCCGTTTGATCGTGCGGATCGGGGCAAAACTTTTAGCCGCTTGATTTGCGACTACCCAAGTCAAGACTTCTTCAGGGTCGACATTACCCACTACAAATAAAGTCATATTGCTGGGATGATAAAACGTGTTGTAGCAATGATACAAGTCGTCTGCCGTGATTTTGGCAATGCTGTCGATGGATCCGGCGATGTCAATGTGTAAAGGATGTTTAGGGTACATATTTTGTAAAAGCCCAAAAAACAGGCGCCAGTCAGGATCATCTTGATACATTTGGATCTCTTGTCCAATAATGCCCTTCTCTTTTTCAACTGTTTCTGGCGTAAAATAGGGATCTTGGACAAAATCGAGCAAGGTCACTAAATTTTTTTGGACATGTTCGGTAGCTGAAAACAAGTAACTAGTCCGCGTAAAACTAGTAAAGGCGTTGGCTGAGGCCCCATTTTGGCCGAAAACTTGAAAAACATCGCCTGCTTCTTTTTCAAACAGCTTATGCTCAAGAAAATGGGCGATCCCATCCGGTACCCGGCTGATCGCTTCCCCGACATAGCCAAATTCGTTATCGATTGAGCCGTAATTGGTCGAAAAGAGACCATATGTTTTATGAAATTCATTTTTAGGTAGGACAAAGACTTTTAAGCCATTGGGCAGAATCTCGCTATAGAGCGTTTCATTCAGTTGTTCGTAGCGTATTTCTTTCATCCTAGTTCCTCCTTCGCCAAGATAAATATAGCTTGTAATTTCATTTTATTCGCAACTTCCTGCACTTCTTCTTTAGTGACACGTTCTAGACGCAGCAAAAACTGGTCGACTGTTTCTTTCGTCTGTGGCAGCCATTGATCTAAATAAGCTCGTTCGATCAAAGCCTGGGCACTATCCAAAGACAATAAATAGTCATTTTTCAACATGACTTTGGTTTGGGCCAATTCGGATTCGGTGAAAGCACCGACGCACATTTTTTTCAATTGTTCATCGATCAAGGCCAGGACTTGGTCCCGATTTTTACCATCGATACCGGTCTGAACGGTCAGTAAGCCTCGGAAAGAATCAAAACTAGTCGCAGCATAATAGGCCAAACTAGCTTTTTCGCGCACATTTAAAAAGAGTTTGGAATGCGGATAGCCACCAAACAAGCCATTAAAGACCATCAAGGCTGGTTTTTGAACTTCATCAAAATAGATCCCCGTTTGATAAGCCAAATTGAGTTTGGCCTGTAAGACCGTTTCTTGTCGGCTAGCTTTGGCCACAGTCGGTCTGATGTCTTGATGATAAAACATCGCGGGCTTAGGACGCTCCGTTTTAGGAAAAGGCCAACTTTGAAAAGCCGCCACGACGGTTTCTGCGGCAATATCACCGACCACAAAGATATCCACTTGATCGTGTTGCAACAGGTCTTCATAAGTCGCCACTAATTCAGCATTTTCTGCTTGGGCCACATCCGAA
>JBFLGC010000038.1:0-26593 GCA_041859945.1 Tetragenococcus sp.
GTTGGACTTTGGTGATCCCGCAGGTTGGGCACAGCAACTGATTCTTGCCGAACTCCAAGGACGTATAAGTGTGCCCGAAGTTCAGGTGCCAGAGACTGCATGGGGACGTATTGTTGATGTGCATGAAGCCCCCGCAGTTGGGGCAGGCGCGATCGGTGTCATCTAGCTTGAGGACTCCATGCAACTGAACAACACTCTTACCGGAAACGGCGGTATGCTGCGAACTATGCGTATTAGTAAACCCAACAAGAGATGAAGGGATGTGCAGAAAATTTTGGGAATCAGTGATTGTGTTAGCCTGTCCATTCTGTGTATAATTCATTCAGAGCCTCCGCTGTGCTTGGATTTGTACATCCGTCCAGATGCATTTCCATCATAGCGCGGGGCTCGTTCTATTAACAAATGTTATGCCGGTTTGGGGAAGGGATCTAGTTGGTTAATCCCACAGAATTTGTGATTGACCCAAGAAAATCAGTAAATTTTATGATCAATAATTTAAAATAAGCGGAGTGATGCCTTTTGACATTCTCCGCTTTTACTTTAAAAAATCGTTTGGAGAGTGAATACTAAAATGTCTGATGAAAAAGCCACTTCATTTATAAAAAAAATCAATAACTATTGGATCAATGAGTGTGCAAAAGATAAAGCACGTCCTTTTTGGGAACAATCCGCTTATCATATTGGCAATCTCGCCGCCTTTGATTTGACCCAAGAGCCCCAATATCTTAGCTTTACCAAACAATGGTGTGAAGAAAATCAATGGAAAAGCCATCCATTTGAAGTCCCAGTTGATGATTGGACATGGGGATATGGGGAAGAAGAAACTAAAAGTGCTTTATTTGGAGATTGGCATGCCTGTTACCAAGTCTATTTAATGATGCTAGAGCGTACTTCTGTCGATGAAGCAACGGTTATGAGAAATATTTTGTCGGTAACAGATTATCAAGTAAGCAAATTGGAAGACAGTTTTTGGTGGTGGGCCGATGGGTTGTTTATGGGCATGCCAGTGATGGTTTTACTCTACAAAAAGACCAAGAACACTTTATACTTAACTAAAATGCACGAATATTTTATGTTTGCTATGGAACTGATGTATGATGGTGAAAATGGGATCCCGACAAGTTCTAAAGGCTATAGTTCATCTGCTTATGATGGCGGTCCTTATGGTGGGAAAAAAGCGATCGATTCCTATTTTTCTGACCCAGATAACTATCAACATCTTTTTTATCGTGATGCTAATTATGTTTATCCAGCGAATCCTTTGCCAAATGAATTGGCCCCAATCAAGAATTTTTGGGCACGAGGAAATGGCTGGGTATTTGCAGTTTTGATTCGGATCTTACGGTTGCTACCAAAAGAATGGGCTCATTATTCCTTTTATCAAAGAATCTTCAAACAAATGGCGGATGCCCTGATCAAGTGTCAAAAAAGTGATCAGGTAGGTCATGGCTTTTGGACACAATCTTTATTGGCCCCGGAATTTAGTTGTGATAAGGATAATCCGAATGGCTATGAAACAAGTGGGACAGCCTTTTTCACCTTTGGCTTATTGGCGGGCATAAACGATGGTATTTTAGATCCTGCTGATTATTTAGAAACAGCTTTAAAAGGTTGGCGCTATTTAACGGAAGTTGCTACGCATGAAGACGGCAGGCTCGGTTATGTGCAATGGGTCGGTGGTGAAGCTGGAAAAGCTGCGACTTATGAAAATACGCAAGATTTTGCGGTGGGTGCGGCACTGTTAGCGGCTTGTGAAATGGCCCGTTTTGAAAAGAAAGAGGGCTTCTGTGAAAAATAAAAAAAAGGCTTATTTAGGAACTCTTTTGCTTTGTTTAGCGATACTTGCCGCTTGTGGTGAATCGAAAACGACGGAATCTTCAGAAGGAGAGAAAGAAACGGTGACAGAGAAAGCAAAATTGACGATAGATGAAACGAACCGATTCCAAAAAGTAGCCAGTTTTGGAGCGAGCGGTGCTTGGTGGGCTCAAGATGTCGGTGGTTGGGATGAGGCGGAAAATGCTGAGTTAAGCAAACGAGATTATATTGGACAATTGCTTTTTGATCCTGAGAAAGGAATCGGTCTTTCCTCTTATCGTTACAATTTGGGCGCAGGTAGTGCGGATACGGACAATAGTCCCAAAATCACAGATCCTTGGCGCCGCTCAGAGAGTTTTGAAGTAGGCCCTAAGAAATATGATTGGACCAAAGACGCCAATGCCCGATATATGTTAGATCAAGCAGTCTCCTACGGCGTCAATGATATTTATCTATTTGCCAATAGTCCTTTAGAACGATTGACGAAAAGTGGCAGTGCCTATGGGGGAAATGACAATGGTAATTACAGTAATTTACCCGAAGAAAATTATCAAGCCTTTGCTGAGTATCTACTGGAAGTGACTGAGCATTTTGTGTCAGAAGGAATACCAGTCAAAGCTTTATCACCCATCAACGAACCACAATGGGAATGGCTAGAAGGACAAGAGGGAAGTCATTACAGCCCCGAAGAAGTCGTTGCTTTTGCAAAGCTTATCTATGCAGAAAAAGAAAAGCATGAGAAGCTAAACAATGTGGAGATCTCTGTTCCTGAATTGGGAGAGTGGAGTAATTCGAGCAAGCCTTATTACGAGGCGATGTTAGCTGATCAAGAATTCATGGATGCTTACCCGAACTGGGATATCCATTCTTATTGGTCGAGTGATATTCAAAAGGAAGAGATCAAAGCATATTTTGAGGAAAATGATGTATCTGTAGATCTAAATATGAGCGAGTGGACTGAAATGGTCAATGGCAAGGATGTGACGATGAGTTCTGCTTTGAATTTAGCGAATCAAGTGTATGAAGATCTAACCATTTTAAATGTCCATAATTGGCAGTACTGGATCGCGGTAAGTTGTTATGATTATCGCGATGGTTTGATCTATGTCGACACCGAGGACCATACGATCGAACCAAGTAAACGATTGTGGGCGATGGGCAATTTCAGCAAATATATTCGTCCTGGAGCACAGCGGATCGCAGTGGAGAGCGAAGATAAAGAAATCAACACGGTTGCCTTCAAAAATGCTGATACTGACGACGTGATAGTTGTGATGATCAATAATGGTTTCAACGGGAAAGAACTAGCGATTCCTAAAGAATGGTCAATCAAAGAAGTGATCGAGACGTCTGATGAGCATGAGTTGGAAGCCGTAAAAAGTGAGAAAGAGAAGGTTGTCTTACCAAGACAGTCTGTGACAACGATCATACTTAGCCAAGCATAGTCTGTTTATTAAGGGTTCTAAAATGTAAACGCACAATTTTGGGCTATTAAGGGATCGTTCACTTGAATAGTGAAGTGTTTTACCTGATGACAACCTATCACATCCTTATATGCTTATGTGGCACCAAATAAACAAGAACAGAGCCTATCAGCGATCCCTTTTTATGCGCGTTACAATCGCAGTGTAGGTGAAATGCAAGTTTGGCATTGGGTAGACTATAATGGAAAATGAAATTTTGGGAATATGAGAAGATTATTGTGAACAGATAACTAGTTTAAAGTAACACTATGCGCAAAGATGACGACAAAAAGCCAAAAGGGGGACTCTAAAGGGCCCCTTTTGGCTTTTTGTCGCGAGTGATAGATGGTAAGAAATCAAAGTTTTTATAAAGTTAGTATTTTGAATAATCTATCAGAACAACTTATTTTAAAAAGATGAGAGTATATTTGAGAAACAAAAAAAGATAAAATATTTTAAAAAAAATAGTAGCGTTTTCAGGAAAAGAAAGAAAACTGCTGAAAGTAGTTATATAGCAACATTTAAACACTTTTTTTTTAGTAAATAAAAAAAATCAAAAGGGAAAGATGTGTTTTTTTGTAATCGATATCAAAAAAATGGATTAATTTAGTATTTTTACTCATTATTATGTTGACATTTGATAATTGGTTTTGATATGATGTAAGCAATAAGGGGCAAGCATTCCATTGTTAACTAATCATGGTTTTGATACGCTTTGTTTAATCAAAAGAGTATTTATATTGAGAATGTTTGTAAGCCCATACAACGTAAAAAGACAAGTTGATAACGGTTTCTTTACGCGCCGAAGTATCAAAAATTTGGGGATAGGGAGGAAGAGGAAGATGGAGGAACAAGTAAATGGATTAGCGGCTCCTACGAAGAAAAAGAAAGGATCTGGTAAGAAGAAAGGCTTTTTTACAAAGGTCAAAGAGAATCGAACGTTACTGATTATGTGTTTACCAGCAGTTGTGTATTTTATAGTTTTTGCTTATGCACCAATGCCGGGAAATTACATCGCTTTTACCAATTTTAATTTTCGTGATGGGATTTTTGGAAGCCCTTTTGTTGGCTTTAAGAATTTCGAATTTTTGATTAAATCCGGACAATTGTGGTTGTTAACAAGAAATACAGTCCTCTACAATGTTGCTTTTATTGGCATCGGAAATATTCTTCAAATCACGATAGCTTTGATGTTAAATGAGATCCGGAATAAATATTTCAAAAAAGTTTCGCAAACGATCATGTTTCTGCCTTATTTTATTTCTGCTGTATTGATCGGTGCGATTGCTTTTAATATTCTGAATTATGATACAGGCGTAGTAAATACGATCATTCGAAATGCCGGTGGGGATCCGTTAAAGATTTATAGTAATGCCGGCGCTTGGCCATTTATTATTGTCTTCTGCCAACTGTGGCAATCGACAGGGTATGGCTCCATTGTTTATTTTGCTTCTATCATGGGTATCGATAAGAGCATGATCGAAGCCGCTCAAGTGGATGGTGCAACTAGTTGGCAACGTATCCGCTATGTCATCTTACCGAATCTAAAACCGACATTTGTCATTTTATTTTTGTTCTCCCTAGGTGGGATCATGAAAGGTAATTTTGGCCTGTTTTGGAACTTGATCGGTAATAATTCACAGTTGTACGCGACGACCGATATTATCGAAACCTCTGTTTACCGGATGATGATGTCCCAAAATAACTTCACTTCCTCTACTGCTGTGGGACTTTATCAATCCTTATTTGGTTTTATCTTAGTAATGGTAAGCAATTGGATCGTACGAAAAATAAATAAAGATTATGCATTGTTCTAGGAGGGTGAGAAAAATGGAAAAAAGTAAATCTGGTAAAAAAGTAAAAACAGATACATCTGGTAAGGTATTACAAGCCGTTTCTTATATTTCAGTGATTTTATTTACAGTTGTTTGCGCACTGCCTTTTGTTCTCATCATTTCTGCCTCTTTTAGTACAGAATCGATCATCGCCAAAGAAGGATTCGGATTATTGCCCAAAGGATTTACACTGGATGCTTATAAATTCGTTTTCCGCTATCCTAAAATGATCTTAGGTTCATATGGAGTGACGATCGGACTGACGGTCGTTGGTACGATAGTCGGTTTATTCATTATTGCCATGACAGGATATGCCTTACAGAGAAAAGACTTTCCTTTTAGTGGAGCTTTGTCCTTTTTCATCTACTTTACGACCTTGTTTTCAGCCGGGATGGCACCCAGTTACATCTGGGTTTCTCGCTACTTAGGCTTGAAAGGTAGCTATTTAGCTGTTTTACTTCAATTATTGATGTCTCCATGGTTGATCGTATTGATGAAAAACTTTGCCAAATCGATCCCTTTTGAAATCGTTGAATCAGGGAAAATAGATGGCGCAGGCGACTTCCGCATCTTCTACCAGTTAGTTTTACCAATGTTGAAACCCGCTTTAGCGACGGTCGGTTTATTTTTGGCTCTGGGTTATTGGAACGAATGGTATCTATCTTCACTGTATTTAGGCTCTTCAGTTACTTATAAGCCGTTACAATATTATTTGTATAATATCATCAATACGGCCAATGCTTTAAAGAACTCAGTGGCAGGGGCCAATGTTACGATCACCCAATTGCCGTCAAATACTTTGAAAATGGCAACGGCTGTCGTCGCAACAGGTCCAATCGTTTTTCTATACCCATTTGTACAAAAATACTTTATCTCAGGTATTACAGTGGGGGCTGTGAAAGGGTAAGAGGTTATAAAAATATAAATTTTTACTAGGAGGGTACAAAATGAGCAAAGGATTTTTTGGAAAGACCGTAAAGGGGATCTTACTTACCGGTCTGGCAGCAACGATTTTAGCAGGATGTTCAGGTGGCGAGACAGATGATAGTGGGAATAGTAAAGGTGATGGGAAGACAACTGAGATCACGATGCTCGTTCTAGGAGACAAACCGAGCAATGGGCATCTGGAAAATATGTTGAAAGAGTTGAACAAAAAATTGACTGAAGAAGTCAATGCAACCTTATCTCTTCATTATGTGGAGTGGGCTGACTGGCAAACCCAATACAATGTCGAATTGTTGAGTGGGGATGGATCGATCGATTTGATCACGACCGCTACTGACTGGTTGTATGGCTGGGAAAATGCGCAAAAAGGTGCTTTCTTGCCATTGTCTGAGGACATGTTGAAAGAAAATGCACCAAAGACATGGGATCAAGTCGATGCCGATGGTGATTGGGACCTGACAAAATTGTCTGACGGGAACATCTACTTTATCCCAGAAGATAATTACAAGCAATATACGAATCACGGCTTCTTCTATCGTGGCGATTGGGCCACTGAAGCTGGACTTCCTAATGGTGAAATCACGAAATTCGATGATTTGACGACTTATTTTGAATATGTCTTGGCTAATAAAGAAGATGTCGTGCCTTGGGAAACAAACGCACCGGGTGCTGGGACAGATGCCTATGTTCGTGGTAACTATGATTACCGCAATTTGATCGGTGTGAATGTCGGAAACTATGAAATGTGGCAAACTACTGCTAGCGATCCGTACACGGTCACTTCTTATATCATGGAAGGGAATGCCTTCAAAGAAGCGGCAGCTGAAATGAAGAAATGGAACGATATGGGTGTTTGGCGAGAAGATGTATTGAACTTTACAGGTGATGGTCGTGAATTGTTCTATGCCGGTTCGGCTGCGGTCGACCAACACCACACACAAACCTATATCGGTCAAATCGTCTATAACATGAATACGAAACAACCAGGCTCTGATCCTAAGATGTATTATATCGGACAAGAAAACAATAACATTCCAAAAGATTTGAAGACCCATGGTGCCATGGCAGTCAGTGCGGACTCAAAGAATCCAGAAAAAGCCTTGCAAGTCTATGATCTGTTACGCAACGACGGAGAATGTTACCGTCTTATCAACTATGGAATCGAAGGAACTGACTATATCGTGACTGACGATGGCAAGTTAGACTATCCAGAAGGGTATGATCCTTCTACTGATAGCTTAGGTGCCAACTTCTGGGCTGGCCGTATGGATGATTTTGAATTAGATAAAACAACAGATGCACCGAATAAAGATGAAATTTATGCTGGTTTGGATGAAATCGCTTATGATTATCCATTTGAAAATCTGGTATTCAATAAAGATGCGATCGATTCAAGTCAATCGGCTATGGCCAGTGTCTTATCCAATTATATGCCACAATTACAAGCTGGCAAGTTCGATGATCCTTCCGCTGAAATCGATAAAATGCGTGAAGAATTGAAAGCCGCTGGTTATGAAGATGTTCGAGCATCTTTACAAGCAGATATGGATGAATTTGTTAAGCAACAAGGATTAGAATAGAGTATAATGAAATGAGGTTGGAGTTTCTTCAACCTCATTTTTAATGATGGAATCGTAAGGAGCCGGTAAGATGAAATTTTTTAGTATGGACTCGCCTTTAGGTAAAATTTTAGCTAATGTATTTGATTTGATGCTTGTCAATGTGTTGTTCATTGTGTGTTCTCTTCCGATAGTTACGTTAGGGGCCTCTTTAACAGCGATGAATTTTGTTTCTTTGCAAATGGTAGAAGGCAAACAACCTAATGTCTTTCAGGAATTCTTTAAATCATTCAAACAAAACTTCAAACAAGCAACTATCCTTTGGGGCCTTGTCTTTGCGATGAGTGCGGTCTTCTTTGCTTGGTACATTGTGATAGAAAATATGGTAGCAATCAATATCGCTGCTTTTTTACGCGTCATCTTATACATAGTCATTGCCTTGTTTGCGATGATCAGCCTTTATGTGTTTTATCTATTGGCTAAATTTGAAAACAACATAGTAGGTATTCTAAAAAACGCCTTGCTAATGTCTATTAAACATTTTATGACAACCTTATTATCTTTCTTGCTTCTTCTACTGGTCATTCTTGTCGTGATGTTCTATCCTAAATGGGTGGGTTATGGCTTATTCTTAGTCGTCATAGGTTTTTCTCTGGTTTCTTACCTGATCAGTTTGATGATGGCTCGTGTTTTTGAACGTTATATTTGAAGAAAATAAATTGTACAGGAGCAATCAAAAAGCAGCTGATCCCTCATGGAATCAGCTGCTTTTTTACGCGTTCATTTTTCATGCAACCCTTTTTTCAGGTTGGTGATTTTATCAGCGTGGGGAGCGTTAAAGGCACTGGAGAAGCTATAGCCATCTAATGTAAAAATATTGTTTTCATCGATCATTCCGTCGACAACAGCCAGTACCTTATCACTTGGGTCTTCGGGTAGGGCCAGTAAGTCGATTTCTTGCGCAGTCATTTGAGTCGTCAGCATCTGTTCTTGGTCAGTATTTCCGGCCAAAAAATTTTGAATATCGAGCGTTGTTTCTTCACCTAATTCAGCTTGGATTTCTGCGGAGAATTCGTCTATGGTATCTTGAGAAACGGGTAGCTCGCTAATGATACGAACGGTCAGATCTGTTGTCTGTGTATTCCCCATAAGCAAGACAAAAATGATCACAAGGATAAAGCCGATGCCGATTGCTATCGCCCATTCTTTGTAGGCGTAGAGCAGATAGGCACATTTTTCTTTTTTAGTTTTGCGTTTGTCTAGGTTTTCCTGAATGATCGCACTATGTTTCATAAAATCCAATCCTCACTTTTTTTATTTTATCAAAACGAATATAAAGAAATTTAACGGGCAATAAAAGCCATTGCTTAATCGATTTTCGTTGGGGATAGAAATTCATTATTTAAAACTTTTTTTCGATAATCCTTAGGCGAGACGCCAGTGCTGCGCTTAAAGATCCTTGAGAAATAATAAGGGTCTTTGTAACCAACTTTTTCGGCGACTTCATAAATTTTTAAGTCACTCAATTTTAAGTATTTACAAGCTTGTTCGATCCGCATTTCAATAAAATAATCGATGGGTGACTTATTTAAATAGCGCTTGAACAATGTGCTCAAATAACTTGGCGAGATGTCTAGATAATCGGCCAAGTCATTTAAGGAAAGCTCTTGATCGATATGGTCGTCCATGTATTTGATGCATTTGACTAAGTAAGTGTTTTGAGTATCGGCCGTATCAGCGTCTTTTAACAAATAAATTTCCGATAAAATGAGTCGTAGCAATTGTGAAGCGCAAAAAGAAAGATTAGTCAAACTGACTTGTTCACCTAAATCAAAAAGATCAACAAAATGGCTTTGTAACATCGAATAGCGCTGGGTATTTTTGATGGTGATCGTCTTTTGTGCATTCAATCCCCAGATTTCTCCTTGACTTGAATGGAAGTGCATCCAAAGAATGGACCAAGGTTCCTCTAATTCTGAATATTATGGTCTTAAAAATCTTATTTAAACTTTACATAGTATTTACGTTTCTAGTCATTTATTTACACAAAGGCAATATTCATTTTACATTCATTTGTTATACTCAAATCAATGTCATTAAGTTAAAGAAAAAATAGTTTTAGTTACATCTTACTTCAAAAAGGGTGTAACTATTTTTTTCATTTTTTTTAAAATAAAGATTGACTTTTTATGAAAATCGGCGGACTCAGTCGCGCGCTCCTTCGTCCCTTGGTTAAAGTGGACCAACCATTTTAACTACTTTGGAGGTGAATCCTTATGTCTATGTTTCACGAAGATATAAAGTCTTTTTTTGAAAAAGCTGTGTCTGAGGTTTCTGAAGAAATCGATCACTTCTCTAGGCATCCTGGTGTCGATTTTTCTAGAAATAGAAAATTGCCCGCCACTTCTCTCCTTACTTGTTTCCAAAGGTTCTCACTCTACTGCTGTTGAATTGCTTGATTATTTTAAATTTGAAGGTACGCTTCCTTCGGCTTCTGCCTTCAACCAACAAAGAAAAAAATTGAAACCTGAAGCTTTCCAATCCTTATTTTATCGTATAAATGCCTCAATAGAAAATTTAGAATCCTTTGGGGCCTTTCGTTTATTAGCCGTTGATGGCTCTACTTGTACTTTTTCTAGCACACCTAGCTATGCTTCTCACGAAGCCTATTATACCTGTCCTGGAAACTGCACCAAAGGTGCCTATAGTGTCCACCTCAATGCCATGTACGATTTAGAAAAACAAACCTATACCGATGCGAGAAAATAGAAAATATACAAGATTAAACACCGCTCATTTCAGCACCCTCCTTATTTTCTTTACCGAGCTTCCTGAATAATGAAACAGTTGTTTTTTTAACTGGAAAAAGGGGTGTTTATTTGGTATACCCCAAAATCGAAAAGTTCACTAAAGAAAGCTGATTTTCACGCTTGAAGAGTTTGTTTTGAGAATCAAAAAAAGGAACGACTGTTTTTTTCTTCTTTTTATTCAAGAAAATTTGAAAGAGTTTCTTAACTTAATGACATTGAATGATAAATAGAGACTGATATTGTCTGCACCGCTTGCGATGAAAATCAAAGTAATTCTTGATATACGTTCACTGGTGGTACTTTGCTGGTCATAAAAGGCGATGGACTCTTCATCAGGATCTGTTTTTTTACTTCTCAAATATTCTAGCAATTCTTTTATTCCGAAAAAGATTGGGACGATTCCGAGTAAAGGAATGTACTTTTCGGGAATAAGAATAGTGCCGAGAGAGCCTATAAAGCTTACTAAGATCAAGAAACTCAATCCTAAATATTGACCTGTGATAATCTCTCACTTTTTTAAGTTGTTTCCTAATTCCAAATAAAGAGTCACTAAGATAAACAGCTCATCAATGTTTGTTCCTAAAAATGTGAAGACAGCTTCGAATAATGTTTGCATTTTTCTCCTAAAAAAGCCCCACGCTAAAAGTATAGACTTATCATTTCGACTCTAATTGCATGACCTAATTGATTCAATAGTATCCGTCCAATAAGTATCTTGCAATGACTTTTTTCCATGATATCGCACGCTCACTGAAAATACCATATCTGCAAAACAAATTTCAACAAACGTTACCAAAAGCCGGAATTTTAGTCTATAATAATAGAAGACAAATGATTATTGGAGGATTTAGTATGAAGGTATTAACTTTTGGAGAAATGATGTTACGTCTAAAACCACCGACTAATGAACGGATCTTGCAAGCCAATGCGTTTGAAGCAACGTATGGCGGTGCGGAAGCTAATGTGGCGGTGTCGTTGAGTTTACTGGGTGATGAAGTGGCTTACTTATCGAAATTTCCTGAGAATTTGTTAGGGCAACGAGCCATCAACACGTTGCGTCAATATGGCGTAGATACGAGCAAATGCATGGTGGGACCGGGACGCTTGGGGATCTACTTTTTTGAAAAAGGCGCGAGCTTGCGTTCCAATAATGTCGTTTATGACCGCGCTTATAGTACGTTTTCCCAAGTGCAAGCTACTGAATTTGACTGGGACACGATTTTTAAAGAGGTCGATTGTTTCTACTTTTCAGGGATCACCCCAGCTATATCAGATGAGTTAGAAGCAGCTTGTTTGGCGGCTTGTCAGTATTGTCAAAATCATGATATTCCGGTGGTCAGTGATTTGAACTATCGTGGCAAGATGTGGGCGCCAGAAAAAGCGCAAAAAGTGATCGGTCGCTTGATGAAATATGTGACCATTTGTATTGCTCACGATGAAGATTTCGAAGCCACGCTTGGGATCAAAGCTTTTGATGGCGATGATGCGCATGGAATCGATCAAAAGGAATCTTTTAAAAAAGCGATGCAAGAAGTCATGGACCGTTATCCAAATTGTCAGATCGTGACCAGCATTTTGCGCAATATCAAATCGGTCGAGGATAGCCAATGGAAAGCCATGCTCTTAAAGAATAGTGAATTTTACGAAACGACGACCTATAACGTGCATGTCATGGAAGGCGTAGCTTGTGGAGATGCATTCGGCGCTGGTCTGATGCACGGCTTGATCAATCATTTCGAACCACAAGAGGCACTTTCCTTTGGCCTTGCCGCGAGTGTTTTGAAAGCGACTGTTACCGGAGACTTGAATTTAGTTTCTGAAGCAGAAATCAAAAAAGTCGCTGTAAGTGGTAGTTCGGTCAATACGTCAAGATAAATACAAGCAGTTAAACTTAGGCATCTTCTTTATAGGAGATGTCTAAGTTTTTTGTATTACCTTGATTGAGGAAAAATTTATCAAGATTGGAGAGTCCAATACAAGTTGGGTTGGTGAACCTGTATTGAATAGTCGAGTATCCTATACAAGTACTGTGAGTCTGTACGAAATAGTTGAGAATCCAATACAAGTTTGGTCTATATCGAATAGGAACACAGCAGGAATGCTTGCGTGACTTAAATGACCGTGAAAGGCTAAAAGAGCGTTCTTACTGTGAAACATTTTGCAACTTCCTTTGTTGTTTCTATTGCAAGTTGACCTTATTTGCGTTAAAGTAAAGGGTAGTCTGTGAAACATTTTTTGTTTCACAAAAAGAGAGGAAGAAAGCATGTCTCCGGAACGTTTTGAAACAGAATTGGCGGAGCTGGGGCTTAAAATAAGCGCCCAGCAATTGGTCCAATTTGAACAATATTATAGGCTTCTGGTAGAATGGAACCAGAAGATGAATTTGACGGCGATCACAGATAAAGAAGAAGTCTATCTCAAGCACTTTTTCGATTCGCTGACTTTGGCTAAGATGCCGGGATTTACGGGGGAAGGAAGTTTATGTGATGTGGGAAGTGGAGCTGGCTTTCCCAGTATCCCGCTGAAGATCCTGTATCCTGATCTGGAAGTAACGATCGTGGATTCGTTGCAAAAACGGCTGACGTTTTTGGAAAATTTGGTCGCAGCATTGAATTTAAAAAAAGTCACTTTATGGCATGGACGCGCGGAAGATTTTGGGCAAGCCCCAAGCTATCGAGCTTCTTTTGACTATGTGACGGCGCGGGCGGTGGCACGGTTAAATATACTCGCTGAATTATGTTTGCCACTGGTCAAAAAAGGCGGGACTTTTTATGCCCTAAAAGCGGCCAAAAGTGAAGAAGAATTGACCGAAGCTAAACATGCTATCAGCTTATTGGGCGGAAAATTTTTGCGAGATGAGACCTTTATCTTGCCCGAATCAGGCGAAAAACGCCATATCCTAATGATTCGAAAAGCCAAAGAAACACCGAATAAGTACCCACGTAAAGCGGGTCTACCTAATAAAAAGCCATTATAGTTAAAAGAGGAGGAAACTATGGTACGAGTCATCGCTATTGCCAACCAAAAAGGCGGCGTCGGTAAAACGACGACGACTGTCAACCTGGGAGCAAGCCTTGCTTTCATGGGGAAAAAAGTATTATTAGTCGATATGGATGCCCAAGGGAATGCCACAAGTGGTGTGGGTATCAGAAAACCAGATGTCGCTCAAGATGTCTATGATGTCTTAGTCAATGAAGTGCCACTAGAAGAGGTGATCGTGCAAAGTTCGCGCGAGAATCTTGACATCGTGCCGGCGACTTTGCAACTGGCCGGAGCTGAGATCGAACTGACTTCGATGATGGCTAGAGAATCACGATTAAAGTCAGCTTTAGCAGAAGTCCAAGATCGTTATGATTTTGTCTTGATTGATTGTCCACCCTCGTTAGGCCATTTGACGATCAATGCTTTTACGGCCAGTCATTCGATCTTGATCCCGGTCCAGTGTGAATATTATGCCTTGGAAGGCTTGAGTCAACTGCTCAATACGGTACGCTTGGTACAAAAACATTTCAATCCGACTTTAAAAATCGAAGGGGTCGTGTTGACCATGTATGATGCTAGGACCAACCTCGGTGCCGAAGTGATCGAAGAAGTGCGCCGCTATTTCCAAGAAAAAGTCTATGACACCATCATCCCACGCAGTGTGCGTTTGTCTGAAGCACCTAGCCATGGCTTAGCGATCATCGATTATGACGGTCGCTCTAGGGGAGCGGAAGTTTATCAAGCTTTAGCAAAGGAAGTGTTAGCTCGTGAAGAATAAGGGGAAAAGTCTAGGTAAAGGGATCGACGCTTTGTTTCAAGAATTAGAAGAAGTCGATGTAAAAAAAGAGGAAGTCGTGGAGCTCTCTTTAAATGAATTGCGGCCCAATCCTTATCAACCACGGAAAACTTTTGATGAAGCTTCTTTACAAGAATTGGCTAATTCAATCGAACGTTCGGGAGTCTTTCAACCAATCATCGTGCGCCGATCGGTCGTCAAGGGCTATGAGATCATCGCGGGTGAACGCCGTTTCCGAGCCTCGAAATTAGCTAAAAAAGAAACGATCCCAGCCATCATTCGTGATTTTGATGAAGAGTCGATGATGCAAGTAGCCGTCATGGAAAACTTGCAACGTGAAGATCTGAATCCGCTAGAAGAAGCCGAAGCCTATAAGATGCTGATGGATAATTTAAAATTGACCCAAGCCGAAGTGGCGGAGCGCTTGGGGAAAAGTCGCTCTTATGTGGCCAATTATTTGCGGTTATTGTCGTTACCAAAGTTAGTCAAGGAAATGGTCGAAGAGGAACGCCTATCGATGGGACAAGCCCGGACACTTTTGGGTCTCAAAAATAAGGAACAAATCTTGAAACTAGCCAATCGCTGTGTCAAAGAAAGCTTGACGGTGCGCCAATTGGAACAAATGGTCACAGCAATGAATGAAAATAAGCCCAAGAAAAAGGTGCCCCGAGTCATCAAGGAAAAACCGTATTATTTGCGAGAAAGTGAAGACCGCTTGATGGATAAGTTTGGCACGAGTGTTTCGATCCGTGAGAAAAAAGGTAAAGGTAAGATCGAGATCGAGTATTTGTCGCAAAGTGATTTGACGCGGATCTTAGATATTTTGGAAATCCAATTTGATGATTAAAGAGGTGACGACCATGTACGATTTAGGTGATATCGTGGAAATGAAGAAGCCCCATGCCTGTCAGACCAACCGTTGGCAGATCATCCGCATGGGCGCTGACATCAAAATCAAGTGTGTGAATTGCGGGCACATCGTGATGATGACACGTCGTGATTTTGAAAAGAAAATGAAGAAAATTTTAGAGAAAAAAGAGAAAGAGTGAAGAAATAATGGCCTTAACAGCTGGAATCGTGGGTTTGCCCAATGTCGGCAAATCGACCTTATTCAACGCAATTACGAAAGCTGGCGCAGAAGCAGCGAATTATCCTTTTGCAACGATCGATCCCAATGTGGGCATGGTGGAAGTGCCAGATAGCCGATTGGATCGCTTGACTGATTTATTTCATCCGAAGAAAACGACACCGGCAACTTTTGAATTTACCGATATCGCTGGCATTGTTAAAGGGGCGAGCAAGGGTGAAGGCCTGGGCAATCAATTTTTGAGCCATATCCGTCAAGTTGATGCCATCATTCATGTGGTCCGTTGTTTTGATGACGACAATATCACCCACGTGGAAGGACGTATCGATCCGTTAGCCGACATCGACACTATCAACTTGGAGTTGGTCCTAGCCGATTTGGAATCGGTGAATAAACGTTACAATCGTGTGGAAAAAGTAGCGAAAACCAAGGATAAAGCAGCTATGGCGGAATTTGAAGTGCTGGAAAAGATCAAACCTGTCTTGGAAGAAGGTATCTCGGCACGAACGATCGAATTTGACGAAGAGGAACAAAAAATCGTCAAAGGCTTGTTTTTGTTGACGACCAAGCCTGTTCTTTATGTGGCCAATATTGCCGAAGATGACGTGGCTGCTCCTGAGACTAATCCTTATGTCAAAGCAGTGGAAGAATTTGCGGCTGGTGAAAACGCCGAAGTGATCGCGGTTTGTGCGGAAGCAGAAGAAGAAATCGCTGAACTGGAAGAGGACGATAAATTGGAATTTTTGGAAGCCATGGGCGTTGAAGAATCTGGTTTGGACCGTTTGATCCGGGCTTCGTATAGTTTGCTAGGCTTAGCGACTTACTTTACGGCTGGCGAACAAGAAGTGCGGGCTTGGACTTTCAAAAAAGGGATCAAAGCACCGCAAGCAGCTGGAATCATTCACTCCGATTTTGAACGCGGCTTTATCCGCGCCGAAACCGTTTCTTATGAAGATCTCGATCGCTTAGAGACCATGCATGCTTGTAAAGAAGCCGGCCTCGTGCGTTCAGAAGGCAAGGATTATGTGGTCAAAGACGGCGATGTCATGCTCTTTCGTTTCAATGTCTAAGAAAAGATATCAAAGAGCGCAAGAGTATGGTAAAATAGTCCGTATAAAGTTGACCTAAGAGAGGGGAAATAAGGTCATGGAACCAGAAACACTGCGAGATTATGTGGCAGAAAATCGCGAGTTAGAAAAGCAACTGACCAAACGTAATGAACAATATATTTTTGATTTGAAAAAATCCCTAGAAGCTGCGAATTTGTCGGAAGAGGACAAAACTGTGGCGCTTCATGAGATCCTACCTGTTTTAGTCACAGAACAAAAAGGGGGGCGGACAGCCCGCCAACTTTATGGCACTGTGTCCGAATGCACGGAAACGATTTTAAATAAGCCCAAAGAAGCCAAAGCATCTAGCCCAGTATTGATGTGGCTAGATAACACCTTACTTATTTTTGGTGTCTTTAGTTTGATGATGGGTGTCATGGGCTTGTTTGTGAAAAACAATAAGCAAGTTTACGGCATCTTGAGTCTGGTTTTGATGGCGATGATGGGCGGCTGGGTCTTCTATTTGATGTATAAATATATGTACCAATACGAACGCCCTGGTGCCGATAAAAGTCAGCGACCTAAGATGTGGAAGATCATCTTGATCATGGTCGGAGCTTTCTTTGCTTGGACCGCGGTCATTTCACTTTCCGCATTGATCCCTAGCCCACTAAATGCCAAACTAGATCCCGTGATTTTAGCCATTCTTGGTGGGATTTCATTACTGGTAAGATATTATTTGAAGAAGAAATACAATATCGTCGGTAGCTTGTCGATACCCAAAGAATAAAATAGAAATTAAGAGAAGTCCCTTCAACGGATTTCTCTTTTTTTTGGCTTGGAGTCTAAGAAAGTAATCTATGGTTGTTGAAACGGGAAAGTAACCACCATAAAAAAATTTATGGAGGTCGAAATGGGAAAGTGATCACCATAAAAAATCTGTGGTAGCTGGAATTGACAGTTAGTCACCATCATAGATCGACCGGGGTAACACAAAAGGAGCTGAGAGAATGATTTTTCTCAGCTCCTTTCTTTTTTACGGTTCCTTGTTAAATTTAGATGTTGTCTAGTGAATTTTGTGTGATCCTGACCAGCTCTGTTTCGATCTTGCTAAAGTCATTTTCCGATAGCTTCGAATTGATCAAGATGATCGGCACCAAATTATTAAAAGTGGAAAGGTAGCGATCCATGCCTTCAAAAGAGACGGTGCTCAAAATGATATCGGCCTGGTGGATATCGGCCACAAATTTTAAGGCATACTTGTCACAAAAACGGGTATTGACTCGAAATTCGAGATGTTTGGTATTCAAAAAATCTAAATCAGACCGCATAAATAACTTGATCTGCGGAAAATAGATTTCCTTTGGTACTAGATAAAAACAAAGCATTAAACTTTTGGTTTGGAAATACGTATAGACAGCGGGCTCACTGGCTTCTTGCAAAAATCGTAACCAAAGCTCATCGTATTTATAAAAGAAAACGGGATAGTCCTTTTTTAGATCACCCACATCCTTTTCACTGAAATTCGTCAAAAAGACTTCATCGGATTTAAAAAAAGAATAAGCGAGTACTTGTTTGACAAACTTTTTATACACAATTTCCTCTTGAATGTCTGTCAACGGCAAGAACTCTTGCTCAAATAGATCAATCCAAATTGCAGCGTCGCCTAGAGAGGTCAGCTTTTCTAATTCTTGCAGATTCATTTGTAAGTGAAGATCGATAATATCTGAAGTATAGATCATCAGCACTAAAAATTGCCAATCATCTTTTCTCCAATCACTCAATTCACTAGGACAAGTTGGCCATACCAAACTATCTAATAGTTTTTGTTCTTTTTCATTGAAGAAAAGGGTCCAGTGTTTTTCAATAGCATCCATGGTAATAAAGCAGGCGATCGCTAAAATTTCACTGGTTTGACTATCTGTTTTGAGCGAAAGAGCCTGGGCGACTATTTCAGCTGTCTGTCGATAATCGTCTTTAGATTCGATCCAAGCGATATGGGAAAATTGCCGGTGGATCGAAAAGAGAAAACTTGAGAAAAAAGCACGCAAGCGATGTTCCTCACCGAGTAACGTAATATTTTTGGACAAAGAAATCGTAATGTCGTGCTTAGCGAGTGAATCGTTCATGGTCTCGATCTTGCGCCGCAGTTGCGATTCGCTGACAAAATAAGTGTCACAAAAATCAGCAGTCAAAATGGTCCGATGTAGTAACAATTGTTGCAACAATTCGTAGGCGATCTCTTTGGAAAAAATCATGGCTAAAAGATTTTGAAAATTCACGTAGGGTTTATGGATCAGTTTCATGCCGTTACGCTGGTCGATGATCAAAGTCATCAAGTCGTTGGGATAAGCTGTGTCGATGTCTTCTTGCAATTCACGACAGAGCTTTTTGATCGTCGATTGGCTACATTCGTCAATCGTCAGCGCTAGATCTCGACTCGAAATAAAATCGGTGTGTTCTTCTAAAGTATATAAAATAACTGTTTTTAACCAGGTATTTGAAGAAATGCCATATAACATATGCCTGATCTCCTTTTTGCTGAAATTTTAAGGCAAAATAATTTTGTTTAAGTAGTTGGACTGGCTTTATTATACGCGCTTTTTAAATAAAAAAGATAGTTCTTTTTCTGCGTTTGTCCACTGTGGTTCAAAAAATGAAAGGTATTTCAAAAAAAGTGATTTAGAATAAAATTTCCTTCATAAATGGTGAAAAAGGAACATAAAAGCTAAAAAAGCAGCGCAAAATTTGAAAGGAAAGCATTGGCTTTCAGAGGGTTATCCAGTGTAGGTTAAAAAAGGAATGGTATTTAAAATGAAAAATCATACAATAAAATCAAATAATGTATTTAGGTCACATTCAAAAGGAGGAAATTATGGGGAAGCTATGGAAAGGACTCTCAAGTATAGCAATAGTACTGATCCTATTTATTTTTTTGTTTGTTATGAATGAAAATCAAATGGTGGTACCTTGGTTTGGGCATGTGACTCTGTTTGAGGATACTGCTTTTGGGTCAACCTACCTCCCGTACTTTCTTTTTTGGGGCAGTGGCCTGTGTCTGCTTTTGTTAGGGACTTTTTTGATCGGTATTTGGCTGATACCTAGTAATAAAGATTCTTTGCTCTTAAAAGAAAAGAACGGTGAATTGAAGATTGAAAGAAAGGCCCTTGAAAACTTTGTACGCCAAACCCTACAAAGGGAGGTCCTTATTGAAGACGCCTCTATCAAAGTTAAAATAAACAAAAAAGCAGTCACAGTGAAGATTTCCGGAAAAATGCGGCAGGTCCCAGCTTTGCCAGAGCATACTCGGTACTTGATTGAAACGATCAAAAAGGGGTTCGAGCAGTTATTTGGGATAAAAGAGCAGATAACTGTCAAGGTCGTCTTAAAAGATTACCGCCAGTCACAAAAAGCTGCGACTAAAAATCGGGTCGAATAAAGGAGAGGATAGCTATGAGATCATTTGTCTTGCAGTATCGCTATATGATCATTGGTGGTTTATTAGGTTTACTGATCGCCATTCTTCTTCTTACGATCGGTTTTTTTAAAACATTATTGTTATTGGTATCAACTATTTTGGGTGCAACACTAGGTCATTATTTAAACGTCATTGGCTTTTTTGAAGGCTTTAAACGACCTAGATCATAAATAAAATAATAGGAGGAATCATCATGCAAAAAGAAACAAATACACCAGTTAGTGCGCCAAAAGATGTCGTACCACCAGTTTCAGCTCATCCTGGAGTCGAAGAAAAAGCAGCAACCGTTACGGGCGAATTGACTTTTGATGATAAAGTGGTGCAAAAGATCATCGGTATTGCTTTGGAAGAAGTAGACGGTTTACTTACCGTAAACGGTGGCTTTTTCTCAAATCTGACAGAAAAATTGGTCAATACTGACAATGTGACTTCTGGGATCCATACCGAGGTTGGCAAAAAGCAAGTTGCCGTCGATATGGATGTCGTGGTAGATTACGGCAAAGATATTCGTAAAATTTTCGATGAAATCAAAACAGTTATTTCTCGAGAAGTTCAAAAAATGACGCATTTAGATGTCATCGAAGTCAATGTGAATGTGACCGACATCAAGACTCAAAG
Organism: Tetragenococcus sp.; assembly: GCA_041859945.1. Lineage (GTDB taxonomy): Bacteria > Bacillota > Bacilli > Lactobacillales > Enterococcaceae > Tetragenococcus. Next base: position 20,438 of record JBFLGC010000038.1, read on the forward strand.
AGAATTTGATGAAGATAGTGAAACGGTTCAAGACAAAGTAAGTGGAGCTACAAATTCTGCTGGAACATATATTTCTAAACAAAGCACTAAGGCAAAACGCTCTGTCGATCATGGCATCGATAGCTATGAAGAAAAGACAAAGCCACGCGTACAGTAAATAAAAAATAAATGAGAGAAGCGTGATACGATATGGGTTGGTTATGGACAGTAATAGTAGGTGGGATCATCGGTGCAATCGCGGGTGCAATCACCAATAAAGGCGGTTCAATGGGAATCATTGCCAATGTAATTGCAGGATTAGTCGGTTCTTCAGTCGGTCAAGCTTTGTTTGGTAGCTGGGGTCCTGATCTAGGTGGCATGGCAATAGTACCATCGATTTTAGGTGCAGTGATCGTTGTGGCAGTTGTCGCTTTCTTTATGCGAAAAGCCTGAAATAGGACTTCCCCAAAGTATTCTTGAATCATAATGTAGATAATAGTGAAACTGGTATTTTTTCTCAACTATGAGAAAGATATCAGTTTTTGCTTTCACTTATCAAGAGAAGGAGTCTAACAAAATGACAGAATTAAAAATCGGAGATCCCTTAGCCACTGTAGATGCAAACGAAAATTTTGTCTCTGGTTGTGTGGAGAAATTCTTAGGTCATACGGTAATCATCGTGGACCAAAATATCAATCGTTTCTTGATCAAAAAGGAACAAATTGCTAAACTAGGTTTTTCCTGTCCTGATTATCGGCCTACTATTGATAATAAGCCGCATGTCTGATTTGCTTGCTGGTTTTGCTCATGATAAGATAGTTTCAGAAGGCAAAAGCGAAGGGCGTGAGAAAGTGAGACTTTGGCATGAAACGTTGCTTTCGCAGTTACCTCGTCAGCAGCTGTTGGGCCAACATCGCGAGTGTTGTGCGCTAAGAGGCAATGGCTGGGGAAAAAAGCATGCAACGGTCAACTATGTTTTTAAGTATTCCCCTTATAAGTTGTATCAATATCACCAACTTGTGCTCGCAGAAATGCAGCAACGTGGCTATCATCCGGCTACTGAATGGTCTGATCCTCTTTACAGGGGCATAAAATGTGCTCCTTATGATGAATTGAGCCCAGTTACGCGAACGCTACCGATTTATCCTGAGCATGATGCGGCCTATTTAAAAGAGTGCCTAGAGAATCTGGAAGAAAAAGGGATATTACTTTAACAACTTTTGTTTTGGGGTGACCTAGTTACCAGAGGGAAGTGTTTTAATTGAAATTTGGTATTTTTTATAATGAAAAGTCAGGCCAAGGAGCGGCTAAAAAAATAGCTATTTTAGGGCAAGAAAAAATCAAAGAAACCCAAAATGAGGCTCTTTTGATCAGTGGTGCTCAGTTAGCTGAAGCTGTTGCTGCACTAGAAAAAGTTTTGTTTGAATTGGATGTACTGATCGTGATTGGTGGCGATGGGACCTTAAGTTGTGTCCTGAGTGTGATGTTAGCTTTGGATCATCCCCTGCCAACGGGGCTTATCCCAGCTGGAACAATCAATAATTTTGCTCGCTATTATCAGTTACCGACCCAGCCAGAAGCGGCCTTTGACTTGATTTTGAATCAAGCGCAAGTTAAAAAAGTCGGTATTGCTAAATGTGGTCCCAAACAAGTCGTTGTTAGTTCCTTGACCTTTGGCAACTTGGCAGATATTGGTAATGAAGTCCGCCAAAAAGACAAAAGACGTTTTGGCTAGCTCGTTTATTTAGCTCAGGCCGTTAAACAGATCGGCAAAAATAAGTCCTATGAGATCGTCTATACGATCGACCATAAAACCGACACTTTCAAAACTTGGTTTGCCTTGATCACCATCAAAGCAGCGGTCGGTGGGATCGTCTATGATAAGAAGTCACCAGGATTGATGCATCTGTCTTTGTTGAACAATATCGGCTTCAAGCAAGTTTTTGATTATATCTATTTTGCCATGACCGGTCGCTTGCGAGAGTCTAAACAGATCACGACTTTTCAGGCTCATGAAATCACTATCCGTGGACTTGAAGATCAGAAAATCACCACGCGTATCGATGGGGATAAAGGCCCGAACCTACCGCTGACCATTACTTATTTGCCTGAATATCTTCCTTTGCTAGTGAAAAGATAAGCAAAAAATGCGTTAGCTAGGGATTTTTTGAAAAAAGTTTGACATTTTTGCAAATTGTCAGACTTTTTACTCTTTCTCTGGTTTTCAAGAATGCTTAAAAGTAGTATACTTTACCTAATATAGCAAAATCGTCATTATAAAAAATAAATAGGAGTTGAGGGTATTGAGTTTATGGTTTCATGAAACCAAAGAAGAAGTGATCCGTTCTTTGGATACGGATGGCACTCAAGGGTTGAGTCAAGCAGAAGTCGAAAAGCGCCTGCAGTCCTTCGGGAAAAATGAATTAGAGGCGCAAAAGAAAGAAAGTATTTGGATGAAGGTGTTGGGTCAATTGAAAGACCCGATGATCATCGTCTTATTGATCGCGGCTTTTCTGTCTTTTGTTTCTAGTGGTTTTAAAGATTGGGTCGAACCCGTGATCATTTTACTGATTGTGGTCGTCAATGCAATCATTTCGATCTCGCAAGAAAATAATGCGGACAAGGCCTTGGATGCTCTGCAAAAGATGTCGGCACCCTTAGCCAAAGTCATTCGGGATGGGAAAGTAGACCATGTGGAGACAGCGACCTTAGTTCCCGGCGATTTGATCGAACTAGAAGCAGGCGATTTAGTCCCAGCCGATGCTCGGATCATTACGGCTTCGAATTTAAAAGCCGACGAGTCAGCAATGACTGGCGAATCGGTGCCAGTAAACAAAAAAGACATCGATCGATTACCTGAAGATACCGGCTTAGCCGATCGTAAGAACATGCTGATTTCTTCTACAGTCATTACCAATGGCCGCGCCACTTGTATCGTTACTGACACAGGGATGAAGACTGAAGTGGGTCGGATCGCCAATATGTTGATTTCAGAAGACGACAATACGACGCCTTTGCAACGGAAAATGGCTGAAATCTCCAAAATGCTCTCGATCCTTTGCTTAGGCATTTGCGTCGTCATGTTTGTGATCGGTTTGCTTTACAGTCGGCCGATTTTAGAAATCTTCATGATGGCCGTTTCTCTTGGTGTCGCAGCGATTCCAGAAGGTTTGGCCGCTATTGTTACGATCGTTTTGGCTTTAGGGGTCCAACGTTTGGTCAAACGTAATGCCATTGTCAAAAAGTTGCCAGCGGTGGAAACATTAGGCGCGGCTTCTGTCATTTGTAGTGATAAGACGGGGACGTTGACCCAAAATCAAATGACGATCGTAGAAACTTATACTACTGAAGGGCAATCAGATGAATTGTTACTTACGATCGGAACTTTATGTAATGATTCAAAACTTACGGTAAATGAACACAATGTGAGCACAGTGACTGGGGATCCAACTGAAACAGCCATGGTGACCAAAGCTTTTGAAGAAGGCATAAATAAGAATGAGTTAGAAAATAAAATGCCACGTGTGGCTGATTTACCTTTTGATTCCGAACGGAAATTGATGAGCACCATCCATAAAACTGAAAATGGCTTTAGGGTCATGGTCAAAGGGGCCCCAGATGTCTTGTTGGAACGTTGCGAAATCGACTCAACAACAAAACGGACCGTGCTTGATAAAAATGCGGAAATGGCTTCTAATGCCTTGCGGGTATTAGCCGGTGCTTACAAAGATATCACAGAAGTCCCTGAAGAATTGACGACTGAAGATTTGGAAAAGAATTTGACCTTTGTCGGACTGATGGGCATGATCGATCCGCCGCGTCTAGAAGTCAAACAAGCCGTGGCTGATTGTTATGATGCTGGGATTCGTCCGGTTATGATCACCGGCGACCATAAACTGACAGCTGTGGCGATCGCCAAAGAACTGAATATTTTCCGTGATGGTGACTTAGCGATGACGGGAGCAGACCTCGATGAAATGCCGCAAGAGATTTTGGAAGAAGAAGTAAGTAAGTATTCGGTTTATGCTCGCGTTTCACCGGAACATAAAATGCGGATCGTCAAAGCTTGGCAATCCCAAGGTATGGCGGTGGCAATGACTGGCGATGGGGTCAATGACGCACCGGCTTTAAAAGTCGCTGATATCGGTTGTGCCATGGGGATTACCGGAACGGATGTGGCCAAAGGGGCGGCCGACATGATCTTGACCGATGACAATTTTGCCACGATCGTACATGCCGTCGAACAAGGCCGCGGGATTTATTCGAATATCAAGAAATCGATCCAATATTTGTTAAGTTGTAATATCGGTGAAGTGATTACGATCTTTGTGGCCACTGCCTTGAACTTCCATCAAATGCCGCTGGTGCCGATCCAATTGCTTTGGCTGAACTTAGTGACCGATTCGCTGCCTGCCTTGGCTTTAGGGATGGAACCAGTCGAGCCAGGGGTCATGAAACAAAAACCACGTGATGTCCATAAGAGTATCTTTGCGGATGGCTTTGCTGTGAACATTGTCTTTTATGGTGTTTTAGTTGGGGCGATCACGTTGGGTGCTTATTGGTTAGGCGAATATGTGTTGTCCGATCCTAATACCGCAGATGGTGTGGCCAATACCATGGCTTTTGCGACGTTGGTATTTGGTGAATTGACACGGGCCTTTGCTGTTCGAAGTGAAACACGTTCGATTTTTGAAATCGGCGTATTTTCAAACTCAGCTATGAACAAAGCCTTCTTAGCTAGCTTAGCTATGCAACTAGCGGTCTTGTTCATTCCGTTCTTGCAACCGATCTTTGATGTCCAAGCGTTGACTTTGATGCAATGGGCGATCGTAGTGGGCCTTTCTTTGATTCCACTCATCATTAGTGAAATTACCAAATTGACTTATTATCGAAACAAATAAAGTGAGATGGCCTGTATACGATCTTTTGTGTACAGGCTTTTTTTTGAAGACGAGAAATGCTCTAAGAATTGTTAAGAAGGGACATATCTTGGTCTGAAGTGATCCAAGTATTAAAAAGAAAGGATATATGACGGCTTGAAGTGACCTAAGTATTGCCAAAAAGGAACATATGAAATCGAACAAAGAAGAGAATAATAATTTGATGACAGCTTTGTGTGATTTTCAGAAAAAGCCCCAAATTTGCGAACGACTTAGGAAATTTCTGAAGTTTTTATCTTGAATAGGTTGACTTATCACTTTTTTTTTGCTATTTTCAAATAAATAAACTTTTCTGAAAAAGACGGTGGGGAGATTCTCTTGACCGTCTTTAGCCAAATGTATGTAAAAAATATGAAGGAGTGGTCACAAAAATGTCTAATTGGGAAACCAAATTCGTAAAGAAAGGTTTAACGTTCGATGATGTCTTATTGATCCCAGCGGAAAGTCATGTTTTGCCAAATGAGGTCGATATGAGTGTCCAGCTTGCCAAAAATATCAAGCTTAATATCCCGATCATCAGTGCTAGCATGGATACTGTTACTGACAACAAAATGGCGATCGCGATGGCACGGCAAGGCGGTCTTGGCGTCATTCACAAGAACATGAGCATTGCTGCTCAAGCAGATGAAGTTCGCAAGGTAAAGCGTTCTGAAAGTGGTGTGATCATCGATCCGTTTTTCCTGACGCCAGAACATCTGGTTTCTGAAGCTGAAGAATTGATGAGCCGATACCGTATCAGTGGGATCCCAGTCGTTGAGACCATGGAAAATCGGAAGCTAGTAGGGATCATGACCAATCGTGATCTACGCTTTGTGACTGATTATCACATTCCGATCTATGATGTCATGACAAAGGACCATTTAGTGACAGCCCCAGTTGGAACTTCTTTGAAAGATGCTGAAAAGATCTTGCAACAACATAAAATCGAAAAATTGCCGATCGTGGATGCAGAAGGTCGCTTGAGCGGTTTGATCACGATCAAAGATATTGAGAAAGTCATTAAATTCCCCAATGCGGCTAAAGATGAACACGGTCGTTTATTAGTAGCTGCAGCAGTCGGTGTGACAAGTGATACGTTTGAACGGGCTGAAGCTTTATTAGAAGCTGGTGCAACACGCCTTCGCCCGATTTTAATGACTGCAATTGCAACAATCGGTGCTCTTATCCCGCTCGCATTAGGATTTGAAGGTAGCGGCTTAATTTCTAAAGGACTTGGTGTAACAGTAATTGGTGGATT
>JBFLGC010000039.1:0-25505 GCA_041859945.1 Tetragenococcus sp.
TTGATCGTGGATTTCTTTTTACAACAAAGTCTGGTACCCCTATCCAAAATAATTCGTTTAATCTTGCTTTAAAAGGTGCTGCTGAACGTGTAGGTATTTATAAAAATCTATCATCTCATATCTTTCGTCACTCGCATATTTCCATGTTGGCTGAAATGGGAATACCTCTAAAAGCGATTATGGATCGTGTCGGTCACGCCGATGAAGATACAACTAATCAGATCTATACGCATGTAACTAAAGAGATGAAAACTAACATTATCGACAAGCTAGAACAGTACGGATTTTGATTTTTTTGTTATTTTATAGATGCAAGCTTATTTTTATTTGCTTCTTTTCTGCTTCTTTTAATAATCTCTAACTAAAAAAGGTAATGGGAACCTTGATAACTCAAGGTTCCCATCCGTTCATTATTTGACTGCATCCTTCAATGCTTTTCCTGGTTTGAAGGCTGGTACCTTGCTTGCAGGGATCATGATTTCTTCACCAGTTTGTGGGTTACGACCTTTACGTTCAGCACGTGAACGTACTTCGAAGTTACCAAAACCGATCAATTGAACTTTTTCGCCTTTAGCTAAAGATTCTTGGATCGTTGAAAATACAGTATCAACTGCTGTAGTTGCATCTTTTTTAGTCAAGTTTGTAGCTGCTGCAACTTTTTCGATAATTTCTGCTTTATTTGCCATGGATAGATTCACCTCCCTAAGAAAAATGTGATGCTATACATCATTATACAAAGACTTGATCGATTCCGAGTCTTGTAACAAATATTGAAAGTTACCTTCAATATTCTGTTATTACGTTATCACAGAAAGCCTACAATATCAAGGATTTTCGTGCTTTTTGAGCTTTTTTTTGCAATTTTTCCAATTTTGTTTTTAGAAAAGCAAATTTGATTGTCAAAATGGTCCAACTGTGGTAAAATCTTTTATTTTCTTCTTCTAGCAAGGATCCGTATCGGCGTTCCTTCAAAGGTAAAAGCAGCCCGAATCTGATTTTCCAAAAAGCGCGCATAAGAAAAGTGCATCAGTTCTTCTTCATTGACAAAAACGACAAAGGTCGGTGGCTTGACGGAAACCTGTGTCGCATAAAAAATCTTCAGGCGTTTGCCTTTATCTGTTGGCGTCGGATTAGTCGCTACCGCATCCATGATCACTTCATTTAACACGGAAGATGAAATACGCATGTTTTGATTGGTACTGACATTTTCAATCAGCGCAGGGATTTGATCTAGACGCTTTTTAGTTAAGGCTGAGACAAAAATGATCGGTGCGTAGTCAAGATACAAGAATTCATTGCGGATCTTTTGTTCAAACTCATGCATCGTATTGGTTTCTTTTTTAACAAGATCCCATTTGTTGACGACGATGATCACGCCACGACCTGCTTCATGAGCAAAACCAGCGATTTTTTTATCTTGCTCACGGATCCCTTCTTCGGCATTCAAAACGACCAAGACCACATCTGAACGATCGATTGCCCGCATCGCCCGCATCACACTATATTTTTCCGTCGTTTCATAAACCTTGCCGCGTTTTCTCATCCCAGCTGTATCGATCATTGTGAATTTTTGTCCACTTTCACTGACAAAATTCGTATCGATAGCATCGCGCGTCGTCCCTTCGATTTCTGAGACGATCACCCGTTTTTCACCTAAGATCGCATTGATAAGCGATGATTTACCCACATTGGGACGACCGATCAAACTAAACTTGATCGCGTCTGCTTCTTTCTCGTCCGTTTCATCAGGAAAATGCTTGATCGCCTCATCTAATAAATCACCTAAGCCTAAGCCATGACTCCCCGAAATAGGAAACGGATCGCCTAATCCCAAGCTATAAAATTCATAGATCTCGGCGCGCATCTCGGGATTATCGACTTTGTTGACGGCTAAGATGACTGGTTTCTTACTTTTATATAAAATGCGCGAGACGAATTCATCAGCGTCGGTGATCCCCTCTTTGGCACTCACGATAAAAAGAATCACATCTGCTTCTTCGATCGCGATTTCTGCTTGATATTTGATCTGATCCATAAAGGGTTCATCACCTAAATCGATCCCACCTGTATCAATGATGTGAAATTGTTGATTCAACCATTCCCCGGTCGCATAAATACGATCACGTGTCACACCTGGAGTATCTTCGACGATCGAAATGCGCTCGCCTGCAATACGGTTGAAAATGGTCGATTTGCCGACATTGGGACGACCGACGATGGCTACTGTTGGAATTGCCATGATTCTCCTCCATTCTTTCATTTAATCTGTCTATTTTTTATCAGTTAACTATTTTTAACCTTTCCTAGTTTACCTAAACCCTGACAAACATGCAAGTTTTTTACTAATTTTTGCCGGTGCTAAAAGAAGGACTGTTATAATTTACGATCGATCTTAAACAAGCCAAACTCGTAGTGTAGTAGCTGATTTGGCCTGGAATTGTATCGAGAAGAGCTAATATCTCTATCCTTTTCGTGATAGACCAATCATAATTGGTACATTACGCACACCGATAAAGACACAGGTTTTTGTCAATGGTCTAGCTAATGAACCAGTAATTTCACCAGAGGGCCCCATTAAACATTAAAACTTCCCTGCCAATAAGACAAGGAAGTTAGAGATCGTTCGCCACTTTTATGATCAAAAGTGAAGGCCAACAAGAATCTTCACTTTTTTAAAACTCATTTATTTTCTTCTTTTTCCTTTAAAGCTTCGCCTAAAATATCTCCCATTGAAAAACCAGTAGATTCTTCGGGTGCTTCATAAGTTTCTTCAGGAGCTTTCGCTTTTGTTTCTTCTGTTTTTTCTTCTAAAGCTTTGATACTTAAAGCGATCCTATGATCGGTTGGATTGACATCCAACACTTTGACTTGGATCTTTTCTCCTTCTTCTAACACTTCATGAGGGGTCGCAATGTGTTTGTGAGAAATTTGAGAAATGTGAACTAATCCTTCTACGCCAGGGAACACTTCGACAAAGGCACCAAAACTTGTCAAGCGTTTGACGGTTCCTTCAAGAACACTGCCAACTGGTGCTTTTTCTTCGATATTTTCCCAAGGTCCAGGCAAGGTATCTTTAATAGATAGTGAAACGCGTTCCCGATCTGGATCGACCGATAAAACAGCTACTTTCACTGCTTGTCCCACTTTAAGGACATCGCTAGGTTTGCCTACATGAGTATGAGAAATTTCTGACACGTGGACTAGGCCATCGATACCGCCTAAGTCAACAAAAGCACCGAAGTCAGTTAAACGAGCTACTTTTCCTTCAACAACATCCCCTTCATGAAGAGATGCCAAGACTTCTTCTTTTTTCGCTTCTTTTTCAGCTTCAACTACCGCTTTATGAGAAAGGATCAAGCGATTTTCAGAAGGTTCGATTTCAACGATTTTAAAGGTCAAGGTTTTGCCTTTATATTCGTCAAAGCTTTCAACAAAATGATCTTCCACCATTGAGGCCGGTACAAAGCCACGTACCCCAAGGTCGACAACCAAACCACCTTTGACAACATTTGTCACCGGTGCTTCGATCACTTTTCCGGCTTGGAAATCTTTTTCAATATCTTCCCAAACTTTTTTCGCATCTAAGCGACGTTTGGAAAGAAGATAGTTACCATTTTCTTTATCTTTACCGATCGTAGAGATGACGACAACTTCAAGCACATCGCCAACCTTGACTAAATCATGGATATCTTCTACCGGATTCGTAGAAAGTTCTTTGGCAGGTACTACCCCTTCAACACCTGCACCTTCGATCCCTAAAACGGCTTGCTTGTCTTCAATGGCTAATACTTCCCCTTTGACGACATCGCCAATTTTTACTTCATGGAAATTACTCAAAGCAGCTTCCATCGTTTCATTGGCATTTTCAACTTTTTTGTTTTCAATATCTGTCATTACATATGTCCTCCTAACCAACTATTCTTTTTAAAATACACTACATGTAATAGTTTATGCTATTCTGAACAAAAAATAAAGCGATTACCGCTTATTTTCATAAAAAAAGGTGATTTTCTATGAAAAAAAAAGTGATTTTCTAATTTTTCTGCTTTATTTAATCTGTTTCTCTATTTTTTCAGTTGTGATTTCTTTGATACGAGACACCACCTGTTCGATCGTCAAGCCAGTCGTATCGACACAGATCGCATCTTCTGCTTGTTTCAGTGGGGATTCCTCACGATGGGAATCCAAATAATCACGTTGTTCGATTTCTCGTTTTAAAACCTCAAAATCCATTCTGAGCCCTTTTTCAGTATTTTCCTTATACCGACGTCTGGCTCGTTCTTCAACACTTGCTACCAAAAAGATTTTTACCTGGGCATCTGGTAAAACGACCGTTCCGATATCACGACCATCCATCACCACACCACCTGCTTCGGCGATTTCTTGCTGTTTGACAACAAGCCGTTTTCTTACCTTGGCAAAAGCCGAAACCTCTGAAACGTTATGGGTCACCGCAACGCTACGGATCTTATCGGTGATATCTTCCCCATCAGCAAAAACCAATTGACCAGAAGCATCCGACCGAAAGCTGATTGGATATCTGTCGATCAAGGCAACTAATCCCTTCTCATCATCAAAAGATATCTGATGCTTGATGGCTAAATAAGTCACACTGCGATACATAGCGCCTGTATCAGTATAAATAAAACCCAAATCTCGTGCTAAGATCTTGGCTACGGTGCTTTTGCCAGAAGACGCCGGCCCATCGATAGCAATATTTATTTTTTCCACGATCATTCTCCTCATTTACCTGATTCAACTAAAACTTATCAAGAAAATCATTTGATACGTAATTGGTCGCCAGGTGAAAAGAAGAAATCATCTGCCGAAATACCATTTAATTGATACAAAGTTTCAACAGAAATACCGTTTCGCGCGGCCACTTGATTAGGACCTTCGCCTTCTAAAACAGTCGTATATTCAGCACCAATTTGATCTTGATCGGTGGCATCATTAGTTGTGTCCGCCTCATTTTTTTGATCATCATTGACTGGGGCTTCTGTCGATTCAGATGTTTCCGTCGAACTTTGCAATGTAGACGTTGACGTTTCGGAAGTGGTACTTTCGCTAGTCGATGATGCCACAGTAGACGAACTGGTGGAACTTACCAGCGTTGTTTCTGAAGTCGATGCGGCAGTGTTACTATCATTATTGCGATTAATCGACCAAATACCGGCCACAACTGGGATCGCCACGATCAATATCAATAAAACGACGACGATCGTTAAAAAAGTGCTGTTGCCGCGCTTTTGCTTGTGTTGTTCAGAGCGACTCATATTTTCGTCACTTTCCGTATCATAAATCGGTTGTTCCCATGGTTCTTCTGTTTGATTTTTCTTTTTTTTGCTCAATTTTATTTCCTCCCCCTACTCTCCGAAACATTATACCATAAGGAAAGGATTTCTGTCTTGAAAAATCATTTTCATTTTTCTTTTTTAAACAATTTTAGCAAAATCACTTGCCAACTTATTCTTGAAAGCGAATTTTGTTGATAACCCACATTGTCAGACAACCGTTTTGCATTATGAAAATCACAACAATTTGTTGGGAAAGCCGTTATTTCTTCTTGGAAATAATGCATCAAAAATTGGCGACGACATTGTGAACAATGGATATAAGCGAGCATTTCAGCTAGCTTTTTTTCCTTTTGATCTTCATTTATCGCCAAACGTTGGCAAAAGGTAGCCCTTCCTTCAAGCTGAGCTTGTTGCCACCATTTTGCTTGTAGATCATTTTCTTTAGTGATCTTTCCATCTGCCAACGCTTGTTCAAAACTTTGTCGCTCTTGCGTCGCTTTTTGCAAAAAGAAGTGGTGGATCTTTTCATCGCCTACCTGATATAACAAAATCGCTTCACTGGCTTGTCCATCACGACCAGCTCGACCGATCTCTTGCAAGTAACTTTCCAAACAATCTGGTAAATCATAATGAATGACACGTCTGATATTCGGCTTATCGATGCCCATGCCAAATGCATTGGTCGCTACCATAAATTGCAATTGATCTTCATTGAATTGCTTTTGTAGCATCCGTCGCTCATTACTAGTCAAGCCACCGTGGTAATAGCCCAGCGAGAAATCATTGTGCAATGACTCATAAAGTTTTTCTACTTGTCGGCGCGTTGCACAATAAATCAACGCTGGTCCAGGACAATTTTTCATGAGCGCCACTAAATTTTGGAATTTGTCCTCGGTTTCTTCGACAAATAAAGCAATATTTGGTCGATCCATCGAATAAATGATCTCTTGCGCATCAAACAGGAGCAAGTCTTTGATTTCTTGTTTCACTTTATCGGTTGCACTAGCAGTCAAAGCCAAAGTTAAAGGATCATGCAACTGTTTTTTTACAAGCCCCAATTTACGATATTCGGGTCGAAAATCAACACCCCACTGTGAGATACAGTGCGCCTCATCGATCACAAATAAGGCAATATTTTGCTGTTGCAAAACTCCAAGGATATTTTTTTGGCTAAGCATTTCAGGACTTATAAATAAAAATTTATAGCTTTTGATATGGCGGAGCGCATATTCTTTTTCTGCTAGTGATAAAGTGCCGTTTAAAGCAATGACTCGCTTTTCTCCTAAGCGCAACAGTGAATCTACCTGGTCTTCCATCAAGGAAATAAGCGGTGATACGATCACGACTAGTCCTTCCTTGATAAAACCTGTCAGCTGGTAGCATAAGCTCTTCCCAGTCCCCGTTGGTAAGATCGCTAGAGTATCTTTCGCCTTCATTAAAGCTTGGATCACTTCTTTTTGACCCGGACGAAAACTTTTGTACTGGAAAAAGCGTTGCAGTTGTGTTTCTAACATGACCCTCCTCCTTTCTGATAGATTTGATACAAACGTAATTCTAGAAAAGAAACAGTCCGTTCTTCTACCAACTGCTGATAGGAAAGTTCCCAGGAGCGTTCAGGTAAACTTTGCAACTTTTGCCATTGGGCTTGAGTCACAAAATTCTCATAGGGAAAGTGGGGATCTTGTAAGGCCCATTCAATCAAATGATCATGGATCGTGCCTTGTTTTAGATGCCGGATCTGCATGATTTGCTCGACCGTATGACCTTTTTTAGCTAACTGTATGGTATGCAACATGCTTTGACTCTCATTTTGTATCAACAAAGAACGCAATAAATGATAAAGCAATGTATTTTTATCATTTACCACCCAGGCCAAAAACAGGTGGATGCTATCGTTAGTATAGCACTTGGTCCAAGGTTCTTTTTCAAATTTGGCGGGCACCAATTGAAAAAACACCTGTCCATTTTGCTCATAACCACTAAAACTTGAAGCCAAGAAATCAGCCTTTTCATGGGGCATTTGCTTAAAAATATTCGTCAGTTCTTGATAAAGTGTCACCGCAACCGTCTCACGGTTTTCGCGGATCATTTTTCGGACCGGTTCAGTATAAAGCGGACTAGTCTCGATGGGTTGATAGTCCTTGCTTTTATCCAAATTTGAAACAGCTTGAACAAAAAGTTGTAACATCCGCCAACATTTTTCAGCGGTCCTTCCCCATTTAAAAGAGTCTAAATTAGGGAAAATCGATTGAAGTTTGGCCGTTTTTTCAAGCCGCAGAACTTGTCCTTCAGAATCGATCCTGATTTTTTTCTCTTGACTCGAGTTTTGTAGTGAATGAATAAACGTTTCTTTTTTTAAATCGGGAAAAAGGGAAAAATAAGGCAATAGGTCATGAAAATAAGCATAACAAAGGACTGAACTGGTTTTCTTTCCAATAAGGATCTGATAAACGGTGCTTGCCTTCATCTTGTCATTGACATCAAATAAAGCTACAATAAAGTCATTCAATAAAATTCCTCCTGAAAGTGAGTGAAATGCTTTGTCCCAACGCTGTCAACTAGTCCCCGAACGTTGTATTGCTTGTGGTCTATGTGCCATCCAAGCGCCCGATATTTTTGATTATACTGAAGATGGAATCGTGATCTTTGCCCAAGAGCCTGAAGCAAAGCAACAGTTCATTCCCGAGTCACAACAAAAGGCGGTACTCGCTGCTTATAAAAAATGTCCTGTCCGTGCGATTTTGTTAGAACGATAACCATTTGCCTGTCAAAGTAGGCTAAAAGCAAAACTTTCTTTTCATCAAGCATAGCAGATTTTCCTTCTCGAAAAAAGGGTGCTAGCGCTAAATCAAACATTTTGATCGCACTTATTAGAACTATTATCAAATAGTTACTATTAATTCCCATGCCTATGGCTTAATATGACCTTACTTTGGGATTCTTACGGCATTTCATAGCATTTAAAAATCATCTCCTTTTTCTAGTTATAACATGTTATAACTTTTTTTCTTACAAGCTTTTTTATTCTTTTTGGAGGTCTAAATGAAACAAATAATCCAAATAAAACCGATCGCGGCTCCAACTCAAAAAATGCAAATCGCAAGTTAAGTATTGGCTGGCTTACCAGAATGGTTCGGCCTATCACAAAGCACACAAGCTTACATCGAAAGCGCTAAAGAATTATCATTATGGGTAGCTAAAAAAATGAGGAGGTTCTAGGTTTTATCACGTTAGGTCACACTTCTCCTGACACTGCCGAAATCGATTGTATGGGCGTTAAGAAAGCTTATCACCACCAGGGCATTGGCACATTATTGTATCAAGCAGCTGAAGATGGTGCCAAGAAAGAGCAGCGATTCCTACAAGTCAAAACAGTGGCAGAAGACCATTATCCGCCATACGACCAGACGATCCAATTTTATTATAAAATGGGCTTTGTTAAGCTTGAGGTCTTTCCCACTTTATGGGATCCTTAGAATCCATGCTTGATGATGATCAAAGCCTTATAGTGACTGAATTTTAGCTTTTCTGAGAGAATGTATAAATTGGAAAAAAGCTCAAAATAAGATTTTGGCGACCAAACCATTTATAGTCTAAGTCCATTCTTTTGTACTTATCCTTTCTTAATCGTCCTCCGTCCCTACTTACGCATCCTTGGTGGCTATCATAGGCACTCGCTTTTTCATTTCGGGTGCCTTGCATCTTATTAGGGGCTATATTCCTATAAAGTTACCGCTCAAGTTTTTTCGTACTTATAAAGCTGATACACCAATCTTTGAACGACATCCAAAAGATAGATTTGCTTAATTATCCAAAAAAGCAAGCCCAACATGAGCTTGCTTTTTAACAATTTTTTTAATTAAACTGAACGGTGGGAAGACATTGTTTGTTTACTTTGTAGCCAAGGAAGTAGTTTGGCGTGTAAAACTAGAAACACACCGCTGACAATCGTTCCCTTGATCAAGTTAAAAGGTAAAATCCCGATCATGACATAAGTGCCAAGTGACATACCTAGAAATTCATCCGCACCCACTTGGAAAAACTTCAAGTATAAAGGCGTGATCACCGTATAATTGGCGATACTCATAAAAGCTGTCATGAAAAGCACCCCCAACACAAGGCCTATTCCTTTACTTTTTGCACTCTTACTTTTACGAAAGAAAGCATAAACAGGCAATGTAAAGATCACCGTAGCTAAGAAACTAGCCACATCACCCACAATATTATCAGGTGATAACCCAGTTGTGATCAAATGCAGAAAAGAACGGATGAAAGCCGTCAAGATACCTGTACTTGGCCCAAACAAAAACATGCTGAGCATTACCGGGATATCACTGAAATCGACTTTCAAAAAGCTAAAGGTCGGCATGATCGGAAAAGCTAGATACTGTAAAACCAATCCCATCGCCGCAAACATTGAAACAGACACCATTTTTTGTACTTTGTTGTTCTTCATATAAATCCTCCTAGATGTAAGGATTCCTCTTCAAATGAACTTATTCGATCCTTTTTTTGCCATTAAAAATACCCTATTTCTCAGGAGAAATAGGGTATTTGAGCATTACAAAAAAACATATCAAATACGTCCTATCTTCTTTATCCAGACTTTACTGTCGGTATCGGAATTACACCGTTTCGACCATTTTCAAAAAATGGTTCGTGGACTATTACCACCGGTCGGGAATCACACCCTGCCCCTGAAGATGAACCTTGTTTATTTAAGTACAAATTCATTATATCGTTTTTCTAAAAAATTGCAAGCACAGAAGCTTTTTCACTAGTCTTATTTTTTGGTCTCAACTAACAACTGGCTGACTTCTTTCTTGCTCAAGGGACGGTATTCACCTGACTGAAGCTTTCCCAAGGTTAAGTGACCATACTTTTCGCGTTTCAATTTTTGGACCGGTAAACCAACTGCCGCCAGCATATTCTTTACTTGATGGTTGTGACCCTCATGAATGGTCAATTCAACAATGCTGGTTTGGGCTTTACGATCGGTAGATAAAATATTAAACCGAGCAGGATGATAGATTTGACCAGCTATTTTCATTTTTTTAGTCAAGGGTAATAAGCTTTCTTTTGTCGCTAGACCACTTACTTTAGCGACATAGGTTTTATCCACTTCATGACTAGGATGGGCCAATTTCTGCGCAAATTCGCCATCATTTGTCAAAAGCAATAGCCCTGATGTGTCATAATCCAATCGGCCGATCGGATAGATCCGTTCGGAGACCATGGTAAAATAATCGGTCACGACTTTACGTTTCTTGTCATCAGAAACCGCACAAATCACCCCACGTGGTTTATTAAAAAGATAGTATACCGGTTCTTCTTTATAAATCGGCACACCATCAACCTCGATGCGTTCTTTATCGGTCACTTGAAAACCAAGCTCAGTCACGACTTGCCCATCGACTTTGACCCGACCTTCTGTGATCATCGTTTCAGCTTTTCGACGTGAAGTGACTCCCGCATGAGCAATGACTTTTTGCAATCGTTCCATTATTCTTCATCCTCTTCTTTTTCTTCATAACGATCGAAATAAAGATCGACCGCGTCTTCTTCTAAAAGATCAGCTTCCATGGTTTTGATATCTGGCAACTCTTCCATATTTTTCAGGCCAAAATAATCCATGAAATAGTCACTGGTCCCATATAAAATCGCTCGACCAGGACCATCTACACGCCCTTTTTCTTCGATCAATTGCCGCGCTACTAGGGTTTGCACTGCTCCTTGTGACTGCACGCCACGGATCTCATCGATTTGGCCACGTGTGATCGGTTGTTTGTAAGCCACGATCGATAAAGTTTCTAAACTAGCCTGAGATAGGTGATTAGATAAGGGCGAGCGCGCATATTTCTGAATCAATGGTGCTAATGTCTTTTTGGTAGTCAGAACAAAATGATTGCCAACTTCTAAAATATTTAAGGCAGAATCTTTATTTTCTGCATAGCTTTGGTTCAATTTTGCAATTAAATTTTGTACTTCCTCGGGGCTTTCCTCAAGTATTGTAGCAAGTGATCGTAATTCAATCCCTTCATCACCGACAATAAAAAGAAGAGCTTCTAATTCACTGATTGTTGTCATTTCTTAAGCTCCTATTGGATATAATACGATCGTTTCATAATTCTTTTCTTGTTTAGTCGTCACTTTGCCATCGTGCATCAATTCCAACAAGGCTAAAAATGTGATCACGACTTCCGACTTACTATAAGTCGAGAAAAAATCTTCTAGTTTACAGATCCTGCCCGTCTCGACAAGAGCTTGCATCTTTTTTTCGATGAAAGTCATTTTTTCCTCGATACTTATTTCATCTGCTGCAATCGTTGTTTTCAAGACCTGGCGTTTTTTATTTTTTGCTAGCATTTGGTGAAAGGCCAAAAATAAATCGATCGTATTCAATTGATCTTTGGCTAATTCTTGTTGGCTATCTTTATAGTCATCGATATTCATAGGTTCTTTGGTATAATATAACTTACGATCTTGGGCTTTTTCCGATAATTGTTCAGCCGCATACTTGAATTTACGATACTCAACAAGTTGGGCCACCAATTTCTCTCTAGGATCTTCTTCGTACACATCTTCTTCATCTGGATCTAATTCTGGTTTCGGCAGTAACATTTGACTTTTGATAGCCATCAGGGTCGCCGCCATGACCAAATATTCACCCGCCACTTCAAGCTCTAGATTTTCCATGGCATGGATGTAGCCCATATACTGTTCGGTCACTTCCGCGATCGGAATATCGTAAATATCCATCTCCATGGTCTTACAGAGATGAAGCAATAGATCAAGTGGTCCCTCAAAAACATCTAATTTTATTTTGATTTCTTGCATGGGTAATCATCCTCAAACTCCAATTTTTAGGCTCTTGGAAAATATTCTTTATAGACATCGGTCATCCGTTTTTTCGTCACGTGGGTATAGATTTGTGTCGTTGAAATGTCAGCATGACCCAATAACTCTTGCACCGTACGAAGATCTGCCCCATTTTCTAATAAATGTGTGGCAAAACTATGTCGAAGTGTATGGGGGGTCACATTTTTATTGATACCAGCTTCACGGACCAAATGCTTGAGATTTTTCCAAATAGCTTGTCGTGAGAGGCCAGTACCATGGTTATTGACAAATAAATGCTCTTCTTCTGGATGTTTTTTGGTCAAAAGTGGCCGCGCACTTTCTAAATAACGTTTTACCCAAGTCACGGCCAGATCTCCCAAAGGTACGATCCGCTCTTTATCTCCCTTACCAACAGTTTGTAATAAGCCGATTTTTAGATGCAGATCATTTAATTTTAAATGGATCAATTCACTGACACGTAATCCTGTTGCATACATCACTTCTAAAATCGCCCGATCGCGAAGTCCTAAGAGCTGCGTTGTATCTGGCGTTTCGATCAAAATCTCGACCTCTTGTAAACTCAAAGTATCCGGTAATTTCTGGGCTTTCTTGGGTGAATCGATATGTTGCATCGGATCATGGTCTGTATAGCGTTCCTGTCTCAAATATTGGTGAAAACGGCGCAAACTTGTGATCATGCGCGTGAGCGTGGCCGAAGCTAAATGAGCTTCTTTTAAAGACTGTAAAAAATCTAAAATGACATAACGATCGATTTCTTGCCAACTTGTTATCTCTTTTTCTTTCAAAAAAGACAAGTACTTTTCTAAATCGCGCTTATAGCTCATACGTGTATTTTCCGAAAGGCCGCGTTCGATCAATAGATAATGTAAATAATCAATGATTTGCTCTTCCATGTGCTTTCCTCGATTCAAAGAAGTTCATCTTTGGGACTAAACAAACTTTGCTTACCTATCATAACAAATTTAAAGCCAATTGAAAATAACCAAGCAAAAATCGAACTGTTTTCTTGAAAACTGTGTTCACATTCACAGCTAAATTTAGGAATAGCCATAATTCGACGGATTTTACCATAAGCTTTTTCATAAATAAGCGCCAATTCAAGCGGGAGCCGCTAAAAGGATCGACCTCTTTTTTGAAAAAAAAATTGAAGTCTACTCTTCAATTTTTTCTTGCTCTCTTTTTTGTTGGCAAGCTTGACAGATGCCATGAAAAGTCAAGCGATGATCTTTCACTAAAAAATGATACCGTGCTTCGACGATTTCTTCCACATCACCAAGTAAATCTTCATCAATTTCTTCAATTGCACCACATTCAAGGCAAAGCAAATGATGATGGAAATGTTTGGCGCCTTCTTTGCGCAGATCGTAACGTGCTACGCCATCGTCAAAACTTATTTTATCAACGACCTTTAATTCGGTCAGGATCTCTAAGGTCCGATACACAGTTGCTAGACCGATTTCTGGATTCTTTTGCTTGACAAAAAAGAAAATCTCTTCTGCTGACAAATGATCTTTCTCATTTTCAAGTAAGACTAAAACAGTTGCTTCCCGTTGTGGCGTTAGCTTAAAACCAGCATCATGAAGTTTATTCTTGGTTTTTTTGAGCGACTCCATCGTATTCATAGCTTACTCCTTCTTTACAATTATTCTAATTTAGAAAAATCATCCCTAAATTTAGCTATAATTATTATAAAATAGGTAAACAAAATATACAAGCATTCTCAATTAGTTTTTTTTATTAATCGTGTTTGACCCTCTTTTTGCTCGATCAAATGTTCTTTCATCAAATGACCTAAAGCTCGTTTGAATTGGCCCTTACTGATGCCAAATTTTTGCTTGATCTCTTCCGGCGTTGATTTATCCGTATAAGGCATTGCTTCGTCCGGTTCACGGTTTAGATAAGCTAGGATCATTGCGGCATCATCAGGGATCGCTTCATAAGCCCGTGGTTTTAAAGATAAGTTCAACACCCCATCAGGTCGAACCCCGATCACGCGTCCGTGAATGATTTCACCCAGCCGCGGTTCTTTATAACGTTCGGAAGGATGGATAAAGCCTAGGCAATGATCTTCAGTAAAGACATAAGATCCGACTAATTTTAAATGATAGACTACGCCAGTTACGTCGGCATTCTTTTTTTCGGCTGTCGCTTCATGGCTCAAAGCTTGAAAAGTGGCATCATCAGCCAAAGTACCCCAAATCCGATCTTTTTCATCGACTCGTAAGCTGATCAATAAGCGGTCGCCCTTTTTAGGCCACAATTCATGCATGTCTGGCAATTCATCTAAAGAAACGACAACTTCCTTATCGGGTAGACCGATGGCAACAAAAACACCCAGATCGCGTCTTGTTTGCGTAACAGTCCCAAAAGCATAGTGACCGATCCTGCTTTCAGGAAGTTGAGTGGTGAAACGGCCGGATTGTTTCTGATCGAGATAGGCAAAGCCTTCCACTCCTTCACCTAAAACGTGGGCTCCTTCTACTTTTGATAAACGAAAAGTCTGACCATTTTTTTGCACAAAATAATTATCTTCATTTTCATCGACGACGATGGCCGTGAAAACAGTTGCTAATAAATCATTCATTTTTTACGCTCCTTGTTTGAAACACGATTATAAGACGAGACGGATCAAAGCCATCGAAACGACACCTACGATCACGATCTTCATTAAATCTTTCGTACGGATGCCCACGATCAAAGCTGGCAGGCAAGCTAAAAGTTCACCAATTTTAATTTTGGGAATCCCCCCTTCACTAACAGTCAATAGACTCTGAAAAAATAAAGCAGCTAAAATACATAATGGCAAATAATCCAAAAATAATTTAACTTTATTGGGAAATACTAATTTTTTGGCAAAAGCAAAGGGCACGATCCGCGGTAGCCAAGTCACCAGACCACAGCCTAGCAATAATAACCAATAATTACTGTTCATCTGTCAACACCCCCACCAAACAACCAATCAAGGTCGATGCGATCACCGCTATTTCCGGTGAGCTAAAGATCATTAAAACATACAAACTTATGATAACTGTCAGGACAACTAAAATGGTCTGTTTGGTATGATAACGCAGGGGAAATTCTAATTGAAATAAAAAAAGTCCTAAAAACATCGCAACTAAAGCAAAATCTAGTCCTAATTTTTCAGGATCAGGAATAAAACTCCCTAACCAAGCACCTAAACCAGTCGCTAAGATCCATGATAGGTAAGCTAAGATATTCAAACCATAGACCCATGGCACACCCACTTTATGGCCACTTTTCAAAGCGGTCACTAGAACACCATAGGACTCGTCTGTCAATAGCGTTCCGATACCGATATTTTCGATGAGAGAAGATTTTTGAAAATAAGACGCCACCGACAAACTCATTAAAAAATGTCGTAAATTAACTAAAAAAACCGTGGCGATGATGGTGGTGATCGGCGCCTGGATCACTAATAAGCCGCAAATAATAAATTGGGCACTGCCAGCATACACGATGATCGACATGAGCATGACTTCAAAAACCGATAATCCCACATTTTTGCCCACAACTCCCATCGCGATCCCAATACCTAGATAGCCCATGACTGTTGGAATACACGCTTTGACACCTTGCGAAAAGCTCGTGTAACTTACTTCTTTCAATAAAAATCCCCTCACCTTTCCATGATGATATTTTAACTATCATAACGAAAAAGTGAGGTAGATTCAAGGCTTTTTTAAGT
Organism: Tetragenococcus sp.; assembly: GCA_041859945.1. Lineage (GTDB taxonomy): Bacteria > Bacillota > Bacilli > Lactobacillales > Enterococcaceae > Tetragenococcus. Next base: position 15,865 of record JBFLGC010000039.1, read on the forward strand.
ACCGCTCGCGTTTCCTCTAAAGAAACCTGTCTTACAATTGATCGTCACTAAATACATCGGTAAAGCTTTTTCTGAAACACCTTGCATTAATGTCGAATTCGTATTGGTCGCATACAAGTTATAGTAGCCTTCGCCATTTTCGATCCGAACTGGTTCTAAAGTAAAACCTCCGGCAACAATGTAGCCACGCTTGATGCATTCATTTATGACCTGATCATAGATTCCATCGGCCCAAACCCAGCCAGCGTTATTCGTATCATTGATGTCACTTTGACGAGAAGAGATGATGGGTTGATTGTTCCGATTGGTCGGTGTCGCTTTACTTAAAATCTCTTGTCCTTCATTATATGTTACACTTGAGTTTGAGTTTTGGCTTTCAGTCGCCGCAGCTTCAGCGGCCGCCTGTTTTTCTTTTTCAGCTGCTTCTTGCGCTTTTAGTTCAGCTGCTAATTTCGCTTTTTGCTCTTCCGCTTCTCTTTTGACTAAAGCTTGTTGGGCGGGTTCAAGAGAAGCAGTTAAGGTCGTTTTTTGCGGACCTTCAAATAAAGCTGCCACTTGTTTTTCGGCTGCTTCAAGATCTTTTTTTGAGACCGCATCGGCAAGCTTACCGTCTTTAACTTGAGCTGTAATCCCAGCAATCGTATCTTGAGCACTAGCTATGCTCGCTGTTTCATCTTTGCCTTGCTGGATCGCTTGATTGGCCAATTTTGAAAAAGCATCATCTGTATCTAACAAAGCCATATCCATCGTCATATCTTCTTTTAAATGAACATCCGAACGAAGAGCATCGCCCACAAGGATCGGTGCTGAAAAATGGTGATTGATCTCATTGATGACTGCTAAACGGACCTGGATTTTTTGTGCTTTTGCATAAAGTTTTTCATATTCGGGCTCTTCTTGATACTGATTCAATTCAGTGATCACTTCATTCAATCCTGTCGTCGTTTTTTCAGATTTGATAAATTGGTGATCCTTATCTACATAAAAGCCATCTAGGCTCTCTGATATCTTTGTCAAAGCTTGATCTTTCTGTAGTTCTTCTTGTCGAGCGGCTTCTGCCTTTTGTTTCTGATCGACATATTTAAAAGTCCCTGCTCCCAACAAAAGAATAGCTATAGCTACAATAACCACATAACGAATTCTCTTATGCGACGTTTTAGGGACCCTTTTTTTTGCTAAATGATTTTTTTCTGAATCAGGCTCAGGAAAGGTTGGGGTTCCATCTTCTGCTTTATTGCTAGTAACTGCTTCTATTTCGGAGCCGTTTTCGGATTCTTTATGTTCATGGATGTAGTTTTCTAAAATAGAAACTTGATCCTCTGGTTTTTTTTCAGCGCTTTTATCAGCAACGCTATTTTCATCTTGTGATTTTTCTATTTCAGAAATCTCTTCTCTCGATGCCTCTGCTTCATGCGGTTTTTCGTCTTGTAAAGATTCTAGATCCTTCATCACTTTTCCTAAGGGGACATCTGAATAATCAGACCAAGTAATATCATCATTTTCTTCTTCCGAAAAAATTGTCTTTTCTCCAGTTGAAGAATCATTCGTTTTTTTAGATTTTGCTTTTTCTAATTCAGCTTGACAGTTAGGACAGATCATGGTTTCATCAGTCACTTCTGTACCACATTTTGGACATTTTTTCATCAGAAAATTTTAGCTCCTTTTTCTTTATCATTACTAATCTATCATAGAATCGTGGCGACGCCAACTCTAAAAAGATTACTTTTTTATTAAATAATCTGATTCATCCTTCCGATCTTCCTAATTTTGCTTAAGCAAAAAGACTTCTAAAAGTCTTACAAATCTTTTAGAAGTCTTTTTAATTTATTCTAAGAAATCTTTCAGTTGTTTGGAGCGTGATGGATGTCTTAATTTCCGCAAAGCCTTTGCTTCGATTTGCCGAATCCGTTCACGAGTGACGCCGAAAACTTTGCCTACTTCTTCTAAAGTCCGCGTACGTCCATCATCTAAGCCAAAGCGCAAACGTAAAACATTTTCTTCCCGATCTGTCAATGTGTCTAATACATCTTCCAACTGTTCTTTCAATAATTCATAAGCCGCGTGATCAGCAGGACTCGTCGCTTCATTGTCTTCAATGAAATCGCCTAGGTGGGAGTCATCTTCTTCGCCGATCGGAGTTTCAAGTGAAACAGGTTCTTGGGCGATCTTCAAGATTTCGCGAACTTTTTCAGTCGGCAGATCCATTTCCGCACCGATTTCTTCTGGCGTTGGTTCGCGTCCGAGATCCTGTAACAGTTGTCGTTGGATCCGGATCAATTTATTGATTGTTTCGACCATATGAACAGGAATACGGATCGTTCGCGCTTGGTCAGCAATTGCTCGAGTGATCGCTTGGCGGATCCACCAAGTAGCATAAGTAGAAAACTTGAAACCCTTGCGATAATCAAATTTTTCAACAGCTTTCATCAAACCCATATTTCCTTCTTGGATCAAATCCAAAAATTGCATACCACGACCAACATAGCGTTTGGCGATGCTGACCACCAAGCGAAGATTGGCTTCGGCTAGACGTTGTTTGGCTTCTTCATCGCCCTCTTCGATTTTAAGTGCTAATTCGACTTCTTCTTCCGCTGTCAAAAGCGGCACCCGACCGATTTCTTTTAAATACATCCGTACGGGATCGTTGATCTTAACGCCAGTTGGTGCAGAAAGATCTTCTTTTTTTGAACTTTTTTTCTTTTCATTTGCTTCTGCACTTCTTAAACTATGGATTGATGGTTCGCCATTTTCGTCGACCACACTGATGCCTGCATCTTCGACTTTTTGGATCAATTTATCCATTGCCTCAGCATCTAATGAATAGGGAGTCGCTAATTGATTGGTAAGTTCGTCATAAACCACTTGCCCTTTTGTTTTGTTTTCTTTAAGAAAAGCTGCTAAAGCTTTTTCATAGGATATTTTTGTTTCTTCTGCCATGAAGAAATTCCCCTTTCATTGTTGCTATTTTGCTTGTTTCAATTGCTTCGTAAGCGCAATGATCTCTACTGCCAATTCTAGTTCTAATTGTTGGTTTCCTTGTTGACTCGCTTTTTGTTGCTGTAATCTTTTAGATTGGATTTTTTCAACTAACTGCGAACCACGGATCACCTTTAACACATCTTGGAGCTCATTTTCTGAAACTTCCTTAGGAACATTCAGACTCGCAATCTCGATCACAAGACTTTTCATTTCAGGTTCATGCAAAAAGTCAAGAAACTTCGCTAACACAAATTCGCCTTCGGTATCGACATAAGCATCAAACAAAACGTAAATTTCTTGATAACTATCATCTACAAAGCTTAATTGCATAGTCTTAAAGCGACGACTTAAGCTAGGTTCAGTAAACAGGCGATTCAAAAGTAATTCTTCTGCTTTTTGAACTTGTGTTTTTTTCCTTTGTACTTGAGGCTTGTCATACGTAGCGATTTGATCAGGCGGTAACTCTGCTCTTTGAGATTGTCTCTTTTCGGCTTTAAAAGTCCGTAACTGTTGGTCCAAAACCTCGCGACTGATTTGGAATTCTGTTGACAACTGCGTCAAATAGCGATCTTGTTCCAATAAAGAATCTACTTGTAAAAGATCATGCAATAAATCATTGACATAATCGACCTGCTCCTTTTCATTGGCTAAATTACGATTTTTTTTGCGATAACGCATTTTGAATGAAAAAGGTGTTTCCCGACCATGATAACAAAGCTCATAAAAAGCATCTGTGCCATATTTGCGTACATATTCATCGGGATCGAGTTTTTCCGGCATGCTAACGACATTGACCTTCAAGCGACTGTTTTCTTGTAAAAGTGACAGTGCTCGATACGTTGCCTCGATCCCTGCACTATCGCCATCATAACAAACAACGATCTCTCCTGCAGTCTTCTCGAGTAAGCTGATTTGTTGATTGGTCAAACTCGTTCCCATCGAGGCGATCCCATTTTTCACCTCTGATTGCCAAGCCGCCAACACATCCATAAAACCTTCAAACAAAAAAACTGTTCCTTCTTTGCGAATAGACGGTCTGGCCTTATCAAAGTTAAATAAAACATCGCGTTTATTAAAAAGTTCTGTTTCTGGACTGTTCAAATATTTAGGCTGGTCATCGCCAGGAAATTCAGGCGTTTTTAATAGACGACCAGAAAATCCGATCACTTTTCCTTGGGGATTCCATATAGGAAACATGACCCGTTGATAAAAACGATCCGCTAAGCGACCGTCATCACGCTCAACAAATAAGCCAGAATCGACAAATAGTTCTTCATTTAAAGATTCATTTTTTAAAATTCGTTCTAAAAATTGCCTTTGGTTTGGTGCAAAACCGATTTGAAAAGTCTCGATCAGCTCCGAAGTCAAACCTCTTTGAAGTAAATAATCGTAAGCAGCCTGTCCGATTTCGGTATGGACTAACAGATGATGGTAAACCTCACAGGCTTTTTCATGTAACTTGATCAACTCGGTTTGTTTATTCGAGCGATCATTTGTATTTTCTTGTTGTCGATATTGAGGATCGATTTCAAGATTTTCCAGATCAGCCACTTTCATGACCGCTTCTGGAAAAGAAAGGCCTTCGATTTCTTGAATAAAGGAAAAAACATTACCACCTTTGCCACATCCGAAACAATGATAAAATTGCTTATCTTCCGCAACAGAAAACGACGGCGTCTTCTCATTGTGAAACGGACATAAGCCAGTGTAGTTTTTATTACCAGACTTTTTTAGCTGCACATACTGTCCGACAACATCAACGATATTGGTCCGATCGCGTACATCATCGATCACTTGTTGAGGGATCCTCACCAAAGATACCATCTCCTCATCTATACACAGTCAAATTGGCTTTTGATTCGGTAAAAAATCGCACTAATCGAAATCAGCGCGATTTTAAAAATAAGCATATTACTACATATTCTATTGTAACACATTTTCAAAGTTTTTCAAGACCTTTGCTTGCAATATGGGAAGAATTTAACACCGAATTGTTAGACCAAATTTTCTAGCCTGCACTGCAAGGGGGCACTAAAACTATGGTCCGCTTGAGAATTATTATTTATATTGATCTTCTAAGCGACTCATCCAAGCACCTAAAGCAATGCCTGCAAAAAGTAGTACCGCACAAAAAATGTAGCCACTAGTCGTAAAGCCGGTATAATCAGTTGGGATGATCATGATCGTAGAGGCAAAAACGACCCCCATGATAAAGTGAAAAAGTTGCGGATAGGCAATACTAAAAATATGATCCATTACCTTCGACAGACTTAACACGGTGACCACAGCGCCCAGACCGATTGGTACTATGACACCCATATCAAGTGTGTTGATACCATCAGACATCGCTTTATACATCCCCATATAAACCAAAAAATTAGATGGACTCAAACCAGGAACAATGATCCCTAGTGCAATAAGCGCTCCTGCAAGTACCCAAGTCCCAAAGTTTTGAGGAATTTCTGAGAAAAGGCCTGCACCTTTCCAGAGAAAAATCGTTCCGAGAATAAAACTAACGACTAAGATCACAATATCGCGATTACTCCGGCCCTTCTTCCCTGCTTCTTTCCATAATTGGGGGACAGTGCCAACGATACATCCTACGAAAAACCATAAGATAATCGTTTCATAAGTTCCCAACAGAAAACTCACGGCAAAGGAAAGCAGAAAAACACCCGTGAGACCACCTAAACCGACTGGAATAAAAAAAAGAACATTTTCTTTAAAATTTTTAGTAATATGCGCCAAAAAATTGATGATCCGTTCGTAAATACCAAAAATCGCCGCTAAAGCACCACCACTTACTCCCGGCAAAATAAAACCAGAACCAATGAACATACCTTTAATAAAACGTAAGCCCCAGTCTTTCCAGTTGGTACTATTTTTTTCACTGCTACTCTCCATAAAAATAAACACTCCGTTTCTGTTTTTCTTAAAATAAACAATTAGTGAGTTGAATCTTTTTTTGATTCATTTTGACGATTTCTGCATAAAAGAAGTTTCCTCCATTATGATATAAATAACCGCCATTGTAAATAAGAGAATGCAACTTCAAATAGCGATATTGTCCTTGTTCACTATTGCCCAATAATGGCGCTAAGGTATCTCTAGAGTATTGTTCGGCAAGTTCAACGGTCGTCACACCACCGTTTTCGGCTACATAATCAATATAGTCTAAGCCAAAATTATAGGCTTGCACGGCTGTCCAAATATCACAGTTGCTGGCTTTGCTTTGCTTCATCGCCTCATTTAAAAAAGCGATTCCTTGTTCGATGCTCTCTTTTTTATCAACGATACTGTCGCTTTCTCCATAAACACTTTCTGAGCTTTGCATAGGATCAAGGCCCAAGCCTTTACTTTCTGTCACAATGATCGCTAAAACAAGATCACGATATTCAGTCATTTCATTTTCTTCCAATACTTGTACAACTTGCGGCTCTAGCTTGTGGACTTGTTTTAAAATCTGATAGGTATGGACCAAATAATATCCTACTCCAATTAAAAAAGCCACTAAGACCAAGCGAAGCGCTATTCTTAAAATGATTTTGAATCGTTTCATAAAAAACCAACCTTTTTGTGTCAAGGCCAAGCGTACTATTAATCAAGAAAAATGTCTATGAAAATAGAAACAAACTTTTCAAATTTAAGAAAATATAAGGAAAAGGACCTTTTGACTTGTTAAGCACGCTTTATTCTTTGCTAATCCAAGATTTTTTTGTACACTTAAATCATTCAAAGGATCGGAATAGACAGGTGAGCTTTTTGAACAAAAGACAAGAATGGTTGACAGTCACAGATGGTAGTAAACTTTATTATGAAATATATGGAAAAGGAACGCCTTTTCTTTTTTTGCACGGAAATGGACAAGATGGAACTTATTTTTCGCAGCAGATCACCTTTTTCCAAAAAAAATATACCGTCTATGTGATCGATAGTCGTGGGCATGGAAACTCAACTAGCCTAAATTTGCCATTGACTTTTGAGCGAATGGCTGAAGACCTAAATGAATTGCTGGCCCATGAAAAAATCGACAAAACTCATATTTTAGGTTTTAGTGATGGGGCTAACGTCGCAATGCTTTTTGCCGCAAAATATCCTGAGCGTGTCGATCATTTGATCTTAAATGCTGGAAATCTTTCTGTTTCAGGTATGAAAACGTATGGGCTCTTCCTCACTTATTGCGAATATTTTTTTTGGAAAAGTTGCAGTCGCTTTTCGAAAAGAGCGAAACAGCACCTAGCGATCACTGACTTGTTGCTCCACGATCCTTTACCTGATCCTAGCTTGTTAATGAACATCACTAGCCCAACTTTAGTAATCGCAGGCGACCATGATATCATCAAAAAAAGCGAAACTGAAACAATTGCTCGACTTATCCCGCATGCAAGCTTGAACATCGTTTCCCATGCGAGCCATGCCTTGGCTAGAAACAAGCCTGCTATTTTCAACCAAATTTTGCAAGACTTCTTAGGAGGAAATCGGCTATGAAAAAAGTATCAACTTGGTTTCAAACACATCTTTCTATTTTTAAATTCATTTTTATGATCACGGTTTTGCTCATCGTGGGTACTCAGATCCTTCATCTTGCCAAAAGCATTTCTTTTCAACAAGTAGCTGTCATTTTTACTTCGATCCCGATTTGGCGACTTATTTTGATGATCGTCATAGGTTTGGTAGCTATTTTCCCTATGATCGGTTACGACTGGATGCTAAACGATTTACTAAAACTCAACCAAAGTCGACCTTATTTATTGGAAACAAGTTGGATCATCAATACAATCAACAACATTGCTGGTTTTGGGGGCTTGATCAGTGTGGGGCTGCGGATCGAATTTTATGGAAAAGGGCAAAAACGTAAAGAGATCGCAACTTCCCTAACTAAGATCATGTTGTTTTCAATGGCAGGCTTATCTATTTTTAGCTTGTTAGCTCTTTTATCTACCTTTCTTTTTCACTCAAATACTTATATTCGTCAATACTGGCTTTGGCTGATTGGGGGTGGGCTGTATTTCCCACTGCTCTATCTGGTGACTACTCGCAAAAAAAGCGGTTATTTCAGCGGTCTTTCGAATTTACAAGGGCTACAATTGACGCTCACCTCCTTTTTAGAATGGGGCGGTTCAATCTTGACTTTTTTAAGTATCGGAAAATTGTTGAATATCTCCGTTTCTAGTTGGGGTATCTTAAGTCTTTTTGTAGCCGCGAATGTGATTGGTATCGTTTCGCTGATCCCTGGTGGTATCGGCAGTTTCGATTTGATTATGCTACTTGGTCTGACCGCCCTTAAGATCGATCATGAAACTGCAGCCTTATGGTTATTATTGTATCGACTTTGCTATTATATCGTTCCAGTGATCATTGCTTTGATCCTCTTTTTCATCCACGGCTTTCAAAATTTCGATCACAAGTATCAAGGTATCCCTAAACAATTGATTCATGAGGTTTTTCATAAAATCGTCGTTTTTTCCCTGTATTTTTCCGGCTTTTTAATGGTTTTGTCAGTGACGATGCCAGAAATCTTTACTGATATTGCTTGGCTGCATAAGTTTAGCCCCGTAAATTTCCACTGGATCGTCCAAGTTCCTAGTATTTTAGCGGGGTTTGCCTTGTTGATCCTTGGTCGTGGTATGGCTGCCCAAGTCAAAAAAGTTTATTTGCCAACCATTATTCTATTGATAGCTCTTTTGATTTATACGCTTTTTCTGGGTTTCCTTACGATCACCACTTTCTTTTTTGCTTTATTGCTTCTCTTTGTGATCGAAATCAAACCAGAACTTTACCGTGAACAACTGGTCTATGCTTGGGAATGGATCATAAAAGATGGCTTGACCTTTGGCAGCTTGATTTTTTCTTATCTAGTGATCGGGATGTACCAATTTCCAGTTTTGAAACATCATCCGTTCAAACATTATTCAAAATTTTTCATCTTACCTTCTGAACAGTTTTGGCTCCGTGGCTTTCTAGGGATCGGTTTAGCGCTCGTATTGATTTTTTTGATCCTATCTTTTTTACAAGGGTCCAAAACAAAAATAGACGCAGTTATGCCCTACGCCCGCGTCCAAAATATTTTACAGAATTATGGTGGAAATTCCGATAGTGAGCTTGTTTTTGCTGGCGATAAGTCGGTATTCATTTATAATAACGGACAGGATGATAGCGTCTTTTTGCAATTTAGAACACTCAATAATAAATGTATCGTCATGGGTGATCCTTCTGGGAAAAAGGCTGATTTTGCGGATGCGATCGAGACTTTTATTGCTGAAGCCGACCGCCTTTGTTACGTCCCCGTTTTTTACGAAGTTTCTGAAAAAATCGTGCTCTTATTGCACGAATTTGGCTATGATTTCATCAAAATGGGCGAAAATGCCATCGTTGATCTCAACGGCTTCACAACTTCTGGTAAAAAAATGCGTGGGATCAGAGCCATCATCAACAAAATGGATAAAGCTGGCTACACTTTCGAAGTTGTCGCCCCCCCATTTGAAGCGACTTTTATGAATGAAATCAAACATATCTCAGATGCTTGGTTAGAAAATCGCGTGGAAAAAGGATTTTCTATGGGTTCTTTTTCTAATGCCTACCTCTCAATCGAGTAGAGGGAAAAGTTAATAACTTTTCGCCCCTCTCACACCACCACACGTACGGTTCCGTATGTGGCGGTT
>JBFLGC010000003.1:0-38395 GCA_041859945.1 Tetragenococcus sp.
TGATCGTATAAAAGTCTTAAAACGTTGGTAGACCAACTGTTTGATATATTTTGTTCAATATCATAAATCATTCAGGAAAAAGGAAAAGGTGCTAGATCAGGTTTTTTTACATGTTCCAGAAAACTCAGTTTATGGCTTATTGGGGCCAAATGGAGCGGGCAAGTCGACGCTGATGAAATTACTTACGGGGGTGTTAAAGCCAACGAGTGGTCAGATCTTCGTTCAGGGGCATTCTTTTCAAGCGGGCATGATGAAAGAAGTAGGAGCGATGATCGAAGGACCAGCTATTTATGAAAATCTGACGGCTTATGAAAATTTAACCGTGTTGGCTTTGTTGCTAAAGATCCCGAAATCAAGGATCCCAAGAATCTTAGAAACAGTTGGCCTTACTGAAACTGGCAAAAAGCAAGCGCAACATTTTTCTTTAGGCATGAAACAACGACTGGGGATCGCGATGGCTTTATTGAATGAACCAAAATTATTGATCTTAGACGAACCGACTAACGGACTGGATCCGATCGGTATTCAAGATTTGCGTGAACTGATCCGCAGTTTTCCACAAAAAGGCATGACCGTGATCTTATCCAGTCATGTCTTATCCGAAGTCCAACAAGTAGCTGATCATGTGGGGATCATCGCCCAGGGACATTTGGATTATGAAGCGAAAAACGATCCTAATAAACATGATTTAGAAACGGTATTCATGAATATCGTCAGAAAAAATCAAGAAGGGAGTCGTCACTGATGATCTTTAAAGCCGAAATGATCAAAGAAAAACGTGGCAGCAATCAAAAAATGCTCGTGCTCGTGCCGATCTTCTTTATTTTGTTTTGTTTCTTGTTCACCTTACTAATGGGTACTTCACAAGCCGGAAAGAGCAATCTTATCGCCGCGGCTTTTAATTGGTACCCAACAATGATCTTGCCGGTCGTGGTAAGCCTGCTAGTGACCAATTCGCTAAAAAAAGAACAGAAACAAAATCGCTGGCTCTATCAGATCCAACAAATTTCCAGTAAAAAAGTAATCTTAGCAAAGTTTAGTCTCGTGGCTCTGGAACTTTTCAGCATCGTTAGCTTATCGACTGTTCTTTTGGAAATCAGTAATGCTGGCTTCTTTCATGATACGATCGCTCAGGTGGCTCTTTTAAAAGCGACCTTACTTTTATTTATAGGATCGCTACCGACTTTAGCTTTTGATTTCTTGCTCAGTCGCTGGAACAAGACGTGGTTACCGATTTTAGCCAATCTCTCATTAGGAACAGCGGCAAGCGCGCTCATTGCTGTTGATCCTTATTGGTACTGGTTTCCTTGGTGCTATTCTTTACGAATGCTAGCACCTACACTAGGACTTCATCCGAATGGGACCTTTTTAAGTCCCAATAGTTCTTTATGGGACCAAAAAGTGATCGGATTCGGTTGTTTGCTATCATTTTTTGTCGCAGGACTTTTTTTGATCATTGCGCTTTTTTTTAAAAGAGGTGCGGAAAATGACTGATATGAAGAGCCAATGGCAAAGGACCCGACACACTTTCATAAGGCCCTTGCTGATCGGACTGCCCCTTAGTTACAGCTTACTTATGGCCCTTTATTTTAGTCTGTGCTCGCAAAATTTTACTTTTTCACAAGCTTTGCAAGGATTCAGCACGCTTCTGGTCGTTGCCACGGAATTTATCGCCGGTCTTATGATCGTACAGATCGTCCGTTCGGAACAAAAAGCCGGAAATTTTGCCAATGAATTACGGATCGGTATCGCCCGCTCCCAAATAATCGTTAGTAGACTGCTTTTTTTGGCTTGCCTACTGGTCTGGGTCTTTATCAGCGCTGACAGTACGTTTCTGGTCCTTTTGACGGCAACTGGTTCAAGAATCGACTTCGCTCAAAATCTACATTTTATGATCTGGAGCTTTTTGACCCTACTGCCATTTTTACCGGTCGATTTATTTTTAGCTTATAAGAGCGGACTGACCGGCGTGATGCTAGCAAATACAGCTTTTTGCTTATCTGGGATCTTGTTAGGAACGACCGATCTAGGAATGGGGATCTGGCAGTATCTGCCTTGGGTTTGGCCGATCCGTTTGGCTTATCGTACGGATCAAAACGCCGCGAAATTTTGTCTCTTAGCGCTTTTTTTAATGGTTTTTCTAACTCTTTTGCTTATTTTTTGGTACAATCGATGGGAAGTACAAAGTCGAGAGGAGTAGCTATGCAAATTTTGATCATTGATGATGATGACGATCTTTTAAAGTTGTTGGAGCAAGCCTTGAAAGCTGAATATCAGGTGATCACGCACCGATCAGTTCTACAAGTGACCCAAAAAGATCTAGCCAGCTGCGATTTTGTCATCCTAGATGTCATGATGCCCGAACAAAATGGTTTCGAATTTTTACGTGAACATCGCCAAGAAATCGCCGTTCCAGTCCTTTTTTTGACCGCCAAAGACTTTGAAGCCGATAAGTTAGAAGGCTTTGCCTCAGGCGGCGATGATTATCTCACCAAGCCTTTTTCGATCCGCGAACTAAGAGCCCGCATCGCTGCTCATTTAAGACGTGAAAAAAGGCGGCAAGTGCCACCTTTAACGTCTGGTCTGATCACTTGTGATTTATTGGCGCGAAAATTTTTTTGTCAAAACGTCCCCGTTGATCTGACCAGCAGTGAATTTGATCTTTGTGTTTTTTTAATGAAACAGACTAACCAAATTTTTTCCAAAGAAACGATCTATACCCAAGTTTACGGATTTGAGGCTCGTGGCGATAGTGCAACGACGATCACCGAACGAGTGAAAAAAATTCGCCATAAATTTCAAGAACACGGGGTCAATCCCATAAAAACAGTCTGGGGGATCGGTTACCAATGGAACGAAAGTCCATCAAAAATATCCTGACACGTTTTTTTATCGTCAGTATCGGCTTATTTTCTTTGATATTTCTTTTGTTTATTAGCTTGGGAAATTTAGCGATCAATAGTGGCTGGGTCTTACCGGCCAATTATCCGGAAAGTTTGATCCCTCCTATAGAGGAGAAGATCAAAGAAGGGAACTTACAAACTGACGCTATCCCAGAATTTTTTGACTATCAACTAAAAGAGCAGGGCGAGATTCGAGCTGACACTTTTCCGAAACGCAAACAAAAACAGGTGGCAAAAGCCGCTATTAGCGGAAAAACACAAGGTGCCACCTCATGGACACGAGAAATATTCGTACCTATCAAAGGAGACCAGCAAGAAATCGTCTTGTCCTATCATTTAGTCAGTGATTTTGCTTCGGGACGCTTACGAAAAGTTTTGCCTTCTTTTGAAATGTTAGAATTGAGTCTTTTTCTGTTTGCCCTAATTCTTGCTTTTTTCTTTAGCTTACGCCATTATAGCCGTAAACTACAAGGCGAATTAGCGAAAATCAATCAAGCCAATCTCGAAATCGCTCAGTTGAATCTAGAATTTCCAAATCAAAAAAGTTCAATAAAAGAAATCGATGCTATTTTGCAAACGATTGATCAGCTCAAAAATTCCTTGAATGATTCGTTGCAGCAACAATGGCAATTACAAAATGAGCAAGAAACGAGTCTCCAAGGCTTGCTACATGATTTACGGACTCCGCTGACGTTGATTCATGGAAATTTGGAATTGTTAGCAGAAACAGACTTATCTTCTCAGCAAGCAGAATTCCTTCAAGATGCCAAAAAGGGCATCGCTCGTCTAGAGCAGCAGACCGAGCGTTTAAAACAAGTGACTAGACCGAATTCATTAGAAAGTCAGAAGACTGCGATCGATCAGCCTTTTTTAAGCCGTTGTGAAAAAATCGCTCGAGAATTAGCCAAAACCAAACAGCTTTCGGTTGCCTTTTCAGGCGAAACAACAGCGGCTTTAGGGCTGGCCAATGAGCCTCTCTTTCAGGTGATCCAAAACTTGCTACAAAATAGTGTGGAAGCCGCGTCGGAAAAGAGCACCCTTTACTTATCCTTTAAACAAACCGAAAAACACTATCAAATAAAGATCCGTGATGAAGGACCGGGCTTTTCTAAAGTAGGCTTAGAAACCGCCACTGAAAAGAATTATTCCACTAAGACAGATGGGCATGAGGGTTTAGGCTTATATTTGGGGCAATGTTATATGGATCAAGTAGGAGGGAAATTGCAAATCAGAAATATTGAAAGTCAAGGCGAAATCACCGGAGCCGAAGTGACGCTAATTTTTAAACTTGCTTCACCCTAAAAAGTTGGCTAGAATAAGGAAAAAGATTTAAGGAGGGCTTTAGTTGTTTAAATTGACGGTTCCATTGATCCCACAACTACCTGAAATACCGACCGGCTGTGAGATTGCGGCTTGTTGCATGCTTTTACAAGCAGCAGGTGCTACGATCGATAAATTGACCTTAGCTAAGGAGATTCCTTACCACCAAACAGATCCTAATCAAGGTTTTGTGGGCGATCCTTTTACCGAAACTGGCGAAAGTATTTATCCCAAAGCGTTGGCAAAAACTCTCGAAAGGTATACCGGCAAAGCGGTTAATTTGACAGGCTGCACAATCGATGAACTAAAGAATTGGCTAGTAGAAAAAGGGCATCCCATTGAAATCTGGTTGGGTCCGATCTATGATTTTGGGATCCATGCCTTAGTTTTGATCGGTTTTGAGGAAGATCGTCTGCTTTTTAACGATTGTTGGCAAGAGTGTGAGATCTCACTGAGTAGGACGGAATTTTTACCACTGTGGAAAAATAAAGGCTACCTGGCTCTGAGTTATTAAAATTTATGAGGTTGTTTGTCAAAAATGACAATCCTAAAAGGATCTATGGTGGTTCAACTATTTTCACCATAGATCCTTTAAATTCGTTTAAGCGACGTTTTTTATCAAGCTAAGCTTACGCAACGCTTTTTTAAACAACGCTGCGGGCTTTCTTTTGATTCAATTGTTCACTGGTCAAAAGCATCGCTACGGCAAAGAGTAGCAAGTAGAGTGGATAAAGTTTGATCGAAAACCAGTTGGCTAAGACGCCAAATAAAGGGGGCATGAAAGTCGTGCCCAAGTAAGCAGCCGCCATTTGGATCCCAATGACAGCTTGAGAATTTTCAGGTCCAAAGTTTGCGGGTGTAGCATGGATGATCGCCGGATAGATCGGCGCACAGCCGATGCCTACTATGATCAGACCGGCTAATACGAAGGTTGTCGGTATAGCAGGTAAAATGAGCAAGAGGATGCCGAACATTAAAATGCCGATACCGATCCGGATCATTTGTTTGTCACCAAAACGATCGGCGATAAAGCCACTGATAAAGCGACCAAAAGTGATGCCTAAAAAGAAGAATGAAGCAAAACGAGCAGCAATTTCCGGTGCGATCCCACGGGCTTGAACGAGAAAGCTACTGGCCCAAAGCCCGGCGGTTTGTTCGACAGCAGAATAAGCAAAAAAGGCGATCAATAGAAAGTAGATATGGGGCAATTTCAAAACGTCTTTCGTCCGCAGCTCATTAGGCAGCGTTTCTGTTGTAGTAAGGGTCTTTTTTTGTTGATTCCAAAGTGGCAGTGTTAGAAACAAAATCGTTGTCAAAATAAGCTGGATGACCCCGACCGCACGATAGCCATTTTGCCAGCTTTGATCTTGGGTCAGAAAATGACTCATGATGTAAGGACTGATGGCCGCACCGACGCCCCAAAAACAGTGGAGCCAACTCATATGACGAGACGCGTAATGCAAAGCAACATAATTATTCAAGGCGGCATCGACCGCACCGGCTCCCAATCCATATGGGATGGCCCAAAATAATAATGCCCCGAAATGATGGGAGAGTGAAAAGCCAACTAAAGCTATGGCCGTCGTCAAGACACTTAGAGCTGTCACAAGTCCGGTCCCAAGTTTTCTTGTCAAGCGATCAGATAAAATACTCGAGATAATGGTTCCCATAGCGATGATCATAGTGATCGCCCCGGCATAAGAAACAGGCACTTGTAAATCACTATGCATGATAGGCCAAGCCGAACCGACGAGGGAATCGGGCAAGCCCAGACTAATAAAAGCAATATAAATGATGGCAAGTAATAACGAATACATAAAGGCCTCCTAATTTTTCTTTCTTATCTAGAGTAGTGTTTCCAAAAGTAAATGTCAACTTGATTCAATAACTGAAGCTACTTTTCTTGTAATTTTTAGCACTTTTGTTTAAGCTTAAAAAGTGAATGATGTTAATTAACTATATACTGCAGATCATAGAGTTTCAGGAAGGGAGAAAATAGTTATGGCAACAAAAAAAGTCGACGGTTGGGTCGCGGGCTTACAAGTAATGGAAGATTGGGGGATCAAAAATGTCTTTGGAATCCCCGCAGGTTCATTGAATTCATTAATGGATGCGTTTGAAAAGGAACAAAACAACATTGATTTTATTCAAGTCCGTCATGAAGAAACGGGTGCTTTGGCCGCAGCTATGTATGCCAAATTTACTGGCAAGATTGGGGTTTGTTTAGGCTCAGCTGGAACCTGGTGCGACGCATTTATACAATGGCTTGTATGATGCTAAGTTCGATCATGTGCCGGTTTTAGCGATCTTAGGGCAACGAACTTTAAAAGAATCAAATTTAGATGCCTTCCAAGAAATGAATCAAAATCCTTTGTTCGCTGATGTAGCTGTCTATAATCGGCGCGTGGCTTATGCCGAACAATTACCGCGCTTGATCGATGAAGGGATCCGTACCGCGATTGCGAGAAAAGGGGTAGCTGTTGTTGAAGTCCCGGTCGATTTTGGTTGGGCCGAACTAGATGAAGGCAGCTGGTACTCATCGGCGGCTGATTACCGTGATTTTCCGAAAATGGGCTTAAATGAAGCTGATATCGATGCTGCTGTTGAGATTTTGAGTCAAGCCAAACGTCCGATCATTTACGCTGGTAAAGGAACCCGCGGCAGTTCGTCTGATGTTATCGCGCTAAGTCGCAAGATCAAAGCACCGGTTGCGATCACTGGGATCAACTTTGATGACTATGATTATTCCTTCGATGCCTTATTAGGTTCTGCCCACCGGGTCGGTTGGAAACCTGCTAACGAAGCTTTTGAGGAAGCCGATGTGGTCTTGTTTGCGGGTAGCAATTTCCCATTTGCCGAAGTGACGGAAAAATTTAAGTATATCGATAAATTCATTCAAATCGATATCGATCAACAAAAAATGGGTAAACGACACTTTGCCGATGTGGCGATTTTAGGCGATGCCGGGGAAGCGATCCGTGCCATTACTGAAAAAATCGCTGAAAAAGATGACAATGGGTGGTATAAGGCCAATATTGAAAACATCGCTAACTGGAAAGCTTACTTACAAAAATTAGAAGCCAAAACAGAGGGCCCGTTGCAACTTTTCCAAGTCTACAATGCCATTAACAAAATTGCCACAGAAGATGCGATCTTCTCGATCGATGTCGGTAACACGACGCAAACGTCGATCCGTCATTTGCATATGAATCCGAAAAATATGTGGCGTACTTCAGAAGTCTTTGCCACCATGGGTAACGGCCTTCCTGGTGCTTTAGCAGCTAAACTAGCTTATTCTGACCGTTAAGTTTGGGATCTAGCCGGTGATGGCGGCTTTGCGATGGCCATGCAAGATGTCATCACCGCCGCTAAATATGGCTTGGCTTCGATCCATGTCGTCTTCAGTAATGATCGTTTCGGCTTTATCCGTGACGAACAAGAAGATACCAATGATAATTTCTATGGTGTCGATATTGCCGATGTTGATTTTGCGAAAATCGCGGAAGCGCAAGGAGCAGTCGGTTATACGGTAAGGGAAATCGCTGAATTAGACGAGGTTTTTGCTAAAGCTCAAGCTGACGAAAAAGCGGGCAAAGTCGTTTTGATCGATGCCAAGATCACAACTGAACGACCATTACCAGTTGAAGCTTTGAAGTTGGATCCTAAACGTTTCTCTGAATCTGAAATCAAGGAATTCAAAGAACGCTATGAAGCAGAAGATTTGCAACCATTCTGTGACTATCTAAAGGCTGAAGGATTGGAAGTCAAACAACACAATCAGTAAAATAAAGAAAAGCTGGGGATATATTTGTCTCAGCTTTTTGTTTCCATTGAAGCAAACGTCGATTCGTGATAAATTTAAGTTAGTAAGACAAGGGATGAAGTCATGTGTTTGATTTTTTGAAGAAAAAAACGGATGAAAAGTCGTGTCACCTGTAATGGCAATGATCCCCATTGAAAATGTAGATGACCAAGTTTTTGCAACGAAAATGATGGAAGAAGGAGTTACTTTTGAACTAAAAGATGATATGATCTATGCTCCGATCGATGGTAAGGTTTCGTTGATTGCGGCTACAAAACATGCGTTATATGATGAGATTCTGCAATTCGTACAAAAGTTGTTTTAGCAAATTCAGATATTTCATCATCAATCACTTGTCTACGGTATTTAGTTACCAGTACAAGATGATAATAGAGAAGAAATACTGAATGATTATTAGTAGCTAATTCCATTATTATTAGCAAATTCAGATATTTCATCATCGATCACTTGTCTACGGTATTTAGTTACCAGTACAAGATGATAATAGAGAAGAAATACTGAATGATTATTAGTAGCTAATTTCATTGTTATATCAACTCATTTCTCATACCGAACGGCATTCATCACTCACCTATAGAGGATGGGCGACTTCTACCTAGTTACGTTAAAAGAAGCTGGTTTTGAAACGCTTGTTAAGAAAGTCGATAAGATCAAAAAAGCACACCGTTTCTCAAAATCGATCGCCAAATGATGCTTGAAAAAGGGTATGATCTAACCATGCCAATGGTCGTGACCAATAGCGCTGATTTTGCTCTTTCGATTACAAAAGTCAATGAGGTCGTCGCTTTTGAGACCATTGTTTTAAACTATAGCAAAAAATAAGGAGTGAGGAGCATGACTATTTTTCCGATAAAAGCTTTATCTGACAACTATGTTTGGCTGCTTTCAAAAGAGGATCAAGTGATCATTGTCGATCCTAGTGAAGCTAGTGGTGTATTCACTTTTTTAAGAAATCATCCGTTTCCAAGGAAAGCTATTTTGCTGACCCACAATCATGAGGATCATACGGGTGGAGTCAAGGAGATCGTTGCTGAGTATCCGGAAACGATTGTTTACGGTCCCAGTGAAACACAAGCGTTCAATACAGTAACTGTTGGTGAAGGAGAGCACTTTGACATCGCTGGGATCGAGTTTAAGGTATTCAAAACAAGCGGGCATACCGCAGAACATATCAGTTATTTGACAGAGGATGCTTTATTTTGCGGCGATGCCTTATTTTCTGCCGGTAGTGGTCGTGTCTTTACTGGAGACTATCAAGCGATGTATTCGGCGATGCAAAAATTTCGCAAGCTTTCGGATGCGACTAAAGTTTACGCCGGCCATGAATACACCGTGACTAATTTACGCTTTGCCCATGCGACACAGCCAGACAACGCCGAAATTTCAAATGCCTTAAAAGTCGCTGAAAATTTGCGCGCTAAAGGTGAACCAACTTTGCCTTCAACGATCGGTAAGGAAAAAGTGATCAATTTGTTTTTACAAGCACAGACTTTAGATGAATTTGTGGCACTGAGAAAGACTAAAGATCAATTCTAGAAAGACACTTCTGTTAAGTTTATTTTAGCAGAAGTGTCTTTTTTAATCAGAAATGATTTCTTCACCAACATCTGGTCCCCAGTCGATTTCAGCGGTACTTACATTTCCCCAAATAGCTGCTTGATCATTAACGATTTTCCAAAATGCACTCGTCTCATTTTTCAAGAATACTTCTCCGTCAGCAGTGATTTCAAAAAAGACATCTTCTTCTTTTTCTAAATGGAGCATTTCACAGACTTCATGAGAAAGTGTTATCTGAAAGCTCTGGTTCAACTTAACGGGAATGATCATCATTTTCTACCTCTATCTCTTACTCTCAGTATAACAAATCTATCAATTTGAAAAAGTTTTTTCGCAAATGGCTAAAGAATTCGGTAAGATCCCAGTTGGGAAAGAAGATCCCTACGCAATGACCCTGTTTCCGATAGAAGGAAATGCCTTAAAAGTCCATCGTCAATATCCTGCTTTAAAATAGTCGTCGCATGGCTGAAGCACTCGGTTTGGTCCTGTTTGATATCAAAGGATGATATACGAGTGATTTGATCGATGTGGAGAAATTCCATAACGAAGACAATGCGCGACTAAAAAAAGCGCTGTTAATGGCTTTTGATCCATTTACCAATGAAGCAATAAAAGCAGTACTTGAGAATCAAACCACGATGGATCTAACTGACTTAGAGCAACTGCGCTAATATTACCCACTTTAATCGGGCATGATATAACAGAACAAACCACTTTTATTTCCGTCGCTGATGAAGCAGAAAAAATAATTCAATATCTTCAACAAAAACACATAAAAGATATAGAAATATTATTAGGGGCTTCCTTAGGTGGTATCATAGCATTTGATATTTTTAGACAAAAGGGGTTAAAAATAGTTAAAATATTCTTAGATGGAGCACCATTTATTCGACTATCACCATTTAACATTAAATTAAAGACAAAAATATTCAAAAAAAGCTCATAAATCAGCAAAATATCCTGATAAAACTAATATTTTGGATAAATTATATCCAGCACACTCTAAAAGTATGAAAAAAATTTGTGGAGGTATGAGTGATGAATGCATAGAAAATTTGACTAAAGCATGCTACACTTATGAACTTCCGCAAAAAATTATTCTATCCAGGATCAAAATTTAACGTTCTTATATGGCGCGAAAGAAAAAGCTAAAATATGTATACCTGTAATTAAGAAATATGAAAATTGCCGATTGATTATTAAAGAAGGCTGTAGGCACTGTGAGTTTTTATTTAAAGAACCAAAGAAACATGTGGATATGTTGCTGCATATTGGGTCGTAAAAATGCAATCTTTTTGTCAAAACAATTCTTACTCATAAATATTTTGAAACGTTTAAAGAAAACATTTAAAGTGTAAAAAGGGGGGTTATTTAAAGGGTATATTGCTTCATTAAGTGCGAAAAGTTCTCTTTTGTTGGACTAGCCTGTCGAATGGATGGCGTCAACCCAAAAAATACTTCTTTTTTTTAGTAAGGTTGCCCTTTTAGAAATCGGTTTCTAAATCAAGTGATAAAAAATCGTTTTATTCAACAATACAAATAATTATCATCTGCGTATAATATAATTATTAGATATTGGGGAGGTGAAATCATGTGATTAGCAATCAATTGCAGGCGTTAAGAATCAAGCGCGGATTATCTCCGTCAGAATTAGCCAAGAAACTATTTGTATCACGACAATCAATCTCTAAATGGAAAATATTTGATCCAGTTGGCTCAAATATTTTCCATTTCTATTGATGAGCTACCAAAAGATGAGCTAAGTGACAAGTGTATTGCATCAGGTTTAAAAAAAGTAGGAGGAGATGACTAAAGTGAATAAACTAGAATTAGATAAAATATCTAATTCTAGTTTACATAATATATATTATACAAAGTTACATAGAATGTTTTACACCCTGGTTTTTGAAAGTTTCGATCATCTGCTTATGTTATTTCTTCATTTTTGACCGTCCATCTTCGACCAAACCTCTAAAATACTAACACTAACCGGAATCATTAAAACATTCATCTAAGATCGCCAGGCTCACACAAGCTTGATGTTCGATCCATTTTTTTAGTGCGTTCCACAGTTTTTTCTAAGGGCTGCATGTTCAACTTAGCGCCTGATACATTGCCTAAAAAATTTGACCAGAAACCCCAAACCATCCAGCGACGTTTATTCGTGTCAGTTTTGCTAGGAACCAGAAAACAAAGATATTCATTCATGATCGATCGAACCAGCTCACCGATCTCAAGATTAGCCTCTGCAATCATTTTCATGACCATTTCAGCACGTTCAAGTTAGAATTGATCGATCCGATTACTTTTAAAAAGTATTTTATTTTTCTACTTTAGTTTACATAATATTTATACGGTAATCTATTATCTGAAAATTAAAACCCACAGATAATTCTCCGTGGGTTTTAATTGATTCTATTTATGATTATAATGTCGTGATAGCTAAGCCTACAGCTTTTTCACCTAAGTGCGTTCCGATGACTGGACCAAAATGCCCGATTTCGATCGGTGTACCCGGGAATTTTTTTTGAAGATGTTTCTTCTCCTCTTCTGCAACTGCTAAATTATTACCATGGATCACGTAAATGATAACTGGTCGAGGATTTTCTTTGACACGGTCGCCTATCACCTCTTCGGCGCGCTTGAAAGCTTTTTTGCTAGAGCGGATGCGTTCAAATAAGACGATTTTACCATCTTCAAAATCTAAAATAGGTTTGATTTTCAAAAGTCCACCAACGAGAGCAGCCCCATTTGTCAGACGCCCACCGCGAACAAGATTTTGCAGATCATCGACGATCAAATAAGCATATGTCGTATCCCGAATGATATCTAGGCGGTCGATGATTTCTTCTACACTTGCATTTTGGTTGACCATATCCAAAGCGGCCTCAACCATATGTCCCATTGGCATCGAAGTGATCTTAGAGTCATAAGGATAGACCTTGACACCATCGATCGAATCTTTAATAGTATCTAAGTTACGAACGAAGCCTGAAATGCCTGCTGACAAGTGGATGCTGATGATGGTTTCATACCCTTTATCGGCTAAGGATTGGTACAAAGTCAATACTTCACCGATCGATGGTTGAGAAGTTGTCGGAAATTCTTTGCTTTGTTTTAATAGATCATAATATTCGTCTGCTTTGATATCGATATCTTCATTATATAATTTCTCATTTAGGATCACTGGAATCGGGATCACTGATAAATCACGATGATTTTTTATCCGTTCTGGTAGAAAAGCTGTACTATCTGTAACAATTGCTATTTTCATAAAAACTGACCCTCACTTCACACGATTTCACACATTACTATCAATTTACCATACTCCTTTAAAAAAATAAAGCTTGAGTTTAGTCTGGGCTCTTGGTCTAGCACCCCTCAGCGACTATTTTTCCAAAAAACTTTGGATAGAAGCTCGGTTCGTATCCGTATCGACGATAAGGACGCTCGCTCCATCATAAGTCGTCCCGTAAGACCAGGAATCATCGACAGGGACACTTAAGCGATCAATGCCACTCGTCCCTTTTATCAGAGAAGGGATATTTTTTAACAAAAAGCCCAGTGATAAATCAGTAGCAGCATACCCCATCACTTTCCCCGCAGCATAAGGGAGTTTTAAAAGCGTCAAGGGATTTTTCATGCCGCTAAAAATCGCATTTATGACCTGTTGCTGCCGACGAACGCGGCCAAAATCTCCTTCCTCATCCATACGAAAACGAGCATATTGCAATAATGTCAGTCCATCCATATATTGAGGCCCTTTTTTGATCGCAACTTCCAAATAGTCACTCATATCTTTCTCAGCATCGATATACACTCCCTTTGGAAAAAGGGTATCGATCACTTTTTCAAAAGATCGGAAATCGACCATTGTATAGTATTGACTATCGATTCCAAAGTTCTGGGATAAAGTTTGTCTAACTAGTTCAGCACCACCGTAAGCATAAGCTGCATTTAGCTTGGTGTCCCCCACTTCCGGGATCGAAACTAAGCTATCGCGCATAAAAGAAATCAACTTCGGTTTTTTAGCAGGCCCGTCTAGTTGCAAGACCATGATCGCATCCGCACGTGAATTTTCCCCTTCACGACTGTCGCTACCTAGTAGTAAAATATTGTGGGCACCACTTGCAGAGGCTGTTCCTGAAAAAGTTTCGGTCTCTTGTTGGCCGCCTTCTTTTTTAGCTACTTGTTGGCCAATCATAAAGGCAATACCAGAATAAGCAATCAATAAAATCAATAATTTCAAAAGAAAACATACGATGCGATGTTTTTTCTTTTTGCGTTTTTTTGTCTTCTTTGGCTTAGGTTCGAGGGGCGCTTGTTGTTCATAGTGTACATTTCGTCCATAGTCTTGTTCTCTATTAAAGGAATCCTCAGTTTCATTATTGTAAGGATCAATTTCGTCATGATCCGTTTGATTAGTATGCTCAAGTTGTCGTCTAGCAAAAACATCAGTCTTTTTTATTTCGTCTTTATCTTTATGGTAACGGTCCATTCGACTCATCTAATTTTCCTCCAACAAAAATATTTCCTCTTCAGTTTAAACTAAACTGAGAAGGAAATAAAGCAATGTTGTAAAGATAAAGAAATTCTCAAACTTCTGCATATCCTCAACCGATGGTCACGATCGGATAAGCCCCCAGATCTTGGACCTGCCCACCTAATTGAGTGATTTCTTGAATAGCGTAATTGATCAGCGACTGATTTTCGTCGATCACAAGATCAACAATGAAAAAATACTCTCCTAAACTGGTTTTTAGTGGCCGTGATTCGATTTTACTAAGGTCGATCGATCGCCAAGCAAAAGCAGAAAGCACGGCATGTAAAGCTCCAGGTTGGTTTTCAGGTAGGGTAATAAATAAAGTTTGCTTCAAGGAAGTTTCAGCTGGCGGTAAATTGCTGCCTTTGTCATTAGACAAAAGCCAAAAACGCGTTTGATTCAGATCATTATCCTGGATATTTTCAAACAAGAGCTTAAGGCCAAATTCTTGGGCCGCTTTTTTAGAAGCAATGGCAAAAACGGCCTCTTCGGGATGAGAAGCAACATAGGCAGCAGCGGTAGTCGTTGAGCTGACCGCTTCTATAGGTACTTTAGGATAGCTTTGCTCCAAAAAAGTCTGGCATTGCGCCAACGCTTGTGGATGAGACATGATCTTCGTCGGTCGATCCACACCTGGTAGTCCCATGAGCTGTTGTCGGATGGGTAGAACGATTTCACCGACTACATAGGTAGCTTTCAAATAAAATAAGCTGTCGATCGTTGCGTGTACCGAGCCCTCCAAAGAATTTTCAATGGGAACGACCGCACGATCGATCTGTTGCTTTTTCAAGGCTTGGATACACAATGGGATCGACGGATAGGAAACCGTGTTTTCTTCTGCTACGATTTTACTTGCAGCTTCAAATGAAAATGAATTTTTGGGACCAAGATAACCAAATTTCATGATTCTTTCTCCTTTGCCAAGATTTCCTTTACAATTTCATGAGGAGTTTTTCCAGTTGTTTCGATGTGGATCTGGGCGCTTTCTTCATACCAAGGTCGTCGTAATAAATAAAGATCACGAAGTTGTACTTCTGTTTTTTCGATGAATAAAGGTCGAACGTTTTGGGTATCTTCTTTCAGGCGCTGGATCGATTCATCAATATCTGTTTTTAAATAAACAACATGTGCTTCTTTTAAGAGAAGACGATTTTGGGGATTGGTCACGATCCCACCGCCAGTCGCTACAATACCACTGGTTTGACTGAGTCTAGCTAACAACTGACTTTCTTTAGTGCGAAACTTGGGCTCACCAAAAGTCACAAAGTAATCATTGATCGACATTTCTAATTCTTTTTCCAGTCGTTCATCCAAATCTATAAAAGGTAAGTCCGTCGTTTTTGCTAATAATTTTCCGATCGTGGTCTTTCCTGCCCCCATAAAACCGATCAGTATCAGATGATCCATATCACTCATCCCTTTTGGCTAGCAAGCTATCGATATCATTGAAAAAGCTCGGATAAGAAATGGCAATCGCCTCTGGTTTTTCCAAATCGACGGATCCATTGGCAATGAGTGCGGCGATTTGTAACATCATTCCGATCCGATGATCCCCGCGACTAGAAACATGCGCACCATGAAGCGGTGTCGGTCCATTAATGACTAACCCATCTTCAGTCGGCGTGATATCAGCTCCCATTTTTTGTAATTCTTCTGCAGTAGCATCGATCCGATTGGTTTCTTTGACTTTTAACTCTTGGGCATCAGAAATGATCGTAGTCCCTTGAGCTTGCGTAGCAAGGAGTGCGATCACAGGTAGCTCATCGATCAAGCGTGGGATCAGCTCACCTGCTATTTTAGTCGCTTTTAGATCAGCCGTCGTGACTTTTAAATCCGCGGCTTGATTTTCTTTATCATAAGACAACCATTGTACGGACGCTCCCATCGTTTCAAGGACGTCTAAAATCCCGGTCCGGGTCGGATTGACCCCGACATTTTTTAAAATCAGAGAACTATTTTTAACGATCGTACCAGCGACTAAGAAAAAGGCCGCGGAAGAAATATCGCCAGGAACGATCACATCGCGGCCATGTAGATTTTGTGGTCCGGTCAAACTGATTTCTTTTCCATTAACGGCAATTTTTCCGCCAAAATGTTGGATCATTTCTTCGGTATGGTTACGCGAGCAAGTTTTTTCGGAAACATGCGAGGTCTTCTGTGCTTGTAAAGCCGCAAATAAAATAGCCGATTTGACTTGAGCACTGGCAACGGGCATTTGGTAATCGATCGCTACAAGATCGGTCGTGCCTGTGATCGTGATCGGTGCTAGTCCTTTATCCTCTTGACTAACAAAGGCCGCTCCCATCTTTTTCAAGGGCTCAATGACGCGATTCATCGGCCTTTTGTTCAAAGAATCATCACCATATAAAGTCGTTTCAAAAGGGCATCCGGCTAAGATCCCCATCAGCAAACGCATCGTGGTCCCAGAATTGCCGACATCGATCGGACTTTTAGGGCAAGTTAGTCCTTCAAATCCTTTTCCGTCGATCGTAAGTACTCCCTGTTCATCACTGATCGCCACACCAAGCGAAGTAAAAGCATGTAAAGTACTCAAACAATCTTCAGCTCGCAAAAAATTATGGATCCGTGTTGTGCCATGGGCGATCGCACCAAACATGACACTACGATGGGAAATTGATTTGTCGGCAGGGACTGTGATCGTCCCATTTAATGATGTTGCCTGTGTTAATTGCATAAAAACCTCCTATATCAGACGACAATGATAGTCGGTCTGTCTTTCGATACATTCTTTCGCTTTTCTCAAATCTGCGCCATTTTTAAAGCTGATCTGTAAAACACCAATGATATCTTCACGGGTTTCTAAGATCTTTAGGTTGATCAAAGAGATCCCAGCTCGGCCTAAGACCGTCGTCACTTCCGCAATGACACCTGGATAATCCGGCACGTCAACGAAAAGATCGTAAAAAGCTGGGATCACTCCAATATGATCGACGGGTAGATGGTCGCGCGTATCTTTCGCTTGTTCGAAAAAAGCGTAAATTGCGCCTTTATCAGCTTCGTCTATCCACTTGGCGACCTGTGTCATTTCACTTTGCCATTTTTGGATCAAGTCTAGGATGACAAGCCGATTACTCAATAAAATATCGGTCCACATCACTGGGTCTGAAGAAGCGATCCGTGTCATATCGCGAAAACCACCCGCCGCAAGTCGTGAGGCATCGGGATGATTTTGATCGAATAAGTCGCCTTGATTGACCAAACTTGCGGCGATGATATGCGGTAAATGACTGAACATGCCCGTGATCTGGTCATGAGTCTCAGGTAAAAGATGGACATATTTCGCATGAGTCCCTTTTAAAAGTTCTTCCAATTCTTTCACACGTAGCGCTACTTTTTTATTTTTAGGCAAAGTAAAGATGTAAAAAGCATTCTCAAATAATTTGGGATCGACTGCAGTGACACCAGATTTATGCGAACCTGCCATGGGATGACCACCGATAAAATCGAATGAATGAGTTGCACTGACAGTCATGATTTCTTGTTTCGTACTACCAGTATCCGTCACTAAAACATTTTTTTGTAAAGGTAAGTTTTCCAAGCGATCCAGATACGCAATGGCTGTTTTTACTGGAACAGCTAAGAAAATATAATCAGCTGTTTGCGCTCCTTTTGCAAATGACGCGGGGATCTCATCGACTATGACAGCCTCTTTTGCCAAACGACAGGTTTTTTCAGATCGATCCCAGCCATTTATTTTCAAATCAGGATGAGCTTTTTTTAAACAAACTGCAAGCGAAGACCCGATCAGACCTAGGCCAACAATGAAGACATTTCCTTGCATTTTCTTCCCTCACTTTTTAGTATTGTTTTAAATAGTTACGATAGTTAGCAACAGCTTGGACTAGTTCCTCAAAAGAATCACTAGAAAATTTTTCTAGGATCTCTTCTGCGACCACCGTAGCGACCACATTTTCACAGACGATACAGGCTGCTGGAACGGCGGTGCTATCGGAGCGTTCGACACTAGCTTTATAGGGTTCTTTGGTCGTGATATCGATACTTTGCAAAGGCTTATACAAAGTCGGGATCGGCTTCATGACACCTCGGACCACGATCGGTTCGCCATTGGTCATCCCACTTTCAAAACCGCCTAAATTATTGGTGCGACGTGTATAGCCCCTGGTTTCATCCCAAATGATTTCATCCATGACTTTAGAGCCCGGTAAATCGGCAGCCTTAAAACCAACGCCAAATTCCACCCCTTTAAAGGCATTGATGCTGACAACGGCTTGGGCGATTTTTCCGTCGAGTTTTTTATCCCATTGCACATAGCTCCCTAAACCAGCTGGGACACCACCAACTAATACTTCGACCGTACCGCCTATGGTATCGCCATTTCTTTTGGTTTCATCGATTAAGTGTCGCATCTTATCTTCAATAGTAGGATCGACCACTCGTACATCTGATTTTTCAGCCTTTTCTTTGATTTCAGCTAAAGTGATCTTATTTGGGACACTTGTCGTGATCCCACCTAATTTGACCACATGACCGGCAACTATGATTCCTAGTTCGCTCAAAAGTTTTTTGGCTACAGCACCGATAGCGACACGCATCGTCGTTTCGCGGGCTGAGGAACGTTCTAAAACATTGCGCAAGTCTTGGTGATGATATTTCATGCCCCCGACTAAATCGGCATGGCCCGGTCGCGGACGCACGACTTGACGCAGTTTTTTATCCTTCTCAGCTACATCTTCAATACTCATGACTGTTTGCCAATTTTTCCAATCCTTGTTGGCCACAACTAAAGTGATCGGTGAACCTAACGTTTTCCCGTGGCGGATACCAGAAGTGATTTTGACCTGATCTTTTTCGATGATCATGCGGCCCCCGCGACCATACCCGACTTGACGTCTAGCCAATTCTATATTGATATCTTCCGCAGTCAAAGGCATTCCTGCTGGCACTCCTTCAATGATCGTGGTAAGTTCAGGTCCATGGGATTCTCCTGCCGTTATGTAGCGCATCCTATCATCTCCTTTAAAATTTTATAAAAATTCTTGGATCGCTTCGATCGGGATCGTCACGATCTTAGCCTGGCCGATCTTTTCTAATAAAATGATCTTTAATTGCTTGCCGCGGGCTTTTTTGTCATGCAAAATCGCTTGATAAATGGCCGCTTTATTTTGCTCTATAGTAGGCATTTGAATGTGGAAACGGTGGATCATTTCTGCCAATTGAGCGGTCGTGCCAACAGGTGTTTGACCGCTTGTTTCGGCATGTTGGGAAATTTGCAACATGCCTCTTGCTACCCCTTCGCCATGACTCATCGTTCCATAACCTGCCGTACGCTCTAAAGCATGCCCAATCGTGTGACCAAAGTTTAAGATCAAGCGCTCGCCGGTATCGAATTCATCGGCTTCTACGACTTTTCGTTTGATTTTTAACGTTGGCAAAATGATTTCTTCGGCTCGATCACGTAATTCAAATTCATCTTTTAAAGTTTCTAATAATTCCCATAGCACATGGTCAGCAATCGCTGCTGATTTAATGATCTCAGCGATGCCCTCTTGTAAAATGCGATCTTCTAAAGTATACAACACATTTGGATCGATCAACACCCCTTCAGGTTGAGAAAAGGTACCGACCAAGTTCTTGGCTTTATCCGTATTGACGGCCGTTTTCCCGCCAATACTAGAATCTACTTGTGCTAAAAGCGAAGTCGGGATTTGTAAGAAATGAATTCCGCGCATGTAGGTCGAAGCGACAAAAGCGGCCAAGTCACCGATCACACCACCACCTAAGGCAATAATGCCATCACTTCTTGTAAAATTAGCTTCAGCTAGTGCATCATAAAGTTTGATGGCTTGCGTAAATGATTTACTCGATTCGCCAGCAGGAACGACCAAAAGAATAGGATCAAAATGAGCTTTTTTTAAAGATGCTACCACTTTTTCAGCATACAAAACAGCCACATTACTATCGGATATGACCGCTACTCTTTGGGGTTCCCATAAATCAGCTACCCATTGCCCGCAGTCTGCTAAGCCATCACGAACGATTTGTATCTCATAGGCATGATCTTTTAAATCAACTCGTAGCTTCATTTACTTTGCGCCTCTATTCCTTTGATTTGTTGCATCGCTTCTACTAAAATGTTGACTTCTTTCATCATCTTCAGGTAATTGGCTTCATTTAGTGATTGGGGACCATCAGACCAAGCTTTAGCTGGATCAGGATGGATCTCAACGATCAGACCATCAGCCCCTGCTGCCACGCCGGCACGAGCCATAGGCGTTACCAAGTCCCAGACACCGGTCCCATGACTTGGATCGACAATGATCGGGAAGTGACTCAATTTTTTGATCAAAGGCACAGCACTTAGATCAAAGGTATTGCGGGTCTTGGTTTCATAAGTCCGGATACCGCGTTCAATGAAGATCACCGGGCTCTTTTCAGAAACGGCGATGTATTCGGCCGCATTCAACCATTCATCGATAGTGCCGGCAATACCACGTTTGAGGCCGATCGGTTTACCAGTCTTACCAGCAGCAGCCAATAATTTAAAGTTTTGCATGTTGCGGGCGCCGATTTGTAAAATATCGCTATATTCAGCGACCACATCAAGATGTTCGATGTCCATGACTTCTGTGATGACTTTCAAACCATATTCATCAGCTGCTTGCCGCATATATCGTAAACCTTCTTCTTCAAGACCTTGGAAAGCATAAGGCGAAGTCCGTGGCTTGTAGGCGCCGCCACGTAAGATCTTGGCGCCACCAGCTTTGGCCATCCGCGCCGTCTCGCGGATCTGATCTAAACCTTCGATCGAGCAAGGTCCCGCCATAGTCACAAAACTGCCATCACCGATCTTGACCTCATCCACATCGACAACGGTATCTTGAGGGTGGAATTCACGTGAAGTCAATTTATAGGTATTGGAAATACGGACCGTTCGATCGACGCCTTCATAACTTTGGAAAGCGACATCTTGCACATGGCGCGTATCGCCTATCAAGCCCAAGACAACTTGTTCACTCCCCCGGTTGATTTGGACATTCAATCCGATTTCGTCGATCCGGTCTAAGACGACATCGATCTGTTTCTTGGTTGCTTCTGGTTTCATAATAATGATCATAAGTTTCTGCCTCTTTCTTACACTTTATTTGTTTGCTAATACAGGATAAATTTGATCAACTGGCATGTCTTTGCCAGTCCAGATCTTAAACGCCGTGGCTCCTTGATATAAAAGCATACCAAGGCCATTAAAAGTTTTTGCGCCGCGAGCTTGAGCTGCTTTTAAAAAGGGAGTTTGCCGTGGCTGGTAGATGATATCATAGACCACCGTCTCACTGTTTATGGCTTGAAAATCTGTGATCGGTGAATGGCTGCCATCCATACCGACATTCGTACAATTTACTAAAACTTTTGATGCCGCGATGGCCTGATTTAATCTTTCAGCCTCCGCAAAATCCCTCAAATCGATTTGACAAGTTGAAATTTCAGTGATTTGGCTGATCTTTGCTTGCATTTTTTCAAATCGAGGACTAGGTCGATTAAAAACATGGATCGTCTGAACGCCTGCTAAAGCTGCTTGACAAACGATCGCGGTGGCAGCTCCACCTGCACCTAAGACCGTCATCGTTTTGCCTTGATAGTTGATACCATTTGCTCTCAAACTAGCCATGAATCCTATGCCGTCTGTATTATGTCCGATCAAATACCCCTTTTGATTTTCGATCGTATTGACGGCACCAATCAATTTTGCCTCATCTGACAGTTCATCAAGTTGATCGATCACGGCCACTTTATGTGGCATCGAAATATTGACGCCTAGCATATCAAAGGTACGTATTGCTTGAACGACATCGCTCAGATCGTTCTTAGGTACAGTAAAAGCCAGATAGACCGCATCGATATGCGTCAGCTCAAAAGCTAGATTATGCATGCATGGTGAAAGACTGTGTTTAGCTGGATCAGCGATAAAACCCGCTAAACGAGTGGATCCACTGATTTCGGTCGGTTTCATTTTCACGCTCCTTTTCAATATAAAAAGACACCCACTAAGAATCGATCACTCTACAGTGGGTGTCTTGAAATTCAAGAACAAATAAAGATTGATTTTTACTTCGCCACTATAGATTTTCACTCTATGTGGCTTTCCTCAACAAAATCCCCTAGCCATCATAGATACAAACGCTCTGTTTGTACCCATGCTTACCATGAATACAAACTACCTAAAATAGCTAAAGTAATAACGATTCAATTGTGATTTTCGCCTTGAAAGCATTTGAATCACTCCTAGTTGAGTTAAGATTGAATTTAGTATAAAGTTTTGTCAGAAAATTGTCAACACCTTTTTCAAATTTTTATTTATTTGCTTTTTTCAACGTTACGATTCACGGCAGAATCAGTCGCTACACTACGAGATTGTCTTGCTTAAGGTCAGCCGTGGACACATTCGTGCAGTGTAGCGTCAGCTCAAATTTGTCCGTGAATTGTATAACGCACTCAAAAATCCTTGCTCACCTTTTACAGGACTTCTTCGAAAAAGTGCAATAGATCATTCATGGTCAGCTGTTTTTTTTCGGTCTCATTTAAATCTTGGATAATTTCAGCTTTTTGCATCACGATCAAGCGATTGCCATATTTTAAAGCATCTTCCATACGATGAGTGATCATCAAACAAGTTAATTGTTGTTCAGCGATTTTTTCAGCAGTCATTTCCATTAGCTTTTTAGCTGTCTTCGGATCAAGGGCAGCCGTATGTTCATCTAGTAAAAGTAGCTCGGGCGTATGCAAGGTTGCCATCAGTAAACTCAGTGCTTGACGTTGTCCTCCTGAAAGATCACCGGTCGGAGTATCCAGCTTTTCTTCGAGTCCATTTTCCGTTTGCCGGCACAACTCGTAGAATTCATCTAATTTTGGTGCTAAATTTCTCGGCTTCAAACGTCTCTTTTTACCTCGATTTAAAGCTAACAAAAGATTTTCGGCTACCGTCATACGCGGTGCCGTCCCCATTTTCGGATCTTGAAAAACCCGTGAAATAAAACCAGCGCGATCTTCTTCAGAAAGGGTCGTGATCTCTTTGTTGCGTAAAAAAATTTGCCCAGTTGTCAATTTTAGATTGCCACTTATCGTGTTGAAAAGCGTACTTTTCCCCGCACCATTGCCTCCCAAAACAGTGACAAATTGACTGGGTTCAATTTTTAAGTTGATATCGTTTAATAAGACTTTGGTTTCACTGGCACCGTTACTGATAATCTTGCTAGCATTTTTGATTTCTAAAAGTGCCATCTACTTTTCCTCCTTTGTGCTTCTGGTTTTTCCGCCAAGTTGTTCTTTAAAACGTGGGATCAATAGACAGATCGCCAACACTAGTGCTGAGAAAAATTTTAGATAGGTCGTATCTAAGCCAATGCGGATCACAAAGAGGATCAATAATTGATAGATGATGCTCCCTACCACGATCGCTAACAAGCGTTCAAAAAAGCTCAACTCGCCAAAAAGAACTTCTCCAATAATGATCGCCGCCAAACCGATC
This sequence comes from Tetragenococcus sp., assembly GCA_041859945.1. Taxonomy (GTDB): domain Bacteria; phylum Bacillota; class Bacilli; order Lactobacillales; family Enterococcaceae; genus Tetragenococcus. The sequence goes on from JBFLGC010000003.1 coordinate 23,649, forward strand.
ACGATCACGCCGATCCCTTTACTGACATCAGCATAACCATCGTTTTGCGCGATAAGAGCACCAGAAAGCGAAATCACACCGTTTGAAACAACCAAGCCGATGATTTTCATCTTATCGGTTTTAATACCCAATGATTTAGCCATTTGTTCATTGTCACCTGTGGCAATGTAGGCTTGACCAAAATCGGTATTAAAAAAGAAATATAAACAGGTGATGACTATAGTTACAGCAATCAAACCGATCAAAACCGTATCAAAATGATCAGGTAATTGGAGTTTTGCTAACGAAACAAATAAATTAGGTTGATGCAACAAAGAGGTGTTCGGTGACTTCATGACAAATAACATGACCGCATTCAACGAAGACATCACTAAAATTCCTGATAAAATGACCGGTATCTTGCCTTTCGTATATAAAAGCCCGGTGACAAGTCCTGCCACCATACCGGCTAAGATTCCTAACAAAGTTGCCAAGATCGGTGGTACGCCGTGAGTGATTGCAGTGACGCAGACGGCTCCGCCTAATGGGAAAGAGCCTTCTGTTGTCATATCTGGAAAGTCTAAGATCCGATAAGTCATAAAGACCCCTAAGCCTAAAATACTCCATAGAAAACCTTGTCCGATCGACGAAATGATCATTCTTCTTCTCCTCCAACTTCTGTCGCCTCTTGTAAAATATCGGCGGGAATTTTTATCCCTAATAATTTTGCTTGTTCGGTGTTAATGATCGTTTCACCTTCAGTAAAAGTGTATACAGGCAAGTCAGCGACTGTTGCTTCACCTTTGAGCAATTTAGCTGCCATTTCGCCAGTTTTTACACCGAGATCATATTGGTTGACCCCAACTGTTGCCAAGCCGCCTTGTTCGACCATGGTATCTACAGAAGTGATGATCGCAGTTTTTGTTTTGTTCGCTTCATTCACTACCGTGGGCATGGCATTGGCGATGGTATTATCCAAGGGAATATAGATAAAGTCCACTTGTTCGCTCATTACTTGAACGGTTTGAGCGATCTCATTACTAGAAGGAACGGCATATTCTTTGACCGTCAAACCTAGCTCTTCGGCCGCTTTTTTAGCTTCTTCAACTTGATATTTAGAATTATCTTCGGTCGAGGAATACAGCATGCCCACCGTTTTCGCATCTGGTAATAATTGCGTGCCCAATAAAATTTGTTTATCTGCTGGTGCTTTATCGGAAACGCCGGTAATATTTCCTTCAGGTTTTTCCAAATCTTGGACTAAACCCGCGCTGCTTGGATCAGTGACAGCGCCCATGACGATTGGGATGTCCTTGGTGGTATTGGCGATAGCTTGGACAGCAGGAGTTGCGATGCCTACTAAAACATCCGCTTTTTCGTTAACCAGCTGTTCACTCATCGTAGCTAGCTTGCTTTGATCAGCTTGACCATTTTGATATTCCATTTTTAGATTCTTACCTTCTTCAAACCCATTTTCTTTCAGACCATCCAAAACGCCTTGGTAAATCGTATCTAAGGCTGGGTGGCTGACAAATTGTAAAACACCTAGCGTCTTCATCTCTGTTTTGCTCTCATCAGCCGCAGCTGGTTCCTCACTTTTTTTTTGCCCCATCTCAAAAGCAAACGCTCCTACTAAAACAACCCCTAATACGATAAGTGTCGCTATAAGTCCTTTGTTTTTCATCTTTATCTCCTCTTTCTCCTTTAAAATAAAAAACAGCTGCACATGGCAACTGTTTTTGGATATAACAAAAGCCGCATAGTGTTCTATGCGGTTTGAATTCATTTATTCCGACATAGATACAAGTTTTAGAATGTACTCTAAAAAGTTGTATCTACAGAAAAGAAATCTGTCCATACAACTAACTACGCCAGCTTTGCCAATTTGAATGAGTGAAGTATTTAGTCATGACAGAAATCTCCTTTGTTTTTAATTTAGTGCTATCATACGCCATTTTATTTTATTCGTCAACCTTATTTTTGACTAATTTTCAGAATTTGCTGATTTTTCGTTAATATTCCACATCGGCAGGCGATTCATTTCCGGAATAAAGCTGATTTCAGGCGTACTCATTTCCTCATAAGTAAAACGATTTTTTTCTTTACCTTCTTCAAAAAAGATAAAAGTGATCTTGTTAGGATCGATATCATATTTTTGAGCGATACTATCAGTATTATAGACGATCGGGTAATAATAAAAACTACGATTCAATTCACTGTCTTTTTCGGTCACCAAAGTTTTTATCGCTTGATAATCTTTGCCATGTGGTTTTGAAAACATGACTGATATTGCATTTTTCTTTTTGATCGTTTCATCTTCCGTTTTATAATCCAAGGATTTGACTTTCCCAGTTGTAAAATCATTGTACGTGATATTATTGATCTGTTGGGCACGAATCGAAGTATTGGTCTTCATCACAAGAAAAGTCCCTAAACAAACCACAACTAAACCACCAATACAATAGATCATGGTTTTCTTTTGATCGGCGTAAACAGTATCGACGAAGGTATCCCATCCCTTACGAACACTTCGTTTAACTTTTTCGGTCCAATTATTTGTATTTTTCATTTAAAGCACCTGCTTTGATCAACATTTTAACTTATATCATATACTAGCAATTTTTTCTATCATTCGTCAAGACCAGAACCACAAGTTCTTATATTTGATGTTGCAATTCTCGGCTGAATCAGCCGCTACACTACGAAATTGGCTTGCTTACAGTCAGCCGTGGAACCGTCGTGAGCCTAAAGTCTCACACCTTTCAAGCTTCAAACGCCTAGTAACCACTAAAGTGCTCACTGGGCGTAATTCACATTGAATTCTTAACACAATGATTTCGCAAGTCAATCTCTACGTTTCATATAAATTTATTTGATTCTTATAAAAATAAATTTATGTGCTATATGGTTCCTGCTAAATAATGTCTACGAACAACGAGACATTTTCCTTGGTGCATGCATTAAATGATATTTGTAAAACTTGAGGATATCATTTAATAAGATTCATATATCCAAGTTTCCGAATGACTGATCTACTCGAACAATCTGTTTATGCTAGCGAAACGTAACGAATGTGGCTGTGACGTCACGTGAAAAAGGAGCCAATGTGAATTGTTTTGAATCACTATGATCGGCTCGCATAGCGAGACAGAGTAGATGATGAAAAATACCTACTCGGTACGGGGACTGGATGCTTTAGCGTTTAGTCCCCGTTTAAAGCTTGACAGACTTGAGACTTCAGGATCAAGTCGGTCCCACGGCTGACAGTAGCAGCCACATTTGTGTAGTGTAGCGTTAACTTAAAGTCGGCCGTGAATTGTAATCTAAGCTCGATATTTTTTAGTACACAGTTTTCTTTTTCATAAATTTTCGCTATAATAGAAAGAGTATAAATTATAGAAACGAGGGATGAAATATGTCTTTTGACGGCGTCTTCACCCATTTGATGGTCAATGAATTGAGTCAAACCTTAAAAAATGGCCGGATCAGTAAAATCCAACAACCTTATGACAATGAAGTCGTGTTAACGATACGTTCTGAACGGAAAAATCACAAATTATTGCTATCAGCTCACCCAACTTATGCGCGGGTCCAGTTGACAAACATGACTTATATCAATCCAGACACTCCCCCTAATTTTGTGATGATGCTGCGAAAATATTTAGACGGAGCAATTTTAGAAAGTATCGAGCAAATCGACAATGACCGTGTGATCCATTTTCACTTCAAGCATCGTAATGAATTAGGGGATTTGCAAACTGTGGTTTTGATCGTTGAACTGATGGGACGACATAGCACCATCCTCTTAATGAATCGAGAAACCGGTAAGATCCTTGATGCGATCAAACATATTGGTAGTTCGCAAAACACCTACCGCATTTTATTACCAGGCGCTGACTATATCGTGCCACCTAAACAAGACAGTTTAAATCCTTTCTTAGCCACTGATACCCAAGTGTTCGAAAGGCTCGCGCATTTGGATCCCTTCAATGCCAAGAGTTTGCAACAAGTCTTTCAAGGCTTAGGTCGTGATACCGCTGAAGAATTGATTTATCGTCTGAATGAGGCACCAAACGACAAATTAAAAACTTGGCAACAATTCTTTGCTAGCTTGAAATCGCCACAACCGACCTTCGTTACTACCAAAAACAAAGAATTTTTTACACCGATCACTTATCATTATCTAGAAAAGCAGGCGATCACCGTTGAAAATTTTGTTTCTCTGAGTGAATTGCTCGATCATTTTTACCATGACAAAGCGCAACGTGATCGTGTACGCCAACAAGGCAATGAATTGCTACGTAAAGTCGAGAATGAATTGAAACGGAATCAAAACAAATTACAAAAACGTGAAAATACTTTAAAAGAATCGGAAAGTGCGGAGATTTATCGTGAGAAAGGCGAATTACTGACGACATTCATGCATGAAGTACCGCGGGGAAAAAATGAAGTCTCCTTAGCCAACTATTATGATGAAAATCGACCGCTAAAAATCACTTTAGACCCTGCTTTGACACCTAGTCAAAATGCGCAAAAATATTTCCAACGCTATCAAAAGCTACGTAATGCTGTCAAATTAGTCCATGATCAAATTCGTGAAAGTCAAGCCGAAATAAACTATTTGGAATCAGTCCAATCACAATTAGAATTAGCCGAGCCTGAAGATTTGCCTAATATTCGTGAAGAGTTGACGGAACAAGGTTATCTTAAAGTTCAAACCAAGCAAAGGCAAAAGAAAGTCCACAAATCGCAACCAGAAAAATTTGTGGCCACGGATCAAACAGAAATTTTAGTGGGTAAAAATAATTTACAAAATGATCGCTTGACCCTCAAAACAGCACGTAAAACAGACTATTGGCTCCATGCAAAAAATATTCCCGGCTCACATGTGATCATAAAAAGTGATGCGCCTGCTGAGGAAACCATTTTAGAGGCAGCTGAACTAGCCGCTTACTTTTCTAAATATCGCTATTCCGCCCAAGTTCCTGTCGATTTAGTCCAAGTCAAACACATTCATAAGCCAAATGGAGCTAAGCCAGGATATGTCATCTATGAAAATCAAAAAACTTACTATGTCACGCCACATGAAGCGACGATCCAAAGGCTAAAAGCATGACTAAATCAAATAACCGCCCGCTCATTGTTTCAAAAACTTGAGTGGACGGTTATTTTGTATATTTAACACTATTTTAAAGTTTTGTTCACCGTTCCAAAATAAACAGATCGATCCTTTTTATCTTGTAAAGGTCGCGCATTTTCAGTGACTTGTAAAACAAATTGAGCAAAAAAATCTTTATCCATTTGACTCAGTCGGTCAAAGACGAACCATTGCACCGGACCTGTTGTCGGTGGTGTCGTTAGCGAACCAGTATAGTGAAAATGTGTTTTTTGTACTGGCATGAACGCTATAGGATCAAGCTTGTGGCTCTTGCTTTTAAAATCCCAACTCGTCTTGGTCTGACCATTAAAAATAGTTGATCTCAAAGAAGTCAATTCAAATAAAACAGCTAGAACAGCAATTTTCCCTGAGCGACTTTTGTGAACAAAATGAAATTCCACTTTCTCGCGCTGCTCATCGATCACATGTTCACTGGGTTTATGGAAATGAATGTCCGTCAACCAATACTTTTCTTCTTGAAACACGATATAGTTGCGACTATCTTGCGGGACTAAATGTGTCGTAGGAAACTGGATGACTTCTTCAAATTCAGCTTTTTGATAATGAAAGCGTAGGGTACTTTGATAACTACTCGATTCTTTATGGTCCAAAGCGATCGGTGCCTGATAAGGATAACAGGCAGCTTGTGCAAATTCATCATTTAATTGAGCCCAATACTTAGGCCCTGTCTTGCCATTATAATCCCAAAGCGTACCCTCATTGGTCATTTTTTTACTTCCCTTTGGATCCTTGCCAATGCTCAGGATCTTTTTTCCATTCTTTTAATAAAACTAGCTCTTCTCTTTTGATATAATCTTGTTGCAAGGCCGTCTCGATCAACGTCGAATAATTCGTCAATGTCGTCAAAGAGATACCGGCTTTTTCAAAATTTTCGACACCTTTTTCAAGTTCATAGGTAAAGATCGCGACTACACCTAAAACGTCAGCCCCTGCTCTTTGGGCCGCTTGACAAGCTTCCAAGACACTACCACCGGTTGAGATCAAGTCTTCGATCACGACCATTTTTTGTCCTGGCCTGATCTTGCCTTCGATTTGATTGCCTTTGCCGTGATCTTTGGCTTTACTACGAATATAGACCATGGGCAGATCCAGTCGTTCAGCTACCCAAGCCGCATGCGGGATCCCAGCTGTGGCCGTACCGGCGATGACTTCGACTTCTGGGTATTGGGCCGCGATCAATTTTGCTAAGCCTTTACTGATTTGCTTTCTGACAGCTGGGTAGCTCATTGTGATCCGGTTATCACAATAAATCGGACTTTTGATGCCGCTTGCCCACGTAAATGGGTCTTGCGGACTTAAAAAAACGGCTTGAATAGCTAATAAGTCTTTGGCGATTTCAGTTTGTAAAGTTGTCATTTTTTTCGCTCCATTCTTTTTTGATCGATCGATACATTTGGTAAGGATCTTGGGCTTTTGTGATCGGACGTCCCACAACGATCGCATTGGCGCCGAGTGCACGAGCTTTAGAAGGCGTCACGACACGTTTTTGATCTTCTATTTTCGCTAAATCAGGTCGAATACCTGGCGTCACACAGATAAAATCTTCACTTGTCTTTTGATGGATAGCCGTTGCCTCAAGAGCCGAGCAAACCACGCCGTCTAAACCTGCAGCCTGTGCCAAAAGGGCATAATGGCAAACACTATCAATCAAAGTCGTTTCGATCAACTGTTCGCTTTGCATTTGTTTTTGACTAGTGGAAGTAAGCTGGGTCACTGCAATCAGCTGGGGTACTTTTTGTTGGCTACTTCCCGCTATTAGCCCTGAAACGGCTGCTGCCATCATTTCTTTGCCACCAGCGGCATGGACATTGGTCAACGAAACGCCTAATTGTGCCAAACCTTTCATGGCTCGTTCAACGGTATTGGGAATATCATGTAACTTTAAATCTAAAAAAATATCGTGTCCACTTGCTTTTAAAAAGCGGACGATATCAGGCCCCTCTTGATAAAAAAGTTCCATCCCGACTTTGACAAATAAAGATTCTTCAGACGGAAATTTTTTTAAAAAAGGGACGATTTCAACTTTAGTAGAAAAATCTAAAGCAATGATAGGACGTTCGATCATTTTTTAGCCTCCTTGATTTCTTTTATCAATGTTTCTAAAGAGTCGATCCCAAGTTCTTGCATCCGTATAGGAAGTTGGTCGATCAACTTGGGACACGCAAAAGGATCGGTAAAATTGGCAGTCCCTACTGCCACCGCACTGGCACCGGCCATATACATTTCTAACACATCATCGACCGTCATGACGCCACCCATACCAATGATCGGTAATTCACTGATCTTAGCTACCTGATGGATCAAGCGGATCGCCACCGGTTTTATCGCCGGACCGGATAGTCCTCCTGTTTGGTTGGCTAAGATCGGTTGCCTTGTCTTTAAATCGATGCGCATGCCTAACAACGTATTGATCAAAGAAAAACCATCTGCGCCCCCTCTTTCCACCGCTTTTGCTAAAACGACGATATCGGTCACATTAGGCGATAATTTCACATAAACAGGGACTTGAGATACTTTTTTGACCGCTTGTGTTAAACTTTGTGCTAAGACTGGATCGGTCCCAAAAGTGATCCCACCTTTTTTGACATTCGGACAAGAGATGTTCAGTTCTAGCGCTTTGACATTAGGCGCTTGACTGATGGCACGGGCGACCTCGACATAATCGTCGATCGAGCTGCCGGCCACATTGGCGATGATAGGTAAATCAGGGTGGGCTTGGTTCAATTCAGGCAATATCTTGGTCATGGCAACCTCTAAACCCGGATTTTGTAAGCCAATGGCATTAAGCATGCCACTAGGAGTCTCTGCTACGCGCGGCGTAGGATTACCAAAACGAGCAACAGGCGTGATCGCCTTGATCATGACCGCCCCTAATCGATCGAGCGAATAGTACTGATCAAATTCTTTTCCAAAGCCAAAACAACCACTCGCTGGCATGATAGGGTTTTTCAAAGTAAGTCCGGGCAACTTCACTGCCAAGCAATTTTTCTTGGTCATAAGCTCACCTCTCCAGCTTTAAAAATCGGACCTTCATCACAAATTTTGACACTTTTTATGCCACTAGCATCATCTTTTACATGACAAACACAGGCATAACAAGCCCCGATCCCACAAGCCATGCGCGCCTCTAAAGACAATTGGACATTGGCAACTTTTTCAGCATAAAACTGTTCGGTCGTTTTTAGTAAACCCGTATTCCCACAGGCAAAAACCACATCAGGCACTTGCTCAAAAGAAAGTAATAGATTGCCGACATTGCCGCATTTCCCAAAGCTGCCATCGTCAGTCGCTACCAAAGTAGGCCCAAGCTCTTCAAAGTCAGTCACGGCATACATCGTAGTACTCGTTGTGAAGCCTAAAAAATGCACCGTTTTGACCCCTTTTTGTCGCAACTGTTTGGAGAGTTCATACAAAGGCGGGATACCGATCCCGCCACCTATGATAAAAGCAGTTGCGCCTTTGGGGATGTCAGCAATTGAAAAGCCATTGCCTAAAGGGCCTAAAACATCTAAGCGATCGCCCTTTTGCATTTCTGATAAGGCTTTTGTCCCAACACCTTCGATCCGATAAATGATCCGACATTCTTTTTTAGAATGATCGATCGCATTTAAACTGATCGGTCGTCGTAAAAGCAGGTCAGATCGTGGCACTCGGATGTGTAAAAATTGTCCAGGTGAATGCATCTCGTTTACTAGATCACCGGTCAATGTCAGGGCATAAATCAGAGGTGCTAATTGAACTTGTGAAACGATGGTCATCATTTCTTGTTTCATCATGATCTCTCCTTTTTGATCAAATCGCTTGGGTCGAAAACGAACGCGACTCGATCACTTTTAAGATCGCATCAGCGGTGTCCAAAGAGGTCAATAAGGCCACGCCATGTTCGACAGCTTCACGACGGATCAAAAAGCCATCCTGAGCAATGTCTTGACGACTCTTTTCCATGGTATTGATCACCAGTTGAATACTACCATCAGAAATCACATCTAAGACAGTCTTTTTACTGTTATCATTGACCTTAGCAACTGCTTGTACATGCAGACCATTTTCTCTTAAGAAAATAGCTGTTCCATGCGTGGCCACCAGACTAAACCCTAGTGCCTCAAAACGCTTCGCTAGTTGCAAGGCTTCTGCTTTGGTTTCATCAGCGATCGTAAATAGCACCGAGCCATACTCAGGAATATGCATGCCAGAGGCTTCGAAAGCCTTATAAAGAGCCTTTTCTAAACTTTTATCTGAGCCCATCACTTCACCGGTCGATTTCATTTCAGGTCCTAAGTAAGTATCGACCTTCAATAATTTTGTAAACGAAAAGACTGGCGCTTTGACATGGACATTTTCAGTCAGCGGGTAAAGTCCATCGGCATAACCCAACTCGGTCAACTTTTTGCCTAGGATTACTTTGGTAGCAAGTTGTGCCATCGGGATCTGGGTCACCTTGCTTAAAAATGGTACCGTCCGACTAGCCCGCGGATTAACTTCGATGACATAGACTTTTTTTTCATGGATCACAAATTGAATGTTCATCATGCCAACACAATTTAAGCCTAGAGCCAATTTACGTGTGTAATCAGTGATCGTCGCAATGATCTCATTAGAAAAGTTTTGCGGCGGATAAACAGCCATTGAATCGCCCGAATGGACACCGGCCCGTTCGATATGCTCCATAATACCAGGGATCAGTACCGTCGTTCCATCACAGATTGCATCGACTTCACATTCTTTACCGACTAAATAGCGATCGACCAAAACAGGATGACTTGGTGAAGCTTTGACAGCATTTTTCATATAATCTTCAAGGTCTGCTTGATTATCCACGATCTCCATCGCCCGGCCACCCAAAACATAACTGGGCCGCACTAAGACCGGATAGCCGATCCGTTTAGCAATAGCTACTGCTTCTTTGGTGTTCGTGGCGGTATCGCCCGGTGGTTGTGGAATAGCAAGTTCTTTTAGCGCCTGTTCAAATAGATCTCGATCTTCGGCACGATCCAAATCTTGTAATGCTGTTCCTAGAATGCTTACTCCAGCCTTTGCTAGATCAGCTGCTAAATTGATCGCTGTTTGCCCACCAAATTGCACAATGACACCAAGTGGTTGTTCAAGATCGATGACATTCATCACATCTTCTGTCGTCAACGGTTCAAAGTACAACTTATCTGAGATCGAAAAATCAGTCGATACAGTTTCTGGATTGCTATTCATGATGATAGCCTCATAACCTAACGCTTGGATCGCTTTGACCGAGTGGACCGTGGCATAGTCAAACTCGACACCTTGACCGATACGGATCGGCCCAGAACCCAGCACGAGCACAGAAGGTTTATCAGAAACTAGACTTTCATTCTCAAATTCATAGCTACTATAAAAATAAGGCGTTTGGGATGCAAATTCGGCCGCACAAGTATCGACCATCTTATAGACGGGCAGAAGTTCATTTTCCTTACGAAAAGCGCGGATTTCATCCGCTGAGACTTGCCAAAGGTCGCTGATTTTACGGTCGGTAAACCCATTTTGTTTGGCGATCTTTAAAAGTTCGAGATTTTTCGGAGCTTTTTTTAAGGCTCTTTCTAGCTTCACGATATGCCAGAGCTTATCTAAGAAAAACAGATCGATTTTGGTCAATTGAGCGATTTCTTCGATCGGATAGCCCCGCCGGAGCGCTTCTGCTACATAAAAAAGTCGATCATCTTGAGCTTTCACCATTTTCTCTGTCAGCACATTGTCACTTACTTCAGAAAAGCTAGAGATCTCTAAATGATAGGTCCCGATTTCTAAAGAACGTATGGCTTTTAACAAAGACTCCTCGATATTACGCCCAATCGCCATGACTTCGCCCGTCGCTTTCATCTGCGTACCCAAGATACGATCGCCATTCTCAAATTTATCAAAGGGCCAGCGGGGGATCTTAGCGACCACATAATCTAGGGCCGGTTCGAATTGGGCATAGGTCGTTTCCGTCACCGGATTTTTCATTTCATCTAAAGTAAGGCCGACCGCGATCTTAGCAGCTATTTTAGCGATCGGATAGCCGGTCGCTTTACTGGCTAAAGCCGAAGACCGTGAGACCCGTGGATTGACTTCAATGACATAATAGTTAAAACTATGCGGATCAAGGGCCAATTGGACATTACAGCCGCCCTCGATCTTAAGCGCGCGGATGATCGTTAAAGAAGCGTCTCGCAGTAATTGATACTCATGATCAGATAGCGTCTGACTTGGGGCAAAAACGACCGAGTCACCAGTATGGATCCCAACTGGGTCAAAATTTTCCATATTACAAACGACGATCGCATTGTCAGCTGAATCGCGCATGACCTCATATTCGATCTCCTTATAGCCGGCGATGCTACGTTCGATCAAGCATTGGGACACCGGTGATAATTTTAAGCCATTTTCGGTGATATGTCGTAATTCTTCCTCATTGTCACAAATACCACCACCGGTACCGCCTAGCGTAAAGGCCGGTCGGACAATGACTGGATAGCCGATTTTTTCCGCAAATGTAACGGCTTCATCAGTCGCATTGACGATAGCAGACTCGGGAATGGGTTGGTGTAATTCTTCCATCAACTTTTTGAAAAGATCGCGATCTTCTGCTTGATCGATGGCCGAAAGTTTGGTGCCCAAAAGTTCGATTTCGAGCTCTTCCAAGATCCCTGAATTAGCTAACTCCATGGCCATGTTGAGGCCAGTCTGTCCGCCAAGTGTCGGTAAAATAGCCTCTGGGCGTTCTTTGCGCAAAATGCGTGAAACAAATTCAAAGGTGATCGGTTCGATATAAACTTTATCAGCGATCTCTTTATCCGTCATGATCGTCGCCGGATTCGAATTGACCAAAACTACTTCATAACCTTCTTCTTTTAAAGAAAGACAAGCTTGCGTCCCGGCGTAGTCGAATTCAGCCGCTTGGCCGATCACGATCGGACCGGAGCCTATCACCATGATCTTCTTGATATCGGTCCGTTTTGGCATCTTAGTCACGCTCCTTTCCAGCATCCATCATTTCAATAAATTCATCAAACAAGTGTGCCGCATCATGCGGTCCCGGCGCTGCATCGGGGTGAAATTGCACACTAAAAGCAGGATAACGGCGGTGCCGCAATCCTTCGATCGTGCTATCATTGACTTCGACATGGGTTATGATCAACTCTTTTTGATCCACAGATTTAGGATCAACGGCAAAGCCATGATTTTGTGAGGTAAAATCGATTCGGCCAGTCGCGATCTCTTTGACGGGATGGTTCAACCCCCGATGTCCAAAGCGCATTTTATAGGTATCACAACCATTCGCTAGCGCAAACAGTTGATGACCCAGACAAATACCAAAAAGTGGGATCTTTCCTTGTATCCCTTGGATCATTGCGACCGCAGCAGGGATACTTTTGGGATCGCCAGGGCCATTGGTCAACATCACGCCATCGGGAGCCAATTCTAAAATTTCGGCTGCTGTTGTGGTGTAGGGTAAAACAGTCAAGTTGCAATCATGCTTGGATAATTCGCGCATAATACTATGCTTTAGACCAAAATCGATAACAACGACATTATGGCCGACACCCGGACTAGGAAAGGGTTTGGTCGTCGAAACTTGCTCGACTTGATTGGTCGGTAAAACAGCGGCTTTCAATTGATCAAAAGCATGCGAAAAATCTGTCTCTTGATCGACGATACTCGCTTTCATCGTGCCTTTTTGACGGATCTTACGGGTCAGTGCCCGCGTATCGATACCAGCAATTCCAGGAATATTTTTGCGTTTCAAAAATTCAGCTAAAGTCAATTGGTTGCGCCAATTACTAGCCAGACGCGCATGTTCTTTGACGACGACCCCTTTGCAGGTCGGGGCGATCGATTCATAATCGTCACGATTGATCCCGTAATTTCCGATCATTGGATAAGTAAAGGTGATGATCTGACCGTTGTAGCTCTGATCAGTGATCGTTTCTTGATAGCCCGTCATGGCTGTGGTAAAGACGATCTCACCAAAAACATTGGTAGGAGCTCCAAACCCCTCTCCTTCAAAACAAGTCCCATCTTCTAATATCAACCAGCGTTTCATGAAAACCCTCCTACTCTTTCTTACCTTTTTGCCAAACTAATTTTCCAGCGACCATGGTATATAGGTTCTCACCATATAACGTCCAACCGTTAAACGGCGTATTTTTTCCTTTTGAGAGAAATTGGTTATTATCGACAACATAAGATGTATCGATATCAAAGACTGCCAAATCAGCTTTTTGGCCGATCTCCAAGCGTCCCGTGTGGATCCCAAAGATCTCTGCTGGCTTGACCGCCATCCAGTCGATCACTTGTTCCAAACTGAAGATCCCCGTTTTAACAAAATGCGTATAAATCAAGGCAAAAGCATATTCAGAGCCGACGATCCCAAAAGGTGCCTTCAGGAAACTTTGTTGCTTTTCCTCAAGTCCATGGGGAGCATGATCGGTCGAAATACAATCGATCGTCCCGTCTAAAAGACCGGCAATCAGAGCCGCTTGATCGGCTTTAGCTCGTAAAGGGGGATTCATCTTCCAAAAGCCATCATCACCGGGAATATCTTGGTCACAAAGAATCAAATGGTGGGGACATACTTCAGCCGTCACATGAATACCCGCTGCTTTGGCCTCACGGATCACGCGGACGCTTTCTTTGGTAGAGACATGGCAAATGTGATAGTGGACGCCTGTCGCCTCAGCTAGGAGTAAATCACGGGCAATTTGGGTCGATTCGGTTACACTCAAAATGCCCGGCAGCCCTAATTCATCCGAACGCTTCCCAGCATGCATGACACCACCAAATAGTAAAGACTCGTCTTCCGTATGAGCCACGATTGCTTTATTTAATGCGGCGGCCTGTTTCATGGCTAGATACATGGTCCCAGCTGTTTGGACCCCGACCCCATCATTGGTAAAAGCAAAAGCACCTGCTTTACTTAAACCTGCTTGATCGACTAAAACTTCGCTACGTAATTTTTCAGTAATTGAAGCGTATTGCAACACATGAATGACAGCCTCTTTATCAATGATTGCTTGAACTTGCTCAAAGTGACTTACTGAATCAGGAACAGGATCTAGATTTGGCATAGCACAAACCGTCGTAAAACCACCACGGGCCGCCGCCAGACTGCCGGTTTTGATCGTTTCCTTATAAGTAAAGCCAGGTTCTCTAAAGTGAACATGAACGTCCACTAAACCTTGCGTGATCAATTGGCCTTTACAATCCAGTACTTGGTCAAAATCCTGTGCTGCAAAAGATTCACCGATGGCATGGATCCGCTCATCTTTGACCCAAATGCTCGCTGGGATCGTTTGGTTGTCATGTGACAGGATCCGCCCATTTTCAATCAATGTATCCATCTTGTCATCCTCCCTATAAAGTGTTTAATATCGCTTCTAAAATCGCCATACGGACATAAACCCCGTTTTGCATTTGCGTAATAATCCGCGATTGTTTGCCTTCCACCAGTTCATCGGCCAATTCAACATCGCGATTGACTGGAGCTGGGTGCATGATGATCGCTGTTGCCTTCATTTTTTGGGCTTTGCGATTCCAAGTAAAGACGTCACGACCATCATCAATCAATTGGAAACAG
>JBFLGC010000003.1:38405-93420 GCA_041859945.1 Tetragenococcus sp.
AGTAGCTTCTGAGAACATTTCCTCATTTTCATGACGCTCATGTTGGACCCTTAGCATCATCATCACATCAACTAATGGAATCAATTCATCTAAGGGTAAATAAGTCCCATAGCTTTCAAAAGAAGGATCATACCAGTAACTAGGGCCAGAAAAATAGACTTGTGCACCTAGACGTGTCAAAAGTTGCATGTTTGATTTAGCAACTCGTGAATGAGTGATATCTCCCACGATGGCAACTTTTAGATCCTGGAAAGTCCCGAATTCTTCATAGATCGTCATCAAATCTAGCAAACACTGACTTGGGTGTTGCCCGCTCCCATCACCACCATTAACGATATGACAAGTAATCGTTGGGCTTTTGATCAAAGAATCATAGTAGCGTTCTTCACTATGACGAATGACTGCTACGTCGACGCCGATAACCGACATGGTCAATAGCGTATCATATAAGGTCTCCCCCTTTTTGATCGAACTGGCGCCCGCGTCAAATTCGATGACTTCTAAACCTAATTTTTTTTCTGCAACTTCAAAACTTTTATGCGTTCGCGTACTGTTTTCAAAAAAAAGATTGGCCACAAAAATTTGTTTCTGGGGCGGACAAAAACTGGTTCCTTGCTTGAATTCACTGGCTTGTCTGATCAGACCGATCACTTCTTGATCCGTTAAATCTTCGACACTGACTAAATGGTTAAAAGAAACTGGATCATTTTTAGGCATCTTTTGAACCCCTTTCTTAGGCGACTTCACTACGCGCTTTAGTTGGTAAAACTAAATTTAAGACGATCCCGATCAAGGTAGCAAGTGCCATACTGGTCAATTGAAAACTGCCGATTTGCAGATAGGCACCGCCGATCCCAATGACTAAAATCGCGGCGGTGATCACTAAATTGCGCTTTTCATCAAAATCGATCTGATTGTCGATCAAGATCCTCAGACCACTTGAAGCGATGACTCCAAATAGTAAGAAACTAATGCCCCCAATCACAGGAGACGGAATACTATATATCAAACTACTGACTTTTCCGATAAAACTAAAGAGGATCGCTAAGGCCGCGGCGCCGCCTAAAACAAAGACACTATGGACTTTGGTGATTGCTAAGACCCCAATATTTTCACCGTAACTCGTCGTTGGCGGACCGCCGATGAAGCCGCCAATGATCGTTGATAGACCGTCTGCTAAGAGCGTCTTTTTCAATCCAGGATTTTCAAAGAAGTCCCGTTTTGTCAACTTGCTCAACACCATCAAATGACCCATATGTTCCGTCATGGTGACCAAGGCGATAGGCGCCATACTGGTGAGTGCGGCAAATGAAAACTTAAAGTCATAATCAACGAACATGACTTGAAAATCGGGTGCTGAAAGCCAAGGAGCTGCTTTGACAGGCTCTAGATCCACGATACCAACTGTCAAGGCAAACAAGTATCCTCCGATGATCCCTAATAAAATCGGGATCAAACTCATGAAGCCTTTGAGGTACATGTTGAAAAAGATCGTCAAAGCTAAAGTGACCAAGGCGACTAAAATATACTTTGTGTCATAATTTCCATTGTTGAACATCGCATTTTGCGCGGCATTACTGGCTAAACCCAGACCGATCACCATGATCACGGGTCCTACTACGATAGGTGGTAAGATACGATCGATCCAAGCCGAACCGATCTTAGCAATCAGCAGTGCGACTATGACATAAACGATCCCTGAATAAATGATCCCTTGAGCAACGGCTGGGTAGCCTTCTGAACTCATCAACGCTTGCATAGCCGTGATGAACGCAAAACTAGAGCCTAGGTAAGCTGGCACCGTACCTTTAGTGATCAAGATATAAAGTAAGGTGCCTACCCCTGAACTAAAAAGAGCAATACTTGGTTCTAAACCAACTAAAATCGGAACCAAAACAGTCGCGCCGAACATGGTAAATAAATGTTGCAAGCTAAGTCCTAACCAAGAAAGTGGTTTAGGTCTATCATGAATATCTAAAATCGCTTCTGGGTTACGAAATTTTTGCTCCTCTTTCATCTATTGCTCCTCATTTCTGATCAAGATCCGATCGAATCCATCTGTTTCTTCCATTTCAACGATGATCTCTTCGGAAAGTGAAGTCGGAATATTTTTACCAACAAAATCAGGTCGAATGGGTAATTCGCGATGACCTCGATCGACCAACACCGCTAGAGAAATTCGTTGCGGTCGGCCAAAATCCATTAAAGCATCTAAAGCTGCTCTTATGGTGCGGCCAGTAAATAAAACATCGTCTACCAAGATGACTTCTTTGTCCTCGAGATCGACAGGGATCTTAGAGTCGTTGATTTCAGGTTCTTCCATCCCTCTTTTGTCATCTCGATAAAGCGTGATATCAAGCTCCCCTACTGGCACCTCGACATTTTCTAATTGTTTCAAGCGTTCGGCGATGCGTTTAGCGATAAAGATCCCCCGCGTTTTGATACCAACGATGACCAGATCCTCGATACCCTGATTACGTTCAATGATTTCATAGGTGATACGGGTCAAAGCGCGTTTCATAGTAACGGCATCGATGACTTCTTTTTCTACCATGATAGATTCCTCCTTGATTTTTCAGTTTTCCTTATAGACACAAAAAAACTCCCGCCTGTTGAGCTAGGAGTGTGGTCGACTTTTTCTAAAAAATTGCCAGAATCGAGTCTGTTTGATGTTTCTTTTGATCCCGCAGGAAAAAGTCCCATCAACACGTCCTTTTTAGCCTCACAGGACTAACTTAAAGGAAACTGCTATTTATTTCTTTAACTATACCTTTAATAAAATCAAAAATCAATCTTTTTCTCGTAAAAAGGTCAGTGTTTTTTCAAATATCTCAGGCAAAGGTGCTGAGAAAATCATTTTTTCCCCTGTTCTTGGATGCGTAAAACCCAAAATTTGTGCGTGTAAAAATTGGCCTCGTCCTTTTAAAGTACGCTTAGGTCCATAAACTGGATCGCCGGCAACAGGATGACCGATATATTGCATATGCACCCGGATCTGGTGGGTCCGCCCCGTTTCTAGTTGTAACTCAAGTAAGGTATAGTCAGCAAAACGTTCTAAAACAGTAAAATGCGTGACAGCAGGTTTCCCATCTTCAACAATCGCTTGTTTCTTGCGGTCGACTTTGGAACGGCCGATCGGAGCCGTGATCGTACCTTTATCATGACTGATCGTACCATGGACCAAAGCAATATATTTGCGCAGCGAAGTTTTATCTTTTAGTTGTTTTGCTAAACTGGCATGAGCCATATCGTTTTTAGCCACCATCAAAAGGCCTGAGGTATCTTTGTCGATACGATGAACGATCCCAGGTCGGATCACACCATTGATCGTTGACAAATGGTCTAAATGAAACAAAAGAGCATTGACTAACGTCCCCGTTGGATGGCCTGCTGAAGGATGAACGACCATGCCTTGGGGTTTATTAACAACTGCTACATCTTCATCTTCATAAACAATCGCAAGCGGGATATCTTCAGGGATCAGTTCAAGTTCTTTAGCCTCTGGGACTGTCAAAATAAAAAGATCCCCTTTTTTTACCTTATAATTGGCCTTAACTGGCGCCCCATTGAATAACAGCGCCTCTTCTTGGATCCAACGTTGGATCGTCGCCCGACTTTCAGCCAATTTTTCAGCCAACACCTTATCCAAGCGACCAGTCTCGGTGTCGATCCTGATTTCGATTTCTTTTTTCATAAGTCAACCTTTCCATTTTTCTTCAAATAAAGAATAAATAGCCACTAAAATGACGCCGATCACTAGTGCTGTATCAGCAATATTAAAAATCGGAAAATTCATGAATTCCGTTTGAAACATGTCGACTACATAACCGATCCGGATGCGGTCGATGAAATTACCGATCGCTCCAGCTAAAATCAGCGATAAGCCAAAGTTCAAGAGTTTAGAGCCTTTCCTATAACGGATCAAAAAATAACCAACAGCTCCGACAGTGATCAAGGTAACGATCGTGAAAAAGACGGTCTGTCCTTCCAAAATACTCCAAGCTGCTCCAGTATTTCGGATGTAGGTCAAAGATAACACATGGGGTAGGAACGTTCTTGTTTCCCCAAGTGCAATATTAGCCACGATCCAAGCCTTAAAGCCTTGGTCGCAAGCGATCACGCCTAAACTGAGTAAAAAATAAACGAAGATCAAATCAATCATTCCTTTTTCTATAAATTAAAAACATCCTGCGGTCGAATGATCCCCAATAAATTGCCATTAGGGTCTCCATCTTTGGTAATAAAAATGGCATCCAAGCGCGGATTACTATGAAACATCGTCTCGACCTTCGACACGCGACAAGTCGCTGAAACAAAGGCGTAGTTTTCTAACTCATTTTCCTCTGAAATCAATTCTTTTACACTACGTCCGGCTAATTGTAAATCACCCTTTTGGCTTTCTTTGGCAAACCAATAGCCTAATCCTTTTAAAGTGATCAAGCCTTGAAAAACCCCTTTTTTGTACAAAGGAAATTGTGAATGTCGTTTATTAGCCACGATCTTGAGTAATTCCGTAAGAGGAAGATCTTGCTCAAAACCCGTCACTTTTTTAGCAAAAAGCGGTAAAACGAGTTGCGGTCGTGATAAGTCCTCTTCGATTTTTAGGATACGTTTAACGATCCATTCGTTAGGCTCTGCAATCACAAAGTCTTCGCCGATCTGCTCATGAACGATCGCATTGCGGAGCTGTGAGATCTGCAAAAGATCATTCTCATATTTTTTTACTGACAGCTCCTCTTTTTTACTAAGGACGCGAACCATTTGACTAAAGCCCATATTTTGAGGATTGTCCAATTCCTCACGCATCCATTTTTCGATTCGATTGAAGCTACTTAAAAAAACCTCTGCAGCATCTGCCATAGTGCTCACTCCTTATTTTTCCAATTGCTGACAATAAGATTAGGTGGAACTTGTACTTGTACGATTTCATAAAGTTTTGCCGCCATCTTTTTTGACAGGTATAAATCGATTTTTTTATCATCATTCATTAGAATCAGGATTCTATTTTCAAATAGTTGCAACTTATCGATCTGCTCATAGGTCACAAAAGTTTTCTTTTTAAAAAAAGCATAACTTATGATCAAACCACCCTTGGTCAGGATCAATTTACGTTGCCACGTACCGAGTACAAAAAGCAAGAAAACACCTAAAAAAAGCAAACTTTTCCAGTGAAATGAGGCCGTTTCTAAGGAAAAAATAAAACCCAAAAATAAAGAAATAAGGGCGATCGACCAATAAATGATCGCAGAAGAAACGTCCGGATGCCAATGTATTTTATTTGCCATTTATTCAATACTCCTTTGTGAAAATCAAAAAATTTTGTATAATCATACTAAACAAGTAAAAAGAAGAGGTGAAATCAGTGATAAAAGCCTATATCGACGCTGCCACCAAAGGAAATCCCGGACCTAGCGGCGGTGGGATCCTCGTGATCAGCGAAAAAAACAAATGCAAGCGGCTTTCCCACTAGCTATTCTAACCAACCATCAAGCCGAGTTTGCTGCTTGTTCCCATCTGTTAGACTATTTGATGGCTCAAAACTGGACTGATCAGATAGTTCTCATCTATACGGACAGTAAGATTTTAGCTCAGACGATCGAAAAACGTTATGCTAAAAATCCCGATTTTAAACCTTATTTAGCTGAAATAGAGACCAAACTAGCTGCCTTTTCACAAGTCATCTTCAAATGGATCCCAGAAACTAAAAATAAAGGAGCCGATCACTTGGCGCGGCAAGGATTACAAAAAGCTCTCAACTCACAAAATCGGTGAGAGTAAACGCGAGAAGTTTTGTCTAAAGCGAAGCCAACGAGATTGATCATCGATCATTTCCTTTGTCAAAAGGGTCGAATCCTGCATATCTTTTTCAAAAATTTCTACCATCTCTGCGTTGACCTTTTTATCATAACAGAAAGCATTGACTTCAAAATTTAAGTCATAACTACGAATATCTTGATTGGTCGTCCCGATCGAAGAAATTTCTTGATCCGTTAAAATGGTCTTCGCATGAATAAAACCATTTTCATAAATATAAATTTTTACACCCTGTTTTTGTAAGAGATTCGCATAATATTCTGTTGCGCGATAAATAAAAGGATGGTCTGGCTTACAAGGAATCATGATACGCACATCCACTCCAGAACGAACAGCGATCCTCAGTGCATCGACCATTGAATCATCTGGGATCAGATAAGGCGTTTGGATCCATATCCTTTCTTCAGCTGCCAAAATCATTTTGACAAAGCCGCCTTTAATGATCTGTTGTGGTGATTCAGGACCATCAGCCACAATTTGAATACTCGTTTGGCCACACTCTGCTATTTCTGGGAAAACGAAATAGCGATCCTCGTATTCCAACGTGTCCTGTTCATGACTGACTGACGCATTCCAATCTTTTAAAAACACTTCTTGTAATAAAAAGCTGGCTGTGCCGACTATCCTTGCATGCGTATCTCGCCAATAACCGAACTTCTTCGTCGTTTCCAGATACTGATCGCCCACATTGAAACCGCCAGTCCAAGCTATTTTCCCATCGATCACAACGATTTTACGGTGTAAGTGATAGTTCAAACGTGTCTTACGGATCAAACCACGTGAAGTTATAAACGGCACCACTTTGCCACCAACATCAGTCAGTCGCTTGAACATTTTGATACTCGATTGCCCCCCCCAAGGATCAAAAATAAGGCGTATCTCGACACCTTCTTGCGCTTTTTCGACCAATAAATCGACAAAGCGATTGCCGATATGATCATCAAAAAAGGCGTAATACTCGACGTGGATATTATCTTTGGCATTACGGATATCTGCAAACAAACGTTCAAATTTTTCCTGCCCATCGGTTATAAATTCTATCTTATTTCCTTTAGTCAAAGGAGTGTCTGTCGAATTAGTAAAATAGCGTTGTAATAAAGTGACTTCTCCTGCTTCTTCATTTTCAAAAAAAACAGCATTTTTCCTCTCGATCGCACGATTAATTTCTTTCAAACGACTTTGATGATGTTCACTGAATCGATAAACGATCTCCCCATCGATACCACGACCACAAAAAGCATACAAAATAAAGCCGATACCAGGTAAGAAAACTAAAGTGACCATCCAAGCTAAGACACTTGAAATCGACCTTGGTTTACGAAACACAGTAATAAAGGCAATAAGGGTATTGATAAAAAGTAGTCCCCAAATAATGTTATAAATAATCGTGAGATCGAAATGGAACGCCATGCTTTTCCCTCCTATAATAGATAATGATGATCAAAAGTGATCTCTAACTCATAGTCTTCCCCTTTTTCTTTGGCAAAATTTTCTATTTGCTGTTTGATCGTAGCATCTGGCAAGACAAATTTTTCGGGTACAACTAAGTCAAATTGTAACGTTTTTTCATTTTGGATCCGAAAATCATGGATCTTGAGTTGTGGATCGATGGCTTTAACCAGGTCATGAAATTCAAGCGACAATTGTAGATAATGAGCATCATGGATCGTAACTGGATCTAAATGGCAAACCAGTTCGACCTGTAAGTGATGATAAAAATCTTTCTCGATAGCGTCAATGACTTCGTGCGCCTGCATCAAACTCCAATTAGCATCCACTTCGATATGTACCGAAGCAAATTTTTTATCGGGGCCATAATCATGGACCAACAAGTCGTGGTAACCCAAGATCGTCGTATAGCTATCTAATAAGGCCTCCATTTTTTGGACTTCTTTTTCTGTCGGTCGACTTCCTAATAATTCATCGATAAAGTCTTTGACCATGTTTATGCCACTGATCAAGATATACAGAGCCAATAAAAAACCGATATAACCATCGATCCTAAAGCCTGTAGAATACTCGATACCGGCTGAGATAACGACTAAAGCTGTCATAAAAACATCGTTGCTACTATCTTTGCTACTGGCAGTAAGCGTCGAGGAATCGATACGTTTGGCCAGATCACGATACATCTTTGCCTGTCCTAGTTTTAAAAGGATTGAAAAAAGTAAAATCAAAAACATATTGAAAGACAAACGTATAGCCTTGGGGGCAAATATTTTTTCAAGTGAACTTCTTAAAAAACTGGCGCCGACCAGGGTGACTAATAAAGCTACCGCTAATCCACTGATATACTCAAAACGCTTATGTCCATAGGGATGTTCTTTGTCAGCTGGTTTGGCAGCAGCTTGAAAACCCACAACTGTAAATAAGGATGATACCATATCCGATAAACTATTCATAGCGTCAGCTGTGATTGACACAGATCCTGTCAGCCAACCAACTAAAAATTTAGCTAGGAATAAGAAGATATTAAAAATCAATCCCAACTCACCTGCTAATTTTCCGATCAAAGTCCTCTGCTCTTCATGGGGATGTTTACTTTCAGCTTTTTGAATCAAAAAATCGATCATTTCAAAAGCTCCTTTAAAAAAGTGATTTCTCCCTATTTTACCCTAAATCTAAGAAAAAGTTAAAAGAAAACCGTAATAGTCACGAAAAAATCACATGCAGAAGCAAATCACTGCTAAATTGGCCGTGAAAAACATAAACACCTTTTTAATTTGGCTAAAGTCATAAATTCAGACGCAGTATAAAAAACACTGCGTCTGAGAACAGTCATCGACTGGATTTGCCAGCCAACCATTTAGCCACTTCGTCTAAGGCTTGAGCGATACCAGCAGAATTTTTCCCACCGGCTTGAGCCATATCTGGCCGACCACCGCCCCCGCCATTTACAAAAGGTGCAATAGCTTTGATCAAATCGCCCGCTTTGACGCCTTTAGCGATCGTTTCCGAGCTAACCGCCACTAATAAATTGGCTTTTCCTTTAGTAACCGTGGCTAAGACTAAGATATCAGATAGTTCTTGTTGTTTCCACTGATCAGCCAGTTGTCGTAATTGATTCATGTCTTTGACCGTCACCTGCGCCGCAATATAGCTAAAGCCACCACTTTCACGTTTATTCTTAAAGACATTTTCCGCTTCTTGATTGGCGATACGACTAGCTAATTGCTCATTTTCTTTTTGCAGATCATGTAATTCTTGTTGCAATTGTTCGACTTTATGTTCGATTTCTTTTATTTGTGGTGCTTTGACCAGACGTGTTATGTTATGCAGGTGTCGTTCTTCTTCCAAAATAAGTTCGTAAGCAGCTTGGCTAGTCACTGCTTCGATCCGCCGCACTCCCGCACCGATCCCTGATTCTGAGACGATCTTAAAGATACCAATGTCAGAAGTATTCGTAACGTGATTTCCGCCACATAATTCTAACGACCAATCAGAAATCGTAACGACACGGACATCATGACCATATTTTTCACCAAACAAGGCCATGGCGCCCAATTCTTTGGCGGTATCGATATCGGTCTCAAGCGTCACGACAGGGATAGCTTCCCAAATCTTTTCGTTTACGATATGTTCCATTTGTTGTAATTGTTCATTTGTGATTTCACCAAAGTGAGTAAAGTCGAAACGTAAATAGTTGGGAGCTACCAAAGAGCCAGCTTGATTCGCATGCGTCCCCAAAACTTCCTTCAAAGCACGATGCAACATATGCGTAGCCGTATGATTCTCGATGATTTGTTGATGGCGCAAACGATCGACTTGCAAACGGTACTCTTTGCCTGTTTCTAGCGCTGCTTCTATCCTAACCTCATGCAGATATTGTCCATTGGGTGCTTTTTGCACATCCACCACTTCAGCAACTACTTTGCCTGTTTCGTCAAAAATAGTTCCTGTATCAGCGACTTGTCCACCCATTTCAGCATAAAAAGGCGTTTGGGAAAAAATCAATTCAGCTTTGCCTACTTGACAATGATCGAGCAACGATTCGCCTTGTAAAAGGACTTCAAGTTTACCAGTTGTTTCTAAAGTCGTATAACCGACATATTGACTTTCGACCTTGATATCGGTCAATAAAGTCGATTGGACACCCATAGATTGTTCCTTACTACGAGCTTTTCGAGCCCGTTCTTTTTGGGCCGCCATTTCCTTTTCAAAACCAGCCTGATCGATTTTTAAATTCGATTCTTCGGCGATTTCTTCCGTTAATTCAACTGGAAAGCCAAAAGTGTCATAAAGTTTGAAAATTTCTGCGCCAGGTAAGATATCTTTTCCGGCATTTTTTACCTCAACATTTACCTCAACAACAAGTTCATCTAAAATCGTCAGACCGTCGTTGATCGTTTCATGGAAGCGATCTTCTTCAGTACGGATCACTTTTTCAATAAATACTTGTTGGTCCAATATTTCTGGATAATAACTATTCATGATCTGACCGACGACAGGAACCAATTTATAGAGAAAAGTTTCATGGATTCCCAGTTTTTGCCCATGCATCACCGCACGACGCAACAAACGCCGCAAGACATAGCCGCGTCCTTCATTGGAAGGTAAAGCACCGTCACCGATCGCAAAGGCTAGGGCCCGAATATGGTCAGCAATTACCTTAAAGGAGACGTCCGTTTTCTCATCATCACCATACTTCACTTGACCACTGATAGCCGCAATTGCGTGGATGATCGGTAAAAAGAGATCCGTTTCAAAATTCGTTGGCGCTTTTTGGATCACTGAAACCATCCGTTCTAGCCCCATGCCCGTATCGATGTTCTTATGTGGTAATGGTTCATAGGTATCATCTGGTTTATGATTGAATTCAGAAAAAACAAGATTCCAAATTTCTAAGTAGCGTTCATTTTCACCACCTGGGTAATTTTCCGGATCGTCTTCTGCCAAATTATTGAAAGTTTGACCACGATCATAAAAGATCTCCGTATCGGGCCCACTTGGACCAGCACCGATATCCCAAAAATTATCTTCTACTTCGACGATATGGCTAATCTCTAGGCCTACTTCTTCATGCCAGATACGTTTGGCTTCAGTGTCTTTGGGATAAACGGTCACATAAAGTAAGTCAGGGTCAAAACCAATCCATTCTGGTGCCGTCAAAAATTCCCAAGCCCATGTGATCGCTTCTTTTTTAAAGTAATCCCCTATAGAAAAATTTCCCAACATTTCAAACATCGTATGATGCCGTGCCGTACGCCCGACATTTTCGATATCATTGGTACGGATCGATTTTTGGGCACTGGTAATGCGCGGATTATCTGGCACGATCGAGCCATCAAAATATTTTTTTAAAGTTGCAACACCTGAATTGATCCATAAGAGTGTAGGGTCGTCTACAGGGATCAGTGAGGCACTTGGTTCGACCGTATGTCCCTTTGATTTAAAAAAGTCTAAAAACATTTGACGGACCTCGGCACTTGTCAATTCTTTCATTATCTTCACTCCTCTATTTTTTCAGAAAATAAAAAACACCTTGCAAGTCAAGGACGTTTACACGCGGTACCACCTTGATTGCAATGATGTCAAATCATTACCTCTTTGTTCTCCATAACGCTGAGAATGCGCAAATTATAAAGGGAGCGATCCATAAAATCTCCTATTCTTCTCTCAACATTGAAGAACTTTCTGTGTAGGAAGACCCAATCGACCATATCCTTTATTTCACTTCAAAGTATAGGCAATCCCCACAAAAAAGTCAATCGTAAGCTACAAAATATTTTGTAGACTCAGTGTCACAAATTACAATTCACGGCCGATTTTAGGCTAACGCTACACTACACGAATGTGTCTGCTACTGTCTGCTGTGGGACCGACCTGAGCCATGGTCTCAGGTCTGCCAAGCTTCATAGCGACGTCGCAGCCACATTCGTTTCGTTTCGCTAACAATAACAACTCATTCGAATGAGTTAAATTATTCATTTAAGAATCAAATGGCATGAGTTTCATTTTTTTAACTGATTAAACAAATTTTAAACTAAAACTAGCGTAACGTAGAGATAGGCTTGCGCTGCTGCCGTGTCAAGAATTCAATGTGAATTGTTCTGAATCACTACGATTGACTTGTGTAGCAAGGCAGAGTAGATGATGAAGAATACCTACTTGGTACTCTCCCTTGGCAATTTATTGACTAGTGAGAGTTTGAAGCTTGAAAGTTGTGAGACTTTAGGCTCACAACGGTTCCATGAGTCTCGCGCAAGACTACCTCGTAGTGTAGCGATCTTTCAAATCGGCCGTGAATTGTAACATGTAAATGAAAGCTTCAACTGAAAATCAAAAAAGGCATTGACAAGCGCCTACTTTTTCGGTATCCTATATCTTGTGCTTAGGCAGTGCCGTTTTAGCTCAGTTGGTAGAGCGCATCCATGGTAAGGATGAGGTCGCCGGTTCAAGCCCGGCAAATGGCTTATTGGAGAAGACTAGTAATGGGGGCCACTCATTTCTAGTCTTTTTGTTTCAATTTGATTTTGGGAGATGTCTAATGAAAAAACCATATCGGCTAGTCTTACTAACTTTCATTTTTGGAATCGTTTTAAGCATGTGGCTGACTTTAGAAAAAAAGGCCAATTCAGAGCCGCTACCAACGATATCTTCAGGACCTGTAAGTATTTTAAAGCCAAATGATAGTCCCTTGAATTTAGAAACTGAGCCTTTTATGATCGATGTGCCCCTGGAAAATCAATTTGATGAGCCGGCTTTGGAAAATGGCTGCGAGATCACCGGCCTATCGATGCTCTTGCAATATCATGGCTTTGATACTAATAAAAACGAACTAGCAGATCTTCTGGATTACGTCCCTGTTTATACAGAGGAAGGTTTTCGTGGTGACCCACATGAAGGCTTTGTCGGCGATATCGTCAGTGGCGATAATGCGATGGGTGTGGCGATGGAACCGATCGCTAAAGTCGCTCAAGAAGTCGTAGGTGACCGTTTTGAAATAGTAGCCAGTTCATCCACACCATTTGCCGAAATCGAATCTTTAGTAAGAGCGGGCAGCCCAGTTTGGGTGCTTACGACGGTCGATTTTCGCATCCCTACTGAAGCCGACTTCAAAGATTGGGAGACAGTTTCTGGAACCATCCAAGTCACACCCTTGTGTCATGCCGGAGTCATCGTCGGTGTCGATGCTACTAACGTTTTTATAAACGATCCGTTCGGTGAGCAAAAAGCTATTCCTAAATCTCGTTTTATCACTGTCTACAAAGCCATGGGGCAACAATCACTTTATTTAAAATAGGTTTATTTTTAAAAGTTTCGTTATTTTTTCATAGAACTGAAATCTATTTGCAATACTCTTTAGTTATACTAGTAAGAGAATTATCTAGATGGTGGTGGGTTCGATTTGAAAGACAAAGCGCGTGATCCCTTTTTTGATAACGCAAAATTTTTATTGATGGTTTTAGTGATTTTTGGGCATTTATTGCAACCTTTTATTGATCAAAAGGGTTGGTATAAAGACCTCTATTTTACGATCTATACGTTTCATATGCCTGCTTTTATCTTGATTTCTGGCTACTTTGCTAAGTCCTTCGATTGGAAACGAGGACGCCAAGTCATTGCCAGTTTCAAAAAATGCATCGTTCCGTATGTTTTTTTTCAATGGATCTATTCTTTCTTCTACTGGATCACGGGTGTAAATGAACAATTTAGTTTTCAACTCGACATTCCTAATTGGGCACTGTGGTTTTTAGTGAGTTCGTTTTTTTGGCAACTCTCTTTATTTTTTTTCCATAAATGGTCGCCGAAAATAGGCATCACGATTAGTCTCACCTTGGCGTTACTGGTAGGCTACATCCCAGCGATCGGTAGAGAATTGACCTTACAACGAACGATCGTCTTCTTACCATTTTTTGTGATCGGTTATTATCTGTCGGCAGAAACCGTCCAAAAATTTAGACACTTTACTTATAAAAAATGGCTCCCATTAGCATTCGTTGGTATCTTTATGCTTTTACGCTATGCTTATGGGATCAACAAATATATGTTTTTTGGCTCAAAACCTTATGAAGACTTTCTGAACTTTCCAGAATGGGGCGCCTTGGTCCGTATCGTTACCTTGTTTCTGGCAATTGTTGGGATGTTGGCCTTTTTCGCTTGTGTGCCAACCAAAGAAAGGTGGTATACTGCTTGCGGACAGTATACGTTAACGGCCTATCTACTACACGGCTTTTTCGTGAAATCATTGCGGGCCCTAGGTGTCAGCTCATGGTCGATGCCAGCCATAGGGATCATTGGCATTCTGTTGTTAAGTATTGGCTTGACTTACCTCTTAGCTAATGAAAAATTGGCAAACTATTTTCAAAAGATCGTGCGCCGTTTCAATCGTGCTTTTTATGGTAAGAAAGTGTAATTTTCCTAAGTAGAATCGTTGTTTTTCTAAATCAGGTAGTGTAGAATGAAAGAGTATAATTGAAAAAGGAGATGTTACAATGTCTGAAATTACCAAAGAAATGACTGCAAAATTTGCAGCAGAGTTTCAAAACAACAACAAGCAAAAAGCTTTGCAACGTGGTGTTGTAAAAAATGGGATCACTGCTTCTGCTGAAAACGTGAGTGCCGAAGTCAATAATGTCCCTGTTTTTTCTGTTGATGTGAAAACTGGCAAAGTTGCCAATCAAATGCAATCTGGCCGTTGCTGGATGTTTGCGGCGTTGAATACTTTCCGCCACAAAATTTTTGACAAATTCAATTTAAAAGAATTCGAATTGTCACAAAATTATACCTTCTTCTGGGACAAATATGAAAAAGCTAATTATTTTTATGAAAATATTTTAGCTACCGCAAATGAAGAGCTAGATAGCCGTAAAGTGGCTTTCTTATTACAAACACCACAACAAGATGGCGGCCAATGGGACATGATGGTCTCTATCTTCCAAAAATATGGTGTGGTACCTAAAACAGCCATGCCTGAAAGCAAAAATTCTTCTAATTCACGTGATTTGAATAATTACTTGAATAAGAAATTACGTAAAGATGCCATAAGCTTACGTCAAATGGTTACCGACAATAAGTCGGACGAAGATATCCAAGCTGCTAAAGCCGATATGTTGCATGATGTCTATAACTTCTTAGCTACTTCTTTAGGCACACCTCCAGAAAGCTTTGATTTTGAATATCGTGATGAAGATAAAGAATATCATATCGATCGTGATTTGACGCCAAAATCTTTTTACGACAAATATGTCGGCCTTGACTTAAGTAACTATGTAAGTATCATCAATGCGCCAACTGCTGACAAACCTTATAACAAATCTTACACAGTAGAAATGTTAGGCAATGTTGTCGGTGGGAAAGATGTTAAATACTTGAACTTAGATATGCCTACTTTCAAGAAATTAGCGATTGCTCAATTAGAACAAGGTGAAACAGTTTGGTTCGGCTGTGATGTCGGTCAATCTTCTACTCGTCAATCAGGGATCATGTCACTAGATGCCTATGACATGAACGATATGTTCGATACAAACTTCGATATGACCAAGGCTGAACGCCTCGATTATGGTGAAAGCATGATGACACATGCCATGGTCTTAACTGGTGTCGATATCGTTGACGGCCAATCTACAAAATGGAAAGTCGAAAACAGCTGGGGCGAAAAAGCCGGCAACAACGGTTTCTTCGTAGCTAGCGATGCTTGGATGGACGAATTCACTTATCAAATCGTCGTCCGAAAAGATCTATTGACTGAAGAACAAAAAGCCGCTTTTGACACTGCACCAACTGTTCTTGCTCCATGGGATCCTATGGGTGCCTTGGCATAAGAATAACATATTAAAAAAAACTGTAAAAACTTCAAATGAGGTTTTACAGTTTTTTTGCAGTATTATAGAAAATCTTCTCTGATTGGCGAAAAAGAATCCAACAATTCTGATCCTGCCTCCAAAACAATACAACCATGTGGCACATTTGACGGGAAAAATAATGAATCCCCAGGTCCAACAACATATTCTTTATCTTCAATAAAAAATTTGAATTTTCCCTTTAAAATATAAGTTGACTGTTCTTGCGAATGATGATGTAATTCGACGGAATCAGATGTTTTATCAAAAATCATATGTGTGCACATCAATTGATTTCCGTATTCTAAAACACGTCTTTTTGAAATCTCATCTATTTGCTTATACTTTGTTTCATCATAATATAAAACCATCTTATTCTCCCTTCTATGAAAAACAGATTTCTGAAATACTTGAAAATCAATTGTCATACATGTTAAATCAGCAAAATTCTTTTGCTAATATTAATGCATATAAAGTCAGAGCCTGTCCGTAAGCCATTGGTTTAACAATAATATTTTTGTAATGTTCACGTTCAGCACTGATTGTTGTGCCAGCGGAAACCCCGTGCACTATACCTTCTTCATCAACTTGGTTTATCAAAGTTTCGACTATTGGGATAAGCTTTGGAAGATACAGTTCTGAAGATAAAATTCCATTTTTGATTCCTAAAAATATGCCAGCTAAAATTCCAGCCGTCCCTGATGTTTCAGTATAAGAAGTTTCCTCATCTAATAAGGTATGCCACATTTGCTTCTTTTCATCAAGTAATAAAAATAGAGCATCTACTTGATTTTTGAACATATTTTCAAAATAATTCTTCTGCGCCTTAGTGAAATCATTCGAAAAGATCTCCAAAAAAAGTGGGATACTAAGGGTTAGCCAACAATTACCACGACACCAGAAAATTTTCCCAAAATTTGAATTATTAGAAAAATCCCAGCCGTGATAGAATAAGCCTGTTTCTCTATCCAGTAAATATTTCGTATGCAATAATAGTTGGTAAATAGCTTCATTTATCCATTCTTGGCGGTTATATTTTATACCCATTTTACTTAGAAATAAAATAGACATAAACAGTGTATCTGCCCATATTTGTTCATCATTTTCTGTTATGTTTTTCTTGTTGCTAGCAGTTACGTTATGCTGTATTCCACCTTCTTTTGTCCTAGCAAATTCATGCATAATATTTTCTACCCAGTTAATACTCAGAGATTCAAATTCTGGATAGTTCATTAATGTTAAGAGTGGACAGACCGTGTTAACATTAGCGGAAGGAAGTCCTTTGCTTATCTCTTTTTTACCCCATTCTTTTATATAATCTTCATACTTACCACCAAACTGAGATAGACCATACAGACCTACGCCCTGTGGCCAATCCCATTGTTCCATCCCAAAATCTCTAGAAAAGAATCCTATACTATTTTGTTCTTCTAATGTCATACCTTCATACTTGCTACTATCGATTGATGCTAAAGTCATTAACTTATTTGCTACTAGATCAATAGTATCATCTAACTTTTTCAAAGTGCTCACACCTACTTCTAATCTATTTTTCTCCAGAGGACATCTTATCTCCGACGATATATTTTTGTAAAAACATAAATAATATTGTAATTGGGATCATTGAAATGACAGAAGCAGCTAAAATAGAGCTCCAATCTATTCCGTTAAATCCAATGAAATTCTTTATAGCAATTTGAATCGTATATTTGCTTTGATCTGACAAAACAATCAGAGGTAAAATATAATCATTCCAACGCCACATAAAACTAAATAAAGTTAAAGTGATTGTCGTCGACTTAGCTAGTGGAAACATTATTTTTCCAAATATATAAAATTCTCCCGCACCATCAATTCTTGCTGCTTCAACAAATGAATATGGGACGGACATGAAGAATTGTCGATACATAAAAATTCCTGTGGTCGTCGTTACAACAGGAAGAATTACCCCCCAAATATTGTTATATAGTCCGAGGAAACTAATAACGGTAAATTGTGAAACAGTCAATGTTTCACCAGGAATCAAAGTTCCTAACAAAAATATGCCAAAAATAATATTTGTATATTTAATATTATTCCGATAAATGGCTAATGCATATCCACACATGCCGCTGATCAACAAGGTTATGACTGTGCCAACAACCGCAAGATATAGACTGTTACCAATGTATGTCATAAAACCATTTTCTAGAACATTCTTATAATGCTCAATCGTAAAATTTTTTGGCAAAAAATGCAATGGATAACTAAAAAGTTCGTTTGAAGGTTTAAAAGAACTTAAAATGAGCCATATAATTGGAAAAACAATCAAAAAAGCTGATATTAAACTAATTACTGTCAATAACGGACTCGTTTTCTTTTGTTTCATTATCCTACTTCTCCTCCTTCTCCACTGTACTTAAATTGGATAAATGCAATCACTGCAAAAATAATCATGACTACTGTCGAAACTGCACAGGCAAAACCATATTCTGACTGATTGAATCCTTTATCAAAAATAAACTGAACAACATAAGTAGTACTGGTTCCTGGTCCACCTTGAGTGACCCCTTGGATCAGGGCATATTCTTTTAATAAATTTATAGTACTAAGTAAAGTAACTAAAAATGTAGTGGGGGCTAAAATGGGCACCGTAATGCGTGAAAATTTTTGAAAAGCCGTTGCTCCATCAATATCTGCTGCTTCATACATATCTTCATTAATATTATTGATTGCACCTATATAAATAAGCATATAGAAGCCGGTCCACTGTAAAGTACTGGCAATACTGACAACCAAAGTAGCTAAAGCCGGTTGTGTTCCCCAGCTAACAGCTGAACCACCGAATTGTTCAATAATAAAATTAACTAATCCATATTCTTGCGAAAACATCCAGTTTACTGTGATCCCAATTACTAATGAGGACAGCAGTACTGGCAAATAAATAGCCGTACGAGTAAATGTTTTAAAACGAACTTTATCTGATGTCAATAGATTTGCCAATAACAGCGGAATCGCAACTTTAAAAGGAACATTTACTATTGCATAAACAAATGTTCGAAGCAATGTTTTGTAAAATGTCTTGCTAGATAATGCTTCTACATAATTACTTACGCCTACAAAGTTCATTGTCTTCCAACCGTCATAGTCAGTAAAAGATAAAATTATATTTAAAGCCAAAGGTATCAAAAAGAAAACAGTAAACAGAATAGCACTAGGCGCAATGAATAGCCAAAAGGAGCGGCGCAATTTTCTTCCTCCTGCTTTGCTGTTTTTGATCATCATAAGAGTCACCTCTCTATCAAAATAAGTAGCAGAAGTAGTTACTCAACTCAGAAGAAAACTTAGTTTGGTAAATACTCCTGCTACAGTTGTGTCAATTATTCTTTAATTTTCCAATCAGATTTTTTACTTAAATCATTAGCAAAAGAATCCAATGCTTCCTGCGGCGTTATTTCGCCACTGACAGCTTGTTTTAAATAATCACGATATTCATTATCTAAAAAGTTTCTCCAGCTTGACTCTTCGTCAACCAAAAATTCTGGCGCCACATATTGCATTTCCTGTTCCATCAAATCATAGTCTTTCTTCACTTTCTCATCTTCTTGTTCCACATCGACACCTGTAACGAAAGATAGTCCTTTATCGTTTTGAATATATTCTTTGTAATTATCTTCCTCATAGAACCAATTAAGGAAGTCAATAGCTAAGTTTTGTTTTTCTGCGTCAGTAGGAATACCTAACCCTTGTCCGCCTGTAATAACTGATTTTTGTTTAGAACCCATTGGTGAAGGCATAACTGCAAAATTTGGAGAAGAACTATTATTATAAATAATGTCGTAATTCCAAGAACCTGATAGATAGATACCAACATTTCCATTTTGGAAATAATCAGCTGGATTATCATTTGACCCACCAGTCCAAATAACCTTGGGCATTACTCCAGCTTTATTTTCATCCACAAATTTTTGTAGAGTATCCACATTTTCTTGACTATTTATGGTGATGTCAAATCTGTCTCCATTTTTTTCTACCATGGAACCACCATTAGAGTACATCAAATTATCATAGCGTGCTCTAGAAAAATCGGAAGCAAAACCGTATTTGACACCACCGTCTTTTTGTAGCTTTTCAGCGTTTTCATATAATTCATCTAAAGTCCAAGGGTCATCTTCCGTAGGTGGCACAATCCCAGCTTTTTCGAAAGCATCAACATTATAGTAATAGCAGGTTACAGTATATTGACTCGGTGTTGCTCGTACTGTATCATCTGTATAGTTCTGATTGATAATCTTCAGTGCAGTTTGATCAAAAATACTGGTATCCATTTTTTTAGATAGATCAATAAATTCATCCGGATAGTTACGCGTCAATCTTTCAGTAGCTACCAAATCAGGAACGTCCTTATTCTTTAGCATCAAAGGAAACTTAGTCAATTGGTCATCATATGGAATAACGATTGTTTTAACCTTGTTTTCAGTCTCTTTTTCCCATTTATCGAACGCAATACTAAGAGCGCTATCTTTCGTTGGTTCTTCAGATAGTAAAACTTTCATAGTTCCTGAACTTGAACTAGAATCATCACTATCACTAGACCCCTCTTGTTTACTACTACATCCTGCAAGTGACAACACCGCCGCAAATAAAGCCCCCAAAACAAATGATTTACGCATTCTACTCACATTCCTTTCTATTTATAAAAATTTTATAATTATCATGTAAATAAGCAATCTCTTCTCCGTTGAGTTCTAACTTGGGGTTAAACCTAAAGGAGCCAAACTGAGGATCCTCATAAGATAAAACATCATTTTGCCATTTTGCTTGACTGTTTTTCATAGAATCCATAAAGTTTTCAAAAGTTTCTAGTTCATAAACCGATGAAAGTTTTACAAAAAATGCTTGGTCTTCGCCCATCGCTCGAACTTCTCTACCATAGACAGAGCTAGTATAAACACGTTCATAAGGATTCGAGAAAAAGACAGCCATAAATTTGTTTTTCTTTCGAATAAAAAGCCAATGATCTTCTTCAATTACATCATCCAAATCCCAAAAAGGTAAATAAAGGTGAATATATGGATAATTCGATTTTTCTAAAGAATAGTGTCCGAATAAAATATTTTTATACTGAAATAGTTTAGGCATACAGTCATTTCCTGCCCAAAAGCTTGGCCGATTTTCTCCACTATATTCAGCCTCCCCAGGATTATTTATCCACAACATTGTACAATCTCCTAAAGAAATATTATCTAAATGCTGTTGATGTCCTTTTTCATATGCCCGATAGTCGACAACTGATGCTAAAGAATACTCCTTCGTCTTGAATAAATAGGTGTATGCCTGATTATCTCCTTGGATATACTCTGCTTGCACTTCAGTATTTGGAACATCACAGAAGTATTCTGTAAGAGCAGAATTTGGTTCATAATCTGACATACAAAAAAGTGCTGATACCCGTAAAGCATTATTGAAGTACCCATTATTCCAAGCAATGGCAAGAACACTTGAAATTTCACCCAATTCCATTGCTTTTAAATTATGCTCATACACTCTTCCGTACGTTGATGCCATTGTTCCGTCATGATAATTGATTGCTATTAACTTAAAGGTGTAGTCCAAAGCTTGTTTTGCAAGTACTTTGATTTCTTCATCTGGTGCTGCTATATAGAGAGAAAAGAAACCTATCATATCAATAGGAAAATAGGTGGTAGAATTCCATTCAGAAAAACCTTCTGCCATGAATTTATTAAACCAATCAACTAACCTTTTCTTTCCAATTTCATATTGATCCTTACCAGAACGATTGCTGACGATAAAACATTCGTCAGGGTACATATAACCAGCTAAATATTGACTAGCATGAAAAAGTAAAGCATGATTTTCACTGAAATACCACATGACATCATTCCCAGGCTCATCAATCCAATACCTAAACTCAAGTGCCAATTTTTTCATTTGCTCATGAAAGTCGTTTGGAAAATTATCCTCATATTTTCTATAAATAGCTAACAAAGGCGTAAGAATAAAATCTGCACAGTCTCCTTTGACCTCAATCAAACGGAAGACACTTTGAAATTCGTCATAGATTTTTGAATTTTTTAGTTTATTGAAGTATGCTCTCACCAACATGACGTTAACATCTTCTAATTCGAGTGATTCAAAATAACGTAATGCTTCACCCTTACGTTCCTTAAGTGAATTTCCTTTGATAATTGATGAGAAATACTTCTGATCATAAATTGAACAAACCAAAGTTCTTTTAATACAAGTACCATCAGAAAGCGTTATTCCTAATCGAAATCTAGTCAGCCCTGATGTTGGAATTTTAGAAACTGTGCCAATGACTATTTCATTTTTTTCTTTTTCCAAAAGTGCATGAATATTTTCTATTTTAAAGTCTGTTATATTTCCATCTTGTGTTTCTTCTTTGACTAAAGACAGATTAGGATTTACTTCAATTTCAATCTCATAATTTTGGGTACGATTTTTACTAGTGAATTGAAGTTTAACATCGCCAAACTTAAAAATATCTTTTTCAAAATGACAATTGAGCTAATTTCATAATTGCCTTTTTTAAAAAAGTAAACACTTGTCCAATTTTCAAAATATCAAATTTTTTGAAAATCAAGCAGCTATTTCTTTTTTATTTTTCTTGTTTAATCGTTGTGTGGCAAAGGTTTTAGCATTGTATGCTAGTTGCATTAATAAAAATTCAGCATGTGCATGTTTATGTTTATAAAATCTTGTTTGGTTCAGTTGATAAGAGTCTTTTAAATAGGCATTGACACGTTCTACACTACTTCGTTGATTATAGATTTTTTGCCAAGATAAGGTACCCCTTGCGGGACGGTTATACATTCTAGAGCTTGTTTCTTGCTTGATCTTGATTACTTTTTGACATAAACCTTCATTTCGAAGAGGACATTCCCGACAGTGAGCTTCAGGACGAATGTATTTTAGTGCATTATAGCGTTTATCGTAACTATCATAGCTGTAGCCATACTCCAAAAGACAAGTGGGAGCACAGTTTTCATCGATTTCACCATCATTTTCGGCTAGCTGTTTCATGTCAATGATTGGCTCAATGTGCACCTCATGCATCTCTTCATAGATAGCTTGCGCATCATAGCCTTTATCCAAGCACCCATGGTGCTTTCCTTCATGATAATGGTCTTCAGTTTTAAAAGAATGCGTCAATTCATGAGTCTTTCGGATAACTGGAATAACCACACTTACGTCGGCTGTAAATGCCGAAGAAATCAACATTTGTAAAATATATTGTGATTGAGTCGTTACGGCTAAGGTAGCTTTATAGCCGAACCAGTAAGTATTTTTCCCCTTACTATTTTTCTTTACACCCCATGAAGGGTAGGTTGGGATGGTCGCTAAAATCTCTTCTGTAGACATTTTGCGTTGATCTTGGGTAGCTGGAAGTCTTGGATTCTCGGTCTTTTTATGTTTTGTCCGTGCTTCAATGGCAGTCGCATCGTAAGCCACGTTTTCTTCAAAAATATCAAATTCATCTTGAATGATCTGTAAAAAATCAACGTTGATTTCCTCAAGTAGCTCAAGATTTTGAGACAGTGTCTTCATAACTCGTGAATAGGTGGCTTCTGACGGGACTGGTTCAGAATACAGAAAGCCTAAACTTAGCTTAAATCGTAGATCACTATTTAAACGACTGATCAAGGCTTTCTGTGTATCGATTTTTTCATAGAATCGTGCCATGATTGAGCGAATGACCGCTGCGTAGTTGATATCAACAGGATGACCAACGGTCGTATTTTTGGAAAATAAATTCACGAGTTTATGCATTTGAACTGGGGAGAAAATCTCTTGATATTTTTCTTGAATATCTAAAGTTTCTAAAATATCAATGTCAAAAAGCGTCGGTTGTTGTATAATAGTCATAGGGAACCCCTCCATGTGATTACTCGTCTTAGTCGACACCATAATTGTAACATATGGGGAGGTTCTTTTTTTCGTTGTTTTTAAACCATTGATATATCAATAGCTGAGGATGCCTAAAAATTATGAAATTAGCTCAATTGTATAATACATCTTTGACTTCTGTGAATTCAGAAGGAGACACTGTCGTTTCAATAAACCCTTCCAAAGCGGATTCATTATGGTTAATCATTTCAAAATAAAAATTTACGTCTCTTTCAGCCAAATCTTCGAAGTAGATAACCACTTCATTTATTCCATTATGGAGTTTCAAGATGAGATCAGTCTCGCTACCTAAATTTCTTGTATAAGGAGCAAAACTAAATGCCTTTTCTTGATTAACCCATATGATAGCTGCTCCACAAGTTTTAAACGAAAAGTGGTAATCACCCGTCTGATCAACTATGATAAATGTCTTAGCATAGGTGTATACTTTACGAGGTGTTGATATAAAAGCAGAACAATCAACTCGATCTCGTTCAAATGGCACATAAATTTCTGAAAAACCGTTATTTTCATATGGAATTTTCGATATATCGTTTGTTTCCATAAATGCCTTTCGTACTGGATACTCGACATCAAAATAATCTTCAACATGAGCAACTTCCCCGATTACTACATCTTTTACTGCATTAACTTCCACAGTAGAAATTGGCTTCAAAGTAAAGTTGGTGATTTTTTCATTTGGACGAACACTGTAATGGATATGATTCATTTCTTCATTTCCTTCCTTTCTTTAAGAGCGTATTGTTTTGGAGAAATTCCTTGAATTTTTTTAAACTTCTTTATAAACGTTGAATCATCTGCATATCCCACTTTCAAAGCAACATTTTTTACTGAACATCCTTCCCTTAAAAATTTTCTAGATTCCATGATACGAACATAGCTGATAAATTCATTGGGCGTCATATCCATAGTATCCTTAAAAAGTCTAAAAAGTGTCGAACGACTTATATAAAACCTTTCAGCAATATCTTCTAAAGATAAAGTTATGTTGTAATTTGATTTTATATAGTCAATAATGTTTTTTAATTCTCCATCTTTACGATATGCAATTCGATTTTCTATTTGTTGCCCAGTATGATAGTAATCATCAAGAATTAGAATGATCTCGATCAGATTCTGATGCATCTTTAAATCCCTCATATTGATTTGCGCATCCGTTTGCAAATCAATTAAATTTCTATACAAATTTAATACTCTATTAAAATCTTGTATTTTTAATTGAATCACATTTTCAAAGTTCTCTGATCTCTGTGTAAAAATATGCAACAAATTAGGATAACTACTTACTGCATATTCTAAAAAGCTAGGTTTAAAAAGAATATAAAATCGTTCATAATTTCCAGCTTCTTTTGAAACAACGCGATGGATTTCTTGAGAATTGAAAATGGCAACTGTTCCCTGTTTTCCTTCGTATTTGCGGCCATCTACATAGTAAAAAACAGAATTATTTACAGTAAAATGAATTTCACATCCATCATGAAAGTGAGGACGATCCATTATCCTAGTTGCATCATTTTTATGAACAACTAAGAATTCCCGATCAAGCATAACCGAATCGATTCGATTTGTTTCTGGCATTTCTTTCAGCTCCCGTCTAATTTGAGCATCTTTGAAACCCTTCCCACAAGTAGTATTATAGATAGATTTTTTTGAAAAAATCGTCCTATAGTTTCAAATAATTGTCAATATAGACCAAGTTTAAGCCTTTATATTTAAAAATACAAAATCAGCTTTTTGAGCATATGTTATGAACTTTAATTGTGGCGTCTTAAAAATAGTAGACAAAATATTCTTTTTTAAATTACCAAATACTGTAAAGAAAAAATTGATTGCTGACTTTCTTAAAAGTTCATAATTGCTATATTTAATAAATCGGTTTAGTAAAATAGAAAGGGGTTTCAACTTCCTACAAAAATTATAATACATCAACTAAACCGATTTATCAAGTAAAAAAAGGAAAACCAGTCAACTTTTTACTGATTTTCTAGTAACTATAATTTTTTATTGAGCAACGTCGAATAATGGTTGGTTCGAACATTTTTATTGGCTCACTATACTGGGGCTCGTGAATCTTCCTTACCAGTAATCTCGCCGCGTGTTGTCCCATTTCATTGATGGGTTGTTTGATGGTAGTAATGGGCGGCGCATAAAAAGAAGCAAATGAAACATTATCGATACCTATGATCGATAACTCTTCAGGAACCATTATTTTTCTATCTTGGATCCAAGACAATAAAACGCCTAGAATAATATCATTAGAAGCAATAATAGCAGTCGGTGGTTCAGGTAAAGCCATCATTTTATCTAACAAGTCTGGTATCTCTTCTCGATATGCTGCTTTAAAATAATTTTCATTCGAAATAATACCATGTTCTTTAAGAGCTAATTCATAGCCTTTCTTCCGTTCGATACGTGTCGTGATAGAATTGGTTTTTCCAAGTGGAAAGGTCAATAAACCAATGCGCTCATGACCGTTATCTACAAGCTCATCCACAGCTAATCTAGTAGCCAGCTGATTATCTAATAAAATCGTGTCACTGTTTATTTCCGAAAGTTTCCTATCCACAAATACGAGAGGAAAATTTCTTTTTTTTAAATCTTGATAAAAAGATAAGTTCTCTATCGTAGGGAAAACAATCAAACCATCGACTTGTCTAGCCACCAAAGATTCGATATACTGTCTTTCTTTTGCGGCATCATCTTCGGTATTGGCTACTATGACATCCAGTTTTTCTGAATTCACTTCTTTTTCGATCACTGAAATAAACTCCGTCGTGAATTGAGAAGTAAGCGTCGCTGAAACCACCCCAATCAAATTGGTCTTTTTTTGCTTTAAACTGCGGGCGATTTGATTTGGGTGATAATTAAGCTCAAGAACGGCTTTTTGAATTCTTATTCGAGTCTTTTCACTCATATATTCATAATTTCCATTCAAATACTGCGAAACAGTACTTTTTGAAACACCAGCTAAATCTGCTACATTTTTCATCGTGACAGTCAAAATGACACCTTCTTTCTTTTGAGAGCATCTCGGTTACAGTTTACATCAAAGAGAAGGTAAAATCGAGAATATTATTTTAACCTCCAATTTTAAAATCTCTTATTAGCAACATAATTATTGAGAGTTATCGAAAAGCATAATAAAAAAAATCCATTAAAAATGGATTTTTTTTATTATGTTCTTTGAATTAATGAAGTAAAATTTATTCAATGCTTAAATCTTCACCATTTGTACCAATTACTTTTTTATACCAATAAAAAGATTGTTTTCTATAGCGTTTCAAAGTTCCTTCCCCACTATCATTGCGATCAACATAGATAAATCCGTAACGTTTTGACATTTGACCTGAGCCATTTGAAACGATATCAATCGGTCCCCACCACGTATAACCAAAAAGATCCACGCCATTTCTAATAGCTTTTTTCATGGCTAAGATATGATCTCGCATAAATTCCATCCGATCCGTATCCTGAACAGTCCCATTCACAAGTTCTTCTTTGACCCCATATCCATTTTCTGCTACAAAAATCGGTACTTGATATCGACCATACAAATCTTCCAAAGCTAAATAAAGCCCATCAGGATCCACAGACCAACCGGACGGTGTTACCTTTAGATAAGGATTTGTCTTACCTGTATTTACAATATTAGTATCACCACGATAAGCTTGATCACCTTCGATTACACTATCAGAAGTATTCGTTTCCTTTTGTACCGATTCAACATAATCTTTAGAAGCAATCCGAGAACGATAATACGTAAAGCTTAAGAAATCAACCGGATATTTTTTGATGATTTCCATATCATCATCCGTATATTCGATTTCGATATTATGATCTTTAAAATATCGCCAAATATAGGATGGATATTCACCTCGAACTTGAACATCAGAGAAGAAGTATCCCTTTTGCTTTTCTGCATTAACTACCAAAGAATCTTTAGGATCACAACTTATAGGGTACATTGTTTTATATTCTATAACCGAGCCGATTTTAGCTTCTGGATCAATCTCATGTACCAATTTTACGGCTAGTGAACTGGCAACAAACTGATGATGAGAGGCTTGATAAACATCTTGTTCTGTACTAGTTTTCGGATCAATACCCGCTGTCATCCATTCCATTTTATGAATATTATTGCCGATTTCATTAAATGTTAACCAATACTTCACAACCCCTTTCCACCGCTTGACCATCGTTTCCACAAATTTAGTAAAGAAATCAATCATACGACGATCCTTCCACCCACCGTATTTATCTGCAAGATGAAGAGGCATTTCATAGTGAGAAATAGTGATCATAATTTCCATTCCATTTTTTTTGAGCTCTGCAAACATCTTATCGTAGAATTCGAGTCCCCTTTCATTTGGTTCATCTTCATCACCAAGAGGAAATATTCTACTCCAAGCTACACTTGTTCGATACACATTAAAACCCATTTCACCAAATTCTGCGATATCTTCTTTATAATGATGGTAAAAATCTATTCCTTCATGGGTAGGATAAAACTTAGCGTTCCGATCAGGATACCCAAAAACACCATGCGGTTGAACATCTGCTACTGAAGGAAGTTTTCCATCTGTTTTGTAGGCTCCTTCGTATTGATTAGCAGCAGTAGCTCCTCCCCATAGAAAATTCTTTGGAAAAGTATCTTGTACTTCCACATCTTTACTTGTTTTCATCATAAAAAATCTCCTCCTAATTTTTTAATGAAAGATTACATTCATTTTATCGATTTTGTTTGTGTAATGTTAATCAAATGATTTAGAAACAGTAAAAGAGCCCACTATGGTTTTGCCCGCTTCTACTTTGCCAGTCTCTAAATAAGTTATTTCATGATTATTGGAATCAGTAATGATCATCATGACAGTGGAATCATATCCCTTTTGTTCGATTTTATCGTGATCCATATGCAAAATCATTTCTCCATTTTTTATTTTATCCCCTTTTCTTTTTTTAAAATCAAATCCTTCTCCTTTCAACTGAATAGTATCAACTCCCAGATGGATAAGAATTTCTATACCATCAACCGTTGTTATCCCAAAAGCATGTTTCGTAGGAAAAAGCATCGTAATAACGCCATTCGTGGGTGCTAAAATT
This sequence comes from Tetragenococcus sp., assembly GCA_041859945.1. GTDB lineage: Bacteria > Bacillota > Bacilli > Lactobacillales > Enterococcaceae > Tetragenococcus. The sequence continues at coordinate 67,031 of JBFLGC010000003.1, forward strand.
TGGTTGCTTTCGGGTTTGATCATTACTCCGTTACCCATCGCCAAACTTGAAAAAGCAGGATCAGGAGCTTTGGATAGTGGGCTTAAATCACCATCTACAACAGCTAACAATTCACCATTTTTCCCTTTTTTTCCAAAATTTCTCCACCAGTTCAACAAATAATCACCTACTTTTTAATTAGAGTTTCATCAAAGCCTAAAATCAAAGTCACAACGAGCGAAACAACAAATGATACTGCTATAGCTACAATGATGACAAACATCGTATCCATGAAAATAGGGATTGCCAAAATACTAGAATACCCCATCGTGTACGCTTTTGCTCCCAAAACTCCTGCAACTGTTCCGCCAGCAAACCCTCCTGCTAGCACTCCAATCAATGGTCTCTTCAATCGTAAAGTTATCCCATATATAGCAGGTTCTGTAACACCTGAGACAATAGCTCCGACAGCAGCCGCAGTAGCCTCTGATCGGATTTTTTTATCTCTAGCTCGAATAGCCACCGCTACACAAGCACCACCTTCAGATATATTGTGTAAAATGAAAGCCGGTCTAAAGAAATTATCATATCCTTTGTTAGCCAATAATTCTAACATTGGGGGTACAAAGAGCATGTTCATACCACCAATTATCATGAATGGAAATACAGTAGCTAAAATACCTACAGAAACACCTCCCAATAAATCATAAAGTCCGACAAATCCACTGACAATATAACCACCAACAAAAGTACCTATAGGAGCTAAGAAAAGCATGACTATCGGCATAGCCACGGCTAACGTCAGTAACGGCGCGAAAACAGTTCGCAAAACTCCAGGAATTACTTTATAAAAGAATTTTTCCAGCTTAGCTACTAGTAATGTGGAAAAAACAGCTGGTAATAATGTATTTGAGTATTTTACTAAAGTGACAGGAATTTTAAACATCGTTATTGCTTGATCGGATCCAATCAATTCTACAAAATTTGGATAAACAAGCATTAAAGCTAAGGCCATAGCAAAAGCCGGATTAGATTTTAATGTTCTCGCTGCCCCATAGGCTATGAAGACTGGCATAAAATAAAATGGGACATCCGACATGAAATTAAACATCATATAAGTTGAATTATCAGTTATAGTCGGCCAGAAATAAGATGAAACTCCCAGTACAACTTTTAACATACCTGCACCATAAAGAACAGTGATAAATGGAGTTAAAGTTGAAGTCAAAAATTTCATGACAATATTAGCATAATAACTAAATTTTGATTTCTGCTGATTCTCATCTTCAACGAGATCTTCTTCATGATACTCGTCTATCTCCTCATCCTCTTCTAAATTATATTCTTTTACTACGTATTCAAAAACGGGATACAAATTAGGACCGAGAATGATTTGATATTGACCAGATCCATAAACCACTCCCAAAACGCCATCAATTTTCTCAAGCTCAGCTTTATTGGCTTTTTTTACATCTTTCAATACAAATCTTAATCGAGTCACACAATGAGTCACACTACTAACATTTTCTTTTCCACCAATATTTTCCATGATGGATTTTGATGTTGATTCTACATTCAATGCCATTACACAAACCTCCTAAAAAATATTATTTTCAAATGATACGCGCGCTTATCATTTGTATTTTACTTATTTAAAAGTCTTCTGATATGAATAAATAAATATAGTTTATCATCGACGTTCATTTGGTACTCATATTTATCATCTACATATTTTTCTATATGGGAAATAACTTTTTTTATTTCAGGAAGTTCAGCTTCAAATTTTTGTAACATAACCGGACTGGTTTCAAGTGTCTCACCTGAGTGAATGGTAATTCGTTTCATAAAAAATTTTAAATGAATAATGAACCGAGAATATTCTAATGTGTTGATATCTAATTCAACTTGTAAATCTTGCTGAACTAAATCTACAATATCTTTGACACCATACATAATTGCTAAAGCATTTTTACTTCCCTGTTCAGCCGCATTAATAATATGAAAGGCCAACGTAGTCGCTTCATCATAGTCTAAATTTATATGATATCGCTGATTGATCTGCTCCACCATTTTACAACCGACTGTATATTCATCTCGATAGAATCGTTTGATTTCTTCACTGGCAAAACTAGGAAACACCATGCCATTCCTATATCGTTGCAATAAAAAATTTAAGTGATCTGCTAAGTTGATGATCAAACTATCGTTAATTTTTCTACCCAAATCTCTTTCAGCAAGATCCACCATTTCAGTAGCCATTTCAAAACGATCAAAAGGGATCTCATCCAAAGTACTAAGCAACTTGTTTTTGATCTGATTTTCACTTTGAGTAAATAATTTTACAATTTCTTCATTTTCCAATCTATCATGATTCTTGTGGCGGAACCCAATGCCATTACCAACCGCTATATACTCTTTGCCATGGAAGTCTTTCACAAAAACAACATTGTTATTTAAAATTTTTACAATTCTCCATCGTTCCATAACTATCTCCTTCCACACAAAAATGGGCAAAATCTTCCTATACAATAGAAAGATTTTGCCCATTAAATTACAAGTGACAATGGTAACAAGTCTTTATGAAGTTATTATAGCATCTTTTGAAATTAAAGCAAGCAATTTCATATATATTTTTTTTAGAAAAAAATCTTTCCTAGTTATAATTCAAAGCCATATTAGCCGTTATACTTCCAGATATTTTTGCTTAAAGTCAGCCTTAGAAGCGCCGTAAGCTACATTTTTATGGCTTTCAAGCCTCAAATGCTCATCGGAAAACTGGGTGCGCTCCCCATCATCTACTCTGCATTGCTAGGCAAATCAATCATAGTGATTCAGAGCAATTTACATTCAACTTTTGACATGGCGACAACGCAAGTCTATCAATACGTCGCGTTAAGTTTAGCTTAAAATTATTTGATCCTTTTTCGAAAAAAGTCAAAACAAGTGACAAATTTCTATGCTACTTGATTTCTCCAAATTGAATGATTTAGTCGGTTTAAATGAGATTATTGCACTAGCGCAACGAATGTAGCTACACCTCACCGTGAAAAATGAGACAATATGAATTACTGATGAATTACTGGGACTGGTAACTTTAATATTTAGTCCCAGTTTAAATTTTGTCAAGATTGAGACTTTAGGCACAATACGGCTCCACCCGCGACTGAAGAGAGAAGACACATTTGTGTAGTGTAACCTTTTATTAATTTAACGGTGAATTGTACCCTTTACTAATCTTAATTTTAATTTTAGAATTTCATAATTTAAAAAATTTCTTTGAAGTTAAAAAATGTAGAAAATCAGCTAACTCTCGATTTTCTACATTTTTCTATTTAATAACATTATTCAAAGTGTAGGCCTGATCACCTATAGATTCGATACTCATCGCGGACAATCTTTCCATAGCCTGCAAACGGATAATCAATGACTACTTTGCCTTCTTCACAATCACTGATACCACTATAAAGTTCGACTTTATCATCGTCAAGTTCGACCATACCAGAAGTAAACGCACATTTTTTTAAATTGCTTTTTTTAGCAGGACCTGCAGGATAGCTTGCTCTAGTTGCAATTATTTTGTAATCTGCTACTTCTTGGATTTCTGGATCAAATACAAACGACATATTGGCATATACTGTTTGATTTGTATTTTCATCTTGGTACGAAACGTGACCTAGAACGCCGATCTTTCCAGTATCTAACAAATAAGCCTGATTGCAACCACCCCACTCGCCGTCTGAAAAAAGCCCTTCGATTAATGGTGCTTGCTCGATCACTTCATTATTTAATTCTTTTAAAGAATTGATGACAGTGAATCCTATCATAGATTCACTGCCGTGCTTGGCTAAAATGTCTGCACTTCTGGGACGTGAAAAAACACCGATTTGACCAGAAGCCAATTCTACTAAACGAATATCTTTCATATAGTCTGGGCCTGTCGTAAAGTAATATAGATTATCGATTTCTTTCCCACGATAAAAATAACCATAATACGTATCTAGCTCAGTTTGTTTTAAACGGACATGAGTACCACCAAAAACAAGTTCTTGATCAATAAAAGTAATATACGGGTCTTCTAATTGATACAAAGTAGAATTTGGTACTAGTGTCCATTCATCTTGACCAGTTTTAACAAATAATCGGATCCAAGAACGCATCCATTCTTCGCGATGTTCAATGCGCCCAAAGATGAAAGCTTTACCTTTCCATAAAAATGGTTGAGAACAATTATATACATCAAAAGTGTCGACACCTTTAAATTGTAGTTTAGTTGCTTCAAAGTGACTATGCTCTTGCTCAAATTCTTTTACTGCCTTTTGTACATTCATCTCTTTCATCCCCTTCTTAGTTTCAAATCATGAAATGATATGCTGCTCAAAGTCAATTTTTATTTGTCTTAGCAATTTTTCAGAAAGTTCCATTGAGGAAGAATTGACAGAATAATAAATCTTGCATTTAGGCTCTGTTCCAGAAGGACGAATACAAATCCAAGCCTCGTTTTCTAAAATAAATTTTAAAACATTGGACTTTGGTAACTTTAATGGTGTTTTACTATTATGCTCTAAATCATAACTAGTGCGATTTAAGTAATCTTCAATTCTTAAAACTTTACAATTACCAATTTCTCGAAGTGGACTTTTTCTCAAAGAATCTAGGAGCTGGTTCATTGAATCGTCTCCTTTGGTACCTTCAAAAAATAAATTTGTTAATTCTTCTTTATAATATCCATACTTTTGATAAATTTCTTCCAAACGTACCTGAACTGATTTTCCTTGTTGCTTCCAATACAAAGTTAATTCCGCAAATAATAAAGCCGCTTGTATGGCATCTTTATCTCGCACAAACGGACTAATTAAGTACCCAAAGCTTTCTTCATAACCAAACAAAAATATTTTATCTTTTTTTTCTTCAGAAAATTCGATTTGCTCGCCAATAAACTTGAACCCCGTTAAAGTTTCTCTTGTCTCTACTCCATGACTTTTTGCAATTACTTTTCCCAAATCAGAAGTTACTATCGTCTTGCAAAGGAAAAATTTTGTTAAATCGATTGATTTATTTTTTTTGCTCAAAATCAGATAGTCTAAAAGTAAGATACCAATTTGGTTACCATTTAAGTAAGAATCATACTCACCTTTTAAAACGACTCCCAAACGATCCCCATCAGGATCTGTGGCCATCACAAGATCCGCATGATAGCTATTTGCATAAGTCATAGCTAACTCAAAAGCTGCGGGATCTTCAGGATTAGGGGATTTGACTGTTTTAAATAAAGGATTGCCATCGGCCTGCTCTTTGATAAGCTGTACATTTTTATAGCCAAACTTTGAAAAACTCCCCATTATTAATTTAGCACCTGTACCATGTAATGGTGTGTAAATGATATCGATAGAAGATCCTGCTTCTTGAATCATTGATGGGCTTTGTACTACACTTTCTAACTGTTCTAAATAAGCTTCATCCGCTTCTTTAGAAATCTCATGGTACAAAGTACTTTTTTTACATTCAGTAAATGATAGAGATTGAATCGACAATTCATCTGTAATGTTATCCAATATGGACATCAGTTCATTTGCCGTCTCAAGTGTGATTTGTCCACCATCTCGCCCATAAACTTTAAACCCGTTATATTCTTTAGGGTTATGACTTGCCGTGATCATTACTCCTGCATAAGCATTATAATGTCTAACCAAAAAGGATAGCTGTGGCGTCGGCCGCATCTCATCTGATAAGTAAACTTTGATATGATGTGAAATCAAAATTCTACTCGTCAGTTCTGCGAAAAGAGCAGAATTTTGTCGATTATCAAAAGATAGAACTACTCCCATTTTCATGGTCTGACTGCCTTGATGCTCAATATACTTTGCCAGACCTAAAGCGACTCGTTGAATCGTATATCGGTTGATTCGATTGGTTCCTGGTCCCATTTTTCCACGCATACCACCTGTTCCAAACTCCAAATAACGATTAAACATATCTTCTAACAATTTCGCATCATTTATTTTTTCTAGCTCTTCACGTAAGCGATCATCTAAAGTATCGTCATTTTCCCATAGTTGATATCTTTCTACCCAATCCATGGTTTCCCTTCTTTCTTCAACATTTTTATTTATCTAATGAAAATTGACAACTAGTTGTTGAAGTATCTGCAACACTTGTACTCTATGATGCATTTGTTATGTGTTCAAACCAAATACAACTCCACCAAAAAAGCCTATTTCATTTTCCCGAACGGTCTTATTTAGAAAAAGGGTTTGCTAATCGGATCTTTTGTGCTTCAGCATCACCAATACCAGCATACAATATGGCATATGCACCATCCATAAGCAATCCACCACTAAAAACAACATCTTCTAAATCAGGACGTTTAGCTGGTCCTGATAGAAAATCACTGCGTTCGGCAATAATTTGGGGACGGCTGAGTTCAAAACTAATCAAATCTAACTCAAAAGTCATTGCGTAATAATGACGTTCTTTGTTTTCATCAAAACAAGCAATGTGGCCTAAAACACCGACACAATTTTCTGAAAGCAAATGAATTTCATTAGCTCCGCCCCACTCTTTATCATCAAACTGATTTTTAAGTAATGGTGCTTCTTCTATCATCGCTATACTTAACGAAGCTAAATCAGGCACAATTCCAAACCCAATTTTACCTCGCCCCCCTTTTTCACCTTGAGGTCTTGTTAAAACAAGGATTCGACCATCTGTTAGTTCTTTTATTCGTAAATCTTTCATTCCATATGGACCTTCAAAGAAGCTACTAAAACTACTAAAAGTACATCCTTTATAGAAGACGGTCCGCCACTCCATTTCATTGGGAGTAGCTTTTTTAGGTCGCACTTCGACTCCTCCGACAATCAATTCTCCATCAACAAACGTATAAAAAGGATCTTGCAGTTTTAAGATAGGCGCTTCTAGGTCAAGTACATAAACAGAAGAACTCACTTTCTTAAAAAAACAAGTTTCTGATTTTTCACTTTGTCGGCTTTCCACTCGGCCTAAAATATAACGATAGCCATTAAATTCAAATTCACTAGAAATGTTATAAACATCTTTAGGGCTAACTCCTTCAAAAATGATTTTCTCAGGCTGAAATGTATGATTGTTTTTCCTATGTTCAGGTAATAATTCTTGAATAAGCATCTTTTTCTCCTAATCAATAGAAATAATATTTTCTTCTTTTAGATAATTTTCAGGTATCGAGTCTGTTATAACTGTCACTTCGCCAATATCAGCAAACTTAAAAACTGATGTGGCGTCAAATTTAGAATGGTCCGCTACGATAAAAGCTTCCCCCGAACGACGAATAGCCTGCTCCTTGATTAAAGACTCATTCGGATCTGCATTGGTCAAGCCAAAGTCCTTGGAGATACCATTCACGCCTAAGAAACATTTATCAAAATGATACATGTCTAATACCCTACTCGTTACTGCTCCGACAAAGGCATAGGTTTCTTTTTTTAATTCGCCACCAATCAAAGTAACTGTTAGATCATACTTTAACGCCTCTTCTATATTTTTATAGCCATTAGTTACGACGGTAATATTTTTACCTACCAAATACTTTAAGATTTTTTTATTTGTCGTTCCAGAGTCGATAAAGACAACATCCTCATCTTCAATCAAACTTGCCGCAAATTTGCAAATACGGTCTTTTTCATCTAAGTAAAGACTTTCGCGTTGGTCCATAGGCGTTTCACGCGAAGTGTCGACCAATCGCGCCGCTCCACCATGAAGTCGCACGATTTGCCCTTCATCCTCTAATAGTTTCAAATCACGACGAACGGTTATTTCCGACACATCCAATAGTTCAGACAGAGAAGAAATATAAACAACACCTTTTTGCAATTCATTTAAAATTTTATTTTTTCTCTCAAAAGGAAGCATCAGATTCTCTCACCCGTTTTCTTATCAAATAGAAATACTTTGCTAGTGTTGATGGCAAAAGTCAACGGTTCATTTACTTGAAAATTTTGTTGGGAGGAAACTTTTATCATGATTTCTTGACCTTCAAGTTTAGTCATGATCACACTACTGTCTCCACGCATTTCTACTAAATCTATTTTATTCGTAAAAGAATGATCCATAGCTTCGATATAAACATTTTCAGTTCGAAAATCCTCGGCTCTAATCCCCACAAAAATTTCTTTTCCTTGGTAGTTTGATAAATGTGGATAAAGATTTTCATTAAGTGAAACAATGCTGTTCCCAATTTTCACTTTCTGATTTTCAACCACACCATTTAGGATATTGATATCTGGATCACCAATAAACTGAGCCACAAATAAGTTCTTTGGATCATAATACAACTCTCTAGGCTTGCCGATTTGTTGAATTTTCCCCTCATTCATGACGACTATTTTATCAGCCATTGTCATCGCCTCAGTTTGATCATGAGTCACATAAATCGTAGTCACATTCATTCTCTTGTGTAATTTTAAAATTTCTAACCGCATACGACTCCGCAATTTCGCGTCCAAATTAGATAAAGGTTCATCCATAAGAAAAATACGTGAATTTTGAACGATGGCTCGTCCCAAAGCAACTCTCTGACGTTGCCCACCTGATAATTCACTTGGTTGTCGATTAAGATATGGTGTCAAATCGAGCATGTCTGCAACGCTTGTTACCCGCTCTTTGATCACTTCTTTTTTTTCTTTTCGAAGTTTTAAACCAAACGCAATATTATCATAATTTGTTAGATGGGGATACAAGGCATAGTTTTGAAACACCATAGACATATCCCGATCTTTGGCGTGTACCTCATTCATACGCTTGCCATCTATTAGTAAATCACCCGAAGTAATATCTTCCAAACCAGAAATCATTCGCAACAAAGTCGATTTTCCGCAACCAGACGGTCCGATCAAAACAACAAATTCATTCTTATCGATCGATAAATCAAAATCATCGATTGCTAACGTTTTTTTATTATAAACTTTATAAATATCTTTCATTTCGATAAAGCTCATTTATAACACCTCTTCCCCAAGATAATACGAAGCCAACTGATTGTCTAATTCCTTTTTTAACAGACCTGAATAGATAAGACCTAGTGTTAACGAAAATACGATTAATTGAATATTTTCAGCTGTAAGCCATGAACAAATTACACTAACAATAACGGCTGGTATCATACCTATAAATAAGGCATCAATCATTGATCTCATTTTCATTTTAAATTTACTGATTACCAAAGTTACCAATATTAAGGCAAAGATAAGTAACAATAAAATAAGCAAACGCTGAATCACTGAAATCAAAAAGGAACTTTTGACAAAGTCACTCAAAGTGACAAGCATACTTGGTCTCAAGTCACCTTTTTGTATCTTATCATAAACAATCGTTGTTTCTTTCCCATCTATTGCCAAAGTCATCTGCTTTGCTTGATAGTATAGATAGTTCTTCGTTTGTGGTTTTTCTAGAATACCTACACTAAAATCAGTATTTGAAAATAATTGTGGCGACCCAGCCAACTCACCTTCTTCAATAACCAATGGATCATCGATTTTCTTGATCAGCTCAAACATCGGTTTCACTTCTTCAAACATTCGATTTTTTTCCTGTAAGCCATAAATCCCTGCTAAATTTAGTAATGAGATAAAGAGGACGAGTACTTTAAAATAAATCGGTAGTTTTTGGATCTTTGCCAATATTTTCAATTATTTCACCCCATCTTGCTTGTTTGACGGAATAAAATATTTTTGCAAAGAAAAGAATAAAATGATCATTGGAATGACTGAAATCGTCGTCGCCGCCATAAGTAGTGGCCAATTCACTTCGAACATTCCTTGAAACATTGCTAAACCCACTTGAATTGTAAATTTCTCACTATCATTTAAGTAAATCAGCGGTCCTAAAAAAGCATTCCAAGTTCCCATAAAGGAAGAAATACCAATCGTAAGTATGGCTGGAATCGATATTGGAAAATAAATTTTCCATAAAATATTCCAGCTATTGGCACCGTTGATATAAGCTGCTTCTGAAAAATCTTTAGGGATCGTTCGAAAATACTGTGTCATAAAGAACACATGAACCGCTTGTCCTCCAACGGCTGGTAAAATCAAAGGTATATAGGTATTGATAAAAGAAGTATTGAAAAGTTCACCCAATTTTGCCCAAAAAATATAGCCTGGAACAATCGTGATTTCACCAGGAATCATGATTGTCAATAATAAGAACATAAATAAGGATTTCTTAAAACGAAAGTTAAACCTTGAGAATCCATAAGCAACAATAACAGATACAATTACTTCAAAAAAAGTAACGGCTATCGTATAGCCCACCGTATTTAAAATATAGCACAAAAAAGGAACTGCTTTAAATACATCGGGATAATTACCCCATTTGACTGGATCAGGGATCCATTGCGGTGGAATCGTAAAAACATTATTCGATGTTTTAAGCGAAGTAGAGACCATCCAGAAGAATGGTAATAACATCGTTACGGCCACAAGAATCAGTACTGCATGCTTAATGATAGACAATACTGTTTTCTTTGCTGAACGACGCGACTTCTCTTCAGTTACAAGGAGTGCAACAAGTTCTTCCTGAGACATCTCAGTATTATTTTTAAATTTCATTGTCACCTACTCCTCTTCGTTTTCTTGACTGTATTGCCAAAAGTCAGTAAATCTAAAGACCAAAAGCGTGATTGCCAATACAATCAATAAAAAAATCCAAGACATTGCTGAAGCATAACCCATTTTGAAATACTTAAAAGCCGTGTCATAGATCTGTAGCAAAACAAATTGGCCTTGATTACCAGCCCCACCTAAAATATAGGCATCATTAAATTTCTTAAAAGCACCAATAATCCCCATAATCAGGTTATAATAAAGGATCGAACGTACATAAGGAATCGTAATCAAGAAAATCCGCTTAAAGTAGCCTGCTCCTTGAATTTCTGCTGCCTCATGTAAATCTTTGGGTACCTCGTTGATTGAAACCAAATAAGTCAACATTCCGGCCCCAGCTCCCCACAAACTCATGATGACATAGGAGGGCAGCACCCAATTAGGATCTGTCAACCAGCCAGGTCCTTGAATTCCTACCAAGGCTAACAAATTATTTATCAAACCGTTCTTGGGATCAAAAATCCATCGCCAAATAATACCAATAGCAACACCAGAAACAACCGCTGGCAAATAATAGATTGTCCGATATAAATTTAAAGCTTTGGTTTTTGAAGCCATAACCAACGCTACCGTGAATGAGGCAATCATTCCTAAGGGAACAGCTACAAGGGCATAACGAGCCGTTACCAGTAACGAATTTAAAAAAGACTTATCATGAAAAATATTTTTAAAATTTTGCAATCCAATGTAAGTAGGATGTCCGATGACTGGCCAATCCATAAAGCTCATATAAATCGACAACAACATTGGCACTAAGGAAAATAGTGCATAAGCAATGAACCATGGTAAAATGTAAAAATACCCCGGACTGATGTGCTTCTTTTTTTGAATTTTATTCAATTCAGCCACTTTTTCTTCATCTGATAAATTCTTTAAATCCATCATTTTTTCCTCCCTTCAAAAAATCTTACAAGGATAGAACTTATTTATATAAATAAGTCTCTATCCTCGCACTCACTAATTTCCTAGAATACTTTCAAAAGCTTCTTGTGTTTCATCGGCTAGTTTTTGAACATCAACATTGCCCTTACCGTTATTATCGCTAATGATTGGCAAATCTAAAAGATCCCATTGTTTGCCAGAAAGTTCATTTTGTTGTGGAACATTATTGAAGCCACGAGAAATTTCCATTGATTTTTGAATCACATCTAAAGAATCTTTCTTATAAGGATTGATTTCAGCGATATTGTCTGCTTTGGACTTGACGGGGGCAGGAATTTTCCAATCAAACATAGCATTTGTCACATCGATCAGCGCATCAAAAGCAACATCCTCATTTTTCGTTTGACTAGAAATCAAAGTCGAAGCAGTCCAATTGAAAGTCACTTGTTGTTTTGAGCCAGATGGCATGATGGCCATCCCCACCTCAAAATTACCACCTGCTTCTTCCACTTTCTTTTCGACATCGTCGTTTGCACCACCAACCATCATTGCGATTTTACCATTAACAAAGCCCTGTTCTACACCTAAAGAATTAGCTTCTTCATACGGCATCGTACTATTTCTATCAGTTGTAATGTCGTAATATTTTCCTAGACCAGTAACAGTTGCTTCAGAATCAACTAGAGCTTTTCCATCACTATCTATCAAATCACTGCCTTCACCCCAAGCAAATACCGCGCTTGGTACACTACCAGTGTTTGCAAAGCCATAAACATCCCCATTTGTCAACTTTGTAGCCATATCATGAAAATTCTCCCATGTCCATTCATCTTTAGGAGCATCAATGTTATTCTCTTCAAATAAGTTCTTGTTATAATATACGACATAAGGTTGTCCAATCCAAGGTAAACCGTACGTTTTATCGTTCCATTTTGCTGTATCTAATGAGCCATCAAAGAAATCGTCCATATCAATCGTATCTTGGTCCTTCAAAGAATCTGTAATATCTACGACTGCACCGTTTTCTGCATAAGCCGGAATATACTCTTGAGCCAACCACATTAAATCAGGCGCATTATTACCTGCGATCATCGTTTGAATCTTCGTATAGTAATCTTGAGGAATCGTCATTTGTTTCAATTCATATTCATCTGAAGCGGCATTTAATTTATCCAAAATTTCGTCGAATTCTTTCGCTTCAGTTTCATTAGCCCAAGTGGCAACAGTCAAACTCACTTTTTCGCTATTATCACTTTGCCCAGTGGCTTCTGTATCAGAATCTCCTCCACACGCACTTAAAATCCCAAGCGACAACATTGTTACGCCTAGCAACGAAAAATTTTTGGTCCATTTCATTATTTTTTCATCCTTTCTATTTTTGAGAACCGTTTTCACATTCATAATATACAAAAATTATCATTTTTTGTCAATAGTTTTCTTTAATTATCATTTATTATCTATAAATATTATCTATAAAATTCTTATATCAATAAATAAAGGACACTGTGACCCATCATTTAAGACAGACCGTTAGTGTCGTATAAAATAAGGAAGAATATTCTGACTACTTTCTTTTTCAAGAAATCTGCAAAAAGGAATGTTCGCGCAAAGAATGACCGTTTCCAGAAAATTTTTTGTGATATTTCGTTTCTTTCAAAGAGTAGCATCGTTAATTTTCTGCTGCTTGAGTGGGTACTAATCTTTACAATCATTTTTCAGACAGCTTGAAAAGCAAATAACGTAAGTACCATTAAATTTGAAAAGTGATTGCGGTGCTTCCTGTCTCCTATTTTATTAACTATGTCAGTAAACTAGAAATCATAACCAGGATCAGCTGATTCATCACGCCTTGCCCCTGATTTTAATAAATTTTTTGATCGTCATATGTTGCTTGATGTACTTGAAAAAAGTTCAATTTGCTAGCGCGATTTGTACGCTTGGGTAACTTTCTCAGCAGTGAGATCAGAGTGTTTGTAACCACACATTTTTTCATTCTATTTATACAAAAGCCCATTACAAGGATAACATCACTTTTCCCTTGTAATAGGCTTTTAAACAACTATCACTAATTAGAAAACACGCGCAACTTTTCGGCTACGGCATCGCGTTTTGTTTGATCATAATCATCGGGCAATTCTTGCATTATTTTCAACAAAATATGGTGCCAGTCTTTGCTGCGATAATGGAGTTTATACTTTTTATCATAGGCTTCAAATGAAGAAAGTCCTTCTGCCGCCATTTTCTTTAAAAATAACTGGTGAGCTTCCCCGAGATAAGTGACCATGATCCGTTTTTGTTTCGGATTGACTTGATTGCCTGCTGCCTCTATGCCTAGTAGATCCTGGTAACGCTCATGTATAGCGAGATAAACCAGTTTATTAATAGCTAGTGCCTCTCGATCAAAATTTTCAGCGATCATTTGGCCTTTTTCGGTCCAATTGTCAGACACAAACGGATAAGAATCTAGTTGGGCAACAATGAGTCTAAGCGGTTCTTGAAAACTACTTTCTTTTTCCGCCATCTGATCATAGTGCAAATGACACTTTTTGTATTTTTTCCCACTTCCACAAGGACAAGGGTCATTGCGTTGGGCCCCATGCTTCAATAACTCATTGATATAGAGCAATTTTTCTGATCGCCGTTTCAATCCTAGCCATTCTTCATGAGGAATATCCCTGCCATCCTCTTTTTCATCTGCCGTTATCACAAAATATCGCGGATATTCTGTGCCATACAGCTGATCGATAAAAGTGGCATAATCAGGCGTTTGTTCCGAATCGATCATCCATTTGTCAAACATCTCCTGCACGTCATCTTTCATTTCATCATATTGATAATAAAGGATCGTGTCCATGATTTGTTGGGTGAATTCAAAAGATGGCTCTTCTTTTTCGGCCGCAATCAACGACCGTAAAAAAGCTATCTTATCACTTTCCTTAGCGTCTTTTTTAACGAAATAAACTTTCAAGAAAGCAGCGCGAACGTTGCCCATGATCTCCCTATTTTGAATATGCGCTTTTAGATCGGTAAAATCACCATCAAAAATGGCTAATAAGACACGTGGCAGGTCTCTTTCAACATACTCTTCATCAAATAGCTGATACAAATTCTCTTCAGGTAAAGAAAAAAGGGTCATGACTTTTGGATAAGCCTTTTTCTCACCGAAAGTCGCCAGTAATTCTAAAGCAAAATAAGGCAACGAATACACTTCTTCATAACGATCGGGTAAGCTCGGTTCAGCTGTGATACGATCGAGTGCTCGTAACAAGAAAGGAGTGATTTCTTCTTGATGAGCCTCGGCTTCAGCCATTGCATCTTCGGGATAGACGTCGTCTTCAAAGCGTAGTTGTCTTAAAATTTCCTCCACGTCCATTATAGCTCCTCCTTTAAAATCATTTGAAATTTTCTATCCACATTTACACCATTATAACATAAGCAAGCGCTGAAACTTTTAGCTTTTTGGATTCAGGAAAGTTCATCTGCTTTTTTGGAAGATAAACTCCTTATTTTAAACAACGCGATATACACGGTCTGCACAAGAACATTAGCTATCAATAAAACGATTGCTACATTTTTCCACAAAACATTGATCGGCTCTCGGCCAACTCCCCCCTCATCCGTATAGATGAAATTGTCTGAAGTCACTAGTAGGATGATCCAGAGGACGATCAAAGTTAGGGAGATCCAGCGCGCAACCCCAAATTTTCGCTGCTTTTTTAAAGCGGACAAGATCGTAAGTGAGTAGAATGGAAAAATAAATAGCCAAGCATACAGGCCGAGAGAAAGGATCAAAAGCCAAGGATAGGCACCTGAAAATAAATAAAGGTGGGCCATTTCGCAAACACCCAAGAGCAATGAAAGCAAAAGTATGATAAAAGAACCGACTAATCCGCTTTTTTTAAGAGGGGATTTTTCACTTGTCAGTGATTCTAGCGTTACCTTCTCTCTAAAAAAGCTGGCCAGACCATTACTTACCAGCCAAATCAAGCCATCGACGACTAGGCAAGCAAGAAGCAAGGGCCATTCATCTGCTAATAGGCTAGCAAGCTGTAAAAAAAGTGCTACTAATGTCGTCATGTTCATTCTGCCCCTCCTATCAACTTAGCAATAACTGATGCTTGCCCCATTGTCTAGGTTGGATGACTTCCCGTAACAAATTCTGAAATTCAGCCGCACCGTTATCTTTAAAACCACTTTTAGCAATCAACAAAAAGCGATCATTCTCGACTTCGACAACATAACAATCGGCTTGTTCGGAAATCTTTTTCAAAAAGGACCACTGGTAAAAAACATCACTAGCTGGTCTTTTGATATGGATCCCTTTCTGATCAAAAGTATAGTGGTAGGTGATCTCAGGCGCTTGTTTTTTTAAAAAAGGTTTGCTCAAGATATGAATGCTCAGTCGTTTGGCTCCGAAAAGCGCATAACTGATCGAAAAAATTCCAAGTACTATAATGATCAGTGCCAAGATATAAAAGCTGTCCCAAGACTCATCAAAGCTGAATTTGACTGATAAAGAAGGGATCCCTATCGCTAAAAGGATTAGCCCCAAAAGTCCCATGAATGTCTTTACGATCGGGATCCGCTTGTGATTTTTCACATAGTACTTGTATATAGTTGCAAATGATTTTTTGTTGATAATTGTTTCACATTCGATCATAGCTTGTCCTCCTACTCGATTTTAGTAAGAACACAAGCTCCAAACTCTCACTAACCATCGAAAGTTTGAAGCTTGTCTGTTTACTTATCCGACGCTACCTTCCATGCTCATGTTGATCAATTGGTTCATTTCAACCGCATATTCCATTGGCAGCTCTTTGGTGATAGGTTCCATGAAGCCATTGATGATCATGCTAGTTGCTGTTTCTTCATTTAGACCACGACTCATCAAATAGTATAATTTTTCTTCAGATACTTTGGAAACACTGGCTTCGTGTTCCAAAGCCACATCACTATTTAAGATTTGATTGTAAGGGATCGTATCGGATGTCGATTTGTCATCCATCAAAATCGTATCGCATTCGATGTGCGACTTGGAACCGGCACTATCACGACCAAAATGGACCGTCCCCCGATAGTCTGTTTTCCCGCCGTCTTTAGCAACCGATTTAGAAATCAAGGTACTCGAAGTATGGGGTGCATTATGATAGGCTTTACAGCCGGCATCTAAGTGTTGGCCATAGTTCGCAAAAGCCATTGATAGAACCGATGTTTTCGCATAAGGACCTTTTAAAATACTGCATGGATATTTCATGTTGACCTTACTACCAAGATTGCCATCGATCCATTCCAAAGTACCATTTTCTTCGACCGTACCACGTTCTGTGACCAAGTTATAAACGTTGTCTGACCAGTTTTGGATGGTCGTATAACGGAAGAAAGCATCTTTTTTGACGACGATCTCAACGCTAGCCGCATGTAAGCTGTTGGTCGTATAATTCGGTGCTGTGCAACCTTCGATATATTGGATCGAAGCCCCTTCATCGATGATCATAAGTGACCGTTCGAATTGGCCGGCATTTTCACCATTGATCCGGAAGTAGGTTTGCACTGGGACTTCACAATGAACGCCCTTTGGCACATAGATAAAGGTCCCGCCTGACCAAACGGCGCCGTTCAAGGCAGCAAATTTGTGCTCTGAATTTGAAATGACGGTACCGAAATATTCTTTAAAAAGTTCCGGATATTCCCGTAAAGCCGTATCAGTATCGGTAAAAATGATGCCTTGTTTGGTAAATTCTTCTTTCATGTTGTGATAAACGACTTCGGATTCATATTGAGCCGCTGCTCCTGCCAAGTAGTTGCGTTCGGCCTGAGGAATCCCCAAGCGTTCAAAGGTATTTTTGATCTTATCGGGAACATCATCCCAATTGTTCGATTTCTTGTCACTAAGACGTTGGAAATAGATGACATCATCGAAGTTCAGACCAGAAAGATCCGGGCCCCACTTCGGCATTGGTAATTTATGGAAAAGTTCCAACGAGCGTAAACGGTAATCCAACATCCATTGTGGCTCACCTTTAGCCGCCGACATCTCCCGCACGGTCTCCTCCGTCAACCCACTCCCAGTTGAGAATACTGGCGTCACGTCATCATGAAATCCGTATTGATAATCTCTGCTTTCTGTAGCCATAATTTTAGTCCTTTCTAAGTAAAAACTTGATCGAATCAAGTCTGTAGATTGTAGTCATTCCAATAATTCACTACTTAGATTCTACCTTTCACAAGTGTGAAAGTCAACCAAACGAAACCGTTCCTTACTGTCCTTCTGTTGCCCAAAAAGTTACAATTTACGGACGAATCAGTCGCTACACTACGAGATTGGCTCGTTTAGCGAGACAAAGTAGAATGATGAAAAATACCTACTTGGTACTGTGACTGAGCGCTTTAGCGTTTAGTCACAGTTTGAAGCTTGGCAGACCTGAGACCATGGCTCAGGTCGGTCCCACAGCAGACAGTAGCAGACACACAGCTAAAGTGTAGCGCTCAAGTTTAGCCTTGAATTGTAACCCCAAAAAGCTTTGATTTTGTGCTGGGTCTGACTTTTCCGTAAGCTTGTGTCAAATACAACTTATTTTTATGCAGAATATGATATAATAGGATTCACTGAAGCGCTATCAATTAAGGAGATGTTTTTATTGAAACACTTTTCTTTTAGCCAAGCAGTAAAAGCCTATTTCAAGAAAACATTTGATTACAAAGGTCGGGCGACACGTTCAGAGTATTGGTTTGCGCTATTGTTTATCTTTTTGAGTTCGCTCGGACTAGCTATTCTAGCCTTAGCAATTTTAAGTGCCCTATTGGTAAATTCTAAGCATCCTGAAAACTCAAACACTGGTATCATGGTCGGTAGCTTTCTTTTACTTGCCCTTGTGTGGGTCACCTTCTTTCCTTTGTTTGCCCTGAGTTTCCGCAGATTGCGAGAAGTCGGCTTAAAGGCTCCAGCAACTTTTTTGCTTTATATTGCTCTGATCTTCTTGAATGTCGCCTATTACTTCCTGCGTGTCAAAAAACT
Organism: Tetragenococcus sp.; assembly: GCA_041859945.1. GTDB lineage: Bacteria > Bacillota > Bacilli > Lactobacillales > Enterococcaceae > Tetragenococcus. The sequence continues at coordinate 85,544 of JBFLGC010000003.1, forward strand.
TTATGTGCTCTATTATAGTAGTCAGTCACCCTTTCGAACCAATCCGATCTATTTTATCGAACTTAGCCTTTTTTTAAGTCTCTTACTCCTAATGATCTTCTCTTCTTTAAAAGCGGATACCTTGACGACCCAAACTTCAAATCTGTTTTTCCGCACGACAAAAAAGCAATCCTCATGATGAAGATTGCTTTTTTATTAATCTAATATCGTTACTTTGACATTGAATTTACGGCCCCAAGCTTTACATTCGTCAACCGTTTTAAAATGGACATCAATGGTATTGCCTTTGATCGCGCCACCGGTATCGGCAGCAATCGCAACGCCATAGCCTTCCACTTCGACCAGCGTGCCCAGTGGGATCACACTAGTATCTACTGCGATCGCCATGGGATTTTGACGCAAGTCTAAACCAGAGGCTGTGATCGAGTAGCCTGTTTCAGCATAGGAATAAGCGGTCGATTCCATGTAAAGGACCTTGCCACTACTTTCCGTAGAGCCACTAGGTGTTTCAGTGGTGTTATTATTATTTTGATCCGTACTTGTTGGCGCCGTTTGTTCCGTACTTGTATCCTTACTGTTTGTGGATGCCTCGGTCGTTTCTTGAACAGCTACTTGTTGAGCTTTTGCGGCTTTTTCTTGGGCCGCTTTTTCCGCTTCTGCTTTTTCCGCTTCAGCCTTCAAGCGGGCTTGTTCAACGACCTTGCTATTGGCGATTTCATCCAAAGCAGTTGCGTTTTGCGCTAATTGATCTTGTAAACTAGTGATTTGGCTATCCAAATCTTGCGTCTCTGCTTCCAAGGTTGCTTGACTGGCAGTCAATTCGGCTTGGGAAGCAGCCGCCTTTTCTTGTAAGTCCTGCAAGCGTTTGGTTTCGTCCTGCAAATCAGCGACGGCACTTTTTTCAGCATTTTGTAAAGTTGTCAACGCATAGATACCATTGACAAAATCAGTAAAACTACCCGTTTCTAGCAGGATGGCCCATTTATTTCTTTCGGCTCCATTTAATTGCAAATCTTTCAGACGCTCGGCGACCCGTTCTTTATGAGTCGCGATCTTATCCTCAGAAATCTTGATTTCTTCATTTGTTTCATCGATAGTTGCTTGATTGTCAGCAACTTTCTCTTTGATTTCTTCAACTTCTTGATATTTTTGATTGACCGTAGTTAAGGTCGTTTGGATCTCAGCACTGATCGATTGGCTTTGTGCGGAAATCTCACTTTCTTTTTGATCAAGATCATCAAGCGTCTCTGCTTGAATCGTTGCAGGCAGTAGGAATTGAATCCCTATCAAACAAGCTGCCAATAGTTGCTTCGCTTTCACGTATTGCCAACACCTTTCTCAAATTAATCTCCAACAGAGACCATTATACTAAAGGATCAAGGCTAGTTTATTTCAATTTATTTACATAATGTTACAGGAAAGAGTGTTTTTTCGACAAAAACAGTTTGTTTAAATTTTTTTAAAGAAAATCATGGCTATTGGCAAGCTTTGTTCATAAAATTAAATGTAATCAAAACGTAATATAGAATCATGATTAACTCGTTTTTTTAGAAAAAGTGGGGCCTTATGGTAAAAATCTCCTTTATTTTTTAGGTCAGTCCCAAATACTTCCCAAAAGGAAACGTTTTTTTAAGAATGATCGTCTTTCTGAGATTTTTTTCTGGAAAATGATTCCAAGCAAAAATCACTAGTCATCGCAACTAGTGATCATAATTTATATTGGGGTGGAATAGATAAGACTGAGCCTTCCTCAATTTTTTAACGTAGCTAAATAGTCAATGAGATCCGAAACTTGGTCGACAGCTGCTTGGCCGTCTGCTTTATTTTCCAGTAACTGCAACAGCGCAAATTTTTTATTTTCGGCATCATAGGCATATAAGAAACTATTTTCTTGCCCCTGTTCGTCTTGATTTTCTTTGATTTCCGCCGTACCAGTCTTGGCAGCAAGCATCATCCCTAAACTAGCTAGGCTATGAGCTGTTCCATTGGCATCGGTCACGACGGCTTGTAAATCACTATCGATCGCTTGGATGGTCGCCTTTGAAAAAACATCCGCCTTGCTTTTGGTTTCTTTTGATGCCAATAATTTGGGATAAACTAGCGTGCCACCATTTGGAAAAACGGAATAGGTCGTCAATTGTTGGATCGGATTTAGCAACAATTCACCTTGACCATAACCCGTATCAGCTAATAGGATTTCCGATGAAAAACGGTCTTCGGTAGAGATCTGGGCCGGATCCATGTCGATTGGCAAGTCGAGATCTTCACCAAATATCAGTTCGTTTAAACCAGCTCGAAATTTATCTTCGCCCATCTTCAACGTTGCTTGCGCCATATAAATATTATCAGAATAGACGAGGGCGGTCCGCAGATTCACCGGCGTGACATCACTTACTCGCGTCACTTCATAACCGCCCCAAGAAGAATCTTTTTGCCATTTCAAACCATCAATGGCAATTTCTTCATCAGGATCAAGGGTCCCATTGTCCAAACCAATGGCTGCAGTAATAGCTTTAAAAGTTGAACCTGGGGCATAGCCATTGGCAAAACGACTCATAAAAGGCAGATCTTCATCTTTATCATAGGCATCGTATTCTTCTTGGCTGATACCATACGTCATTTTATTCGGATCAAAACTTGGTGAACTAGCTAGAGCCAATAATTCTCCAGTTTGGGGATTTTCGGCAACGCTTGCCCCAGGTTCACCTGCTAAAGACTGATAAGCTAAATATTGGGCTTGCGAATCAAGGGTAAGCTTTATATCTTCGCCATTTTTGACGGTCACTTCCTGCAAAGTAGCCTTCTCTTGGCCCTCACTATCAGTGATTTTGATCGTTCCCCCATCTTGACCACGCAATTCTTTATCGTAGGCCCGTTCCAACCCAGCCCGGCCGATCATACTAACGGCCGCTAAATCGGCATTTTTTTCGATATCCTCAGCCGTGACTTTACCGACATAACCGATCAAATGAGCTGCAGCTTCCCCTAATGGATAGGTCCGCCCTGTTGCCTCACGCGCTTCAAAGCCTGTGATCGTAGGCAAATCATCCGGAACTTGCACCACTGTTTTTAAGGGAACGAAGGTATCATCGGTCACCCACGTTTGCTTGAGCGCCTCCTTGATCGTATCTTCGTCCACGTCAATAGCTGCCGCGATTTCCTTGATCGTCTCATCGGTCATCTCTTTAGGCACCACGCCATAATTATAGACCGTGCCATTTGTGGCCAAACCATTATTATTTCGGTCTTTGATCTCGCCACGTACCGCTTGGTTGAAGTCATACGAAACCTTGTCCCCAGAAGTCATGCCTGGAAAGATCAACGCCATTTGCCAAGTGATCTTTTGACTTTCCTTATCGATTTTCGCCGTATAGTTTTGATCGTCTAAAATTCCTAAGTCTGTGTGCATCGATAAGGTATAGTTTACCGTTTGATCGTTCACTTGCATATTTTTAAGTTTGATCTCACTGACACCGATACCACCGTAAATGTTTTGATATTTTTCAGCCACTGTAGTAGTGGTCATTTCATCAGCTTTTAATGATCCTTCTGAAAAACTTGCGGCCACCGCTGCATAATCTGCCTTGTTCAAATTTGCGACTAAGGTTTTGATGATTTGCTCATTTTGTTTAGTTAGTTGCTTTTGGGTGTAATTTTGGTAAAATAAAAAGCCACCACCGCCCAGTGCTAGAACAATAACGAGCAAGCAGACCATGATCAGTGGCTTTTTCGTTGTTTTTTTGTGGTGCATAGTTAAACTCCTTTGTATTCGTTGATCCAACCATACTATTATTTTATCGTCAATACAATGATAAGAAAACAAATTTTTGATTAGTTTAAGGCTATTTTAGAAATTACCAAGACAGATTCTTTCTTTTTAAAACATTAGCATAAAGCTTTTCCTAGATATCTCAAATGAAATTTTAAAATTTTGACTATCTAACTACCGAAAATGTTCCTTATTTGAAAAAGAAAGGGCATATGGTGGCCGGCAATGTTTCTTGCTTGAAATGGAGGCGTTCTTTTTAGGAGAACCTAATTTCCGTTTCGAAGCACACTCTAAGAAGGCTCCAATGCCTTTTAACAAAGCTATGACACTAAGCTTGTTGGCTAAGCCAGAGCTAGGCTTCCTTAATAGTAAAAAAGGGCGCTTGCTTTTTAAACAATCCGTCCTTTTTGCTTTATTCAGTGGTTTGAAAAATAGTGGCGTTGCGCGTTTGGATGTATACAGTCCCCTCGCCATGAAACTCGTTGACCAGGCCTTCTCCTGTTTTAAAGCCAAAAGTGCCAGATGCGACTTTTATCGAATAATCGAGCCCATCTGACCAGGCAATGACATGTTCATTGTCAATAGTGAGCGGGTGATCAGCTGTGATAGCAATCTTAAGCAGGTCCCCCATCGCTGAAACTAGCATATCCCCTTGGCCTCTTGTCTCCATTACAAACAAGCCGCCCGTGCCACCCAAAATAGCTTTAGAGAGTTTCTGACTTTTCATTTGGTAACTGACACTGGCATCACAGGCTAGAAAAGCCCCTGTATTTAAGCGCCATTGATCAGCACCAATACGTAACGGAACGATTTTCCCTAAGGTTTCAGGTGCTAGAGCAATTTCGGCGCCATCCGTATCACTGATCGCTTCACTAATAAAAAAACTTTCACCACTGGTCATGGAGCGGCCTAATGCACTTAAAGCTCCGCTAACACCTTTTTTCCCATTGGCATTCATCCGTCCACTCAGAGTCACGCCGCCGGTTTGATAAACCATGGCGCCTGTTTCCAACTGGATTTTTTCATTGCGATCCAAGCTAACGATCGCTAAAGGAGCAAAAGTACTTTCCGTCAAACGATAGTTCATAATGATCCCTCTTTCCTTACTCTACTTCTGCCAATTGTTTGGCATGTAGTTGTCGTAATTTTTTCATTGCCTTCAAATAAGAAACAAACAAAACAGCCACTGATCCAAACCAAGCCATAGGAGAAGCGGCAGCGGCTCCCGGATAACCCCAGATCTGGGTCAAGAAAATGGCCGCAAACGAACGCATCAAAAGTTCCATGATACCGGCGATCGTCGGTACCGTGCTTTGGCCTAAACCCTGTAACGTATAGCGCAAAATGAAGAGGACCGCCAATAACCAATACATGGAACCGTTGAAATCAAAGTAGATCTGGGCATATTCAAATACTTTTGTCTCTTTGGCAGATACGAATAAATGGACCAGATCATGGCCAAAAACAATGACTACGATACCGGCTATGATACTAAAACCAACACTCATCATCAAGCACTGTTTGACACCTTTTAAAATACGCCCATATTCTTTAGCGCCCAAATTTTGAGCAGTAAAAGTCGCCATGGTGATCCCGAATGAAGCCATAGGTTGGGTCGCAAATTGGTCGATTTTACTAGCAGCTGATTGTGCAGCGACGACATCCGTCCCCAGACCATTCAAAGCTGATTGTAGAACGATCGAACCGATGGCAATGATCGAGGATTGAAAGGCCATGGGCAAAGCCACGACCAAATGGGCTTTTAATTCCGTGACATCCCAAGCAAAGTCTTTCCGATGAACTTGCAAAAACGGGATCCTTTTTTTGATATAGACCAAACATAGCAAACTAGAAACGATTTGGGCAATAACAGTCGCAAAACCAGCGCCACCGACGCCCATATGTAAATGGATGATAAAAATAAGATCTAAAACAATATTGATAATGCCCGCAACGATCTGGAAAAGCAAGGGCGTACGACTATCTCCTAAAGCACGGATCTCATTGGCCAACAAATTGAAGCTGACTGAGGCAAAGATACCAGCAAAAATGATCGTAATGAATGTCTGTGCTTCATCGATGATTTCAGGCGGTGTTTGCATCAAAACGAGCATCGGACGCACGAAAACTAAACTCAAGGTCGTCAAAACGATCGTCACGATTGCACTGACAATGATACTAGTGGCAAAACTCCTTTTTACGCCTCGATAATCGTGAGCACCATAGCGTTGGGCACTCAAAATCGAAAGACCTGATGTCAACCCTTGGGCAAAGCCAATGATCAAAAAAGAAATACTTCCCGTCGAACCAACGGCGGCTAAAGCGTTTTTCCCTAACGTTTGGCCTACGATGATCATATCGACCATATTGTAAAATTGTTGAAAAATATTTCCCACTAATAAGGGAACCGTAAATAACAAAATCAGTTTTGCTGGGTTCCCTTTTGTTAACTCATGCATTCCTTTTACCCCTTCCATTTGCTCTTTTAGTATAGGTTTTTTTAACAAAAAAATCTATGAAAATTTTCGCGAAATTTTAGTTTTAGGTAAAGAACCCTAAAATATTTTTAGATAGCCTTTTAAATAACAACACCTTCTGCTAAAATAGATAAATGTAAGCCCTATACTAAAAAGTCGACCAGACGTTATAAAGGAGTCTCATTTATGAAAATAAATACCTTAGAAAATATATTGATCATCTGTATCCTGCTGTTTATTTTAAACACTTATTTAGGACTGTGGCTTTTCCCCCTCAAATTTGGGATCATTCTCGAAGTTGCACTGCTTGTTGTCCCAGGACTTGCTTTATTGATCGATCATTTAAAAAAACCAAAATTGATTTAAAAAAATGTAAGAGTGGCGCCAAGGCTGCTCTTACATTTTTTGTTTAAGGCTAGCGTATTGCTGGCAAGCGATGGATTCTGGCAAAAAGGACTGCTCATTTTGGACAGTTGAAAAGTTTGATTTTCTGAATAGATCATATAAGCCAAAAACAGGTTCATTATGAGCCGAAAAATAGCAAGGGACACCTAAAATATCGGCCGCTAATTGGCCTAACGCCTCCGTCTTAAAGAAACCACCACTGACCGACAACGGTTCATTTGGAGCCACGATCTGGGTCAAACGGTCGATATTGAGTAGCATGCCTTCGATCGTGGCTCGGATCAAATCCTCTCGAGTCGTGGCCAAAGTAACATTAGTAAAGCCTGCGGTCGCGCGATTATCCCATAACGGAGCCCGTTCGCCATTTAAAAAAGGTGTAAACCGGACACCATGTGATCCGATCGGTGTTTCGCTTAAAAGATGCGGGATTTGCTCAAAGAATAGCGTTGGCGCAATTGCCAGTACTCTTTGACACCAATCGAGCACACAGCCACCATTATTAGAAGGCGCACCGATCACATAATGCTCTTGGTTCAAATAGTAACAAAAATTTTGAGCGGTGCCATCAAATAAGGGCCGCTCCACCAATTGTCGAACCGCGGCACTGGTCCCGATCGAAAGGCTGCTACGTCTACCGGTTGCACAAAAACTAGCAAGGGCTGCTAAACAACCATCACTAGCTCCAGCCATGATTTTGACAGTTGGAGCAAAGGAAAACCGGATCGCAGTTTTTGGCGTGATCGGAAAAATGGCGGTTGTATCAACAGTCGTAGCCAATTGACTGGTTTTTACGCCTAAATACGTCAGGATCTCAAGTGACCAATTTAAGTGATCTAGATCAAATAAACCCATGGCTGAAGCAGTGCTGTAATCAATGATCGTTTCACCGGTAAAAAAACGCAGGACCAATTCTTTTAAACCCAAAATTTGTGTCTGCTCATTCAATCTAGCCTGCTCTTTTAAAAATAGGATCTTAGCAAAAGGCGACATGGCATGGATCGGCGTGCCCGTCAGTTGATAAAAGTGCGTGGCCGCCTGACGATCTTTTTTAAATTCCTCGATCACATCAGCCGCCTGCAAATCAGACCAGAGAAAAAGTTCTTCACTATCTTCCAACCATAAACTATGCATCGCCGTACTAATGGCGATCGTCTCACACTTTTTGCGAAATTCCAGCGGGATCTCTAGCAATCCTTGTTTAATGGCAGCAATGATTTCCGTAGGCT
>JBFLGC010000040.1:0-25316 GCA_041859945.1 Tetragenococcus sp.
CAAGGATAGAGCCGTATACGAGACCCGTACGTACGGAACGTCGGGAGGGGCGGAATTTATTTCCCCTCTACCCTATTATCCACCTTTATCGAACTTGTCAGAAATAGTAAGATAGTCCTGACAGATAGCAAATAAGCATTAGCTATTCGTGCATCTAGAACGCTACAATTCACATCAGTTCCTTGACATAATGATTTCGTAGCCGTATGTCCTTTCTTTGCAATGGTTGGATCACTTCACGCCAACTTATGTCCTTTCTTTTCAATCAGTAATAGTAGTGTATTTTGGAAAAGTAGTATAAAGAATTTTGTGATCGACTGAAAAGATATGGAAATTTAAAAAATAGTTTGCTATGATTAGAGGGTAGATAGACAAAGATAGGAGCGAGAAAATATGTCAAAAGTATTGATTTTTGGACATCAAAATCCAGATACGGATGCCATTGGAGCAGCAATTGCTTATGCGGCATTAGAAAGAAAATTAGGTGTGGACGCGGAGGCTGTGGCGCTAGGTGCTCCCAACGAGGAAACCCAATTTGCTTTGGATCATTTTAAATTAGCAGCACCTCGTGTGATTCAAACAGTAAAAAATGAAACAGAGGATGTGATGTTAGTCGATCACAATGAATTTCAACAAAGTGTGGCTGATATCGCTGAAGTCAACATTCTATCGGTAGTAGACCATCACCGCATTGCTAATTTTGAAACGGCAAGTCCTTTGTATTATCGAGCTGAACCAGTCGGCTGTACCAGTACGATCATCTTGAAATTGTACCAAGAACATGATATGGAGATTGCCCCTGAAGTAGCCGGGATCATGTTGTCTGCCATTATATCGGATACTTTATTATTCAAGTCGCCGACCTGTACACCTGAAGATGTAGCTGCTAGTCATGAATTGGCTAAAATTGCCGATGTCGATTTGGAAAGCTATGGTTTGGAAATGTTAAAAGCTGGGACGAATCTGGCGGACAAAACGACCACAGATCTGTTAGATCTTGATGCTAAAAGCTTTGTGATGGGAGACAAAACGATCCGTATTGCCCAAGTAAATACCGTTGACTTAGAGGAAGTTTTTGTACGTCAAAGCGAATTAGAAAAAACGATGGCTGAGATGAATCAAGCAAATGGCTACGACTTATTCATTTTTGTGGTCACTAATATTTTGGATAGTGACTCAGAAATTTTGACGATTGGAGAACCTTTAGCTAAGGTAGAAGAGGCTTTTGAAGTCTCTTTGGATAACCACCGCGCCTTTTTGAAAGGTGTTGTGTCACGGAAAAAACAAGTTGTTCCTCCTTTACAAAAGGTATTTTAATGGAACGTTCAAAAAACACCTTGAAGTTTTCTATTCAAGGTGTTTTTCTTTAGAAAGACTAACTATATAAAGTCAAGTGAAAACAAACAAAATTTTCTGAATGAAAAATAACAAATAAGTGCACCACAAATAAACCTCAGAAAGATTATTTTTTTTCACTACTGACGAGTTTCATAGGGTTCGTTCTTTGTCAGAATGGCATGAATGATATAGCATAGCTTTCTTGAAACAGCGCCAATCGCTGTAAGATGATGTTTTCCCTCCGCTCGTTTCTTGTCATAAAAGGCTTTGGAAACAGGATCGTGTCTGGAAGCAACGAGTGCCGCTTGAAACAACGCTTTTCTTAAGTAAGGAGAGCCGCGTTTTCTCATTACGTTGTGAGTGGCTTCATATTCACCAGATTTTGTGACAGAAGCATCGATTCCTGCGTAAGCTACTAGTTTTTTAGGATTAGAAAATTTTTGAATATCGCCAATTTCACCTAAAATCGTAGCACCAACAACAGGTCCAATGCCAGGAATGGTTTCTATAACCGAATGAAGAGAAGCCATTAATTGTGCAATTTCTTCTTCTGTCCGTTTGATTTGTACTTCTAAAAAGCTGAGTTGATCAATCATGGAACGTAATTGAAAAACAAAGGCATCTTGTGCAAAACGGATCCCAAAAGAATGAGCTGCGGCTGTTTTCAGTGCTTCTGCTTTACCTAGTCCAACACGACTTCGACTCGCTAAACGAAGTGTTTCAGCTAATGTTTCGGCAGAAACTTGATTGAACTCATCAGGGGAGGAAAACTCGGATAAGACGGCTTTGGAGGCTTTGCCAAAAATACCAACTTTTGAAAACACCTTTTCATATTCAGGAAAGACTTGGTCTAATACGGCAATGATTTTTCGTTTAAAATCACCAGCCGTGCCAACCAAATACGAGCGATAACGGGTCAATTGACGTAGGGAGAAAATAGTTTCATCCGCTAAAGCTGTTTCGTTGAACGAACCATAGCGAATTAAATCGGCAATTAACACCGAATCAATACTATCGTTTTTTCGTTTACGAATTTCGGTTCCTTTTCTCCAGCCATCCGTTTGAATTGGATTGATGACATGAACAAGAAACTGTTGTTCATCAAGAAATGAGAAAAGAGCTAACCAATAGTGACCGGTGGCTTCCATACCAACCAAGAAGTCATCTGTGGAATCCGAGAAAGAAGTGAGACGTTCTAAAAGAGCATGAGCGCCGTCTAAAGAATTTGTGAAAGAAAAGCCTTTAAGTACTACTCTTCCTTCGACATTCATGATGGAAGCGACGTGTGTTCGTTTGCCAATATCAATACCTAGATAAAACATAAGCACACCTTCTTTACAAAATTTGGATTGATAGCCACTCCACTGAAAAGCGTCACTACCTTGTTCTAGATACGGAGTAAGAGAAAACTCTTCAACATCTAACTCATTCGCAAACAGCTTAACAGAGAGAAGGATCAGTCTTTCGAGTACGAGTTTGCCACTCAAGGAAGAGACGATCTACCTCTCAATCCATTAAGTATATTTTCTCAAATAATTGAGTAAATACCAAATAAAAATAACAAAAGGTTCCTAAGGTTCTCCTCTACAAATCGGAAGATTAAAACCTTAAATATAATATACAAGGAAGATACTTTTGGCTACATTGATTCTCTTACGCGGAAATTCAGCCAGTGGTAAAACGACCACTGCAAAATTTCTGCAACAAGCTCTTCCTCAAGGCACCTCCTTACTCGTTTCACAAGACGTCATTCGGCGTGACATGTTGGGCGTAAAAGATGTTCCGAATAATCTTGCCATTGAACTGATCCGACACATTTGTGAATTTGGTAAAGAACATACTGAAATCGTCATTTTGGAAGGGATTTTGAGTGCCGCAATTTATAAACGGATGTTGCTTGATTTGTTCGATACGTTTGAGAAAGTATTGGTCTACTATTTCGATTTGTCTTTTGAGGAAACCATTATCCGACACAAAAAACGCCCTCAAGCCCAAGAATTTGGTGAGGACAGTCTGAAAAAATGGTGGTTAGATAAAGATTATTTAGAGGTAATGAATGAAAAAGCTCTGACCCAAGAACTTAGTCGGGAAGAAATCGTAGCAAAAATTTTGGAAGAATTGCTTAAAATTTAACTTTTAGTTGTTTTTGGCAAAAAATGTTCCCAATGTTTACTGTGGTCGTATGGATAGTGATACGATAAAAGAGGACATAACTTTTACCAATCAATATACGATGCGTGGGTTGATCAAACTCATACAAATCAGACACATCAGGGTACATTTGTGGAAAAGCTTTTAATTGATTACAAGCTTTTTTATTCTTTTTGGAGGTCTAAATGAAACAAACAATCAAAATACAGCCGATCATGGCTCCGACTCAAAAAATGCAAATCGTAAGCGAAGTATTGGCCGATCTGCCAGAGTGGTTCGGTCTGCCTCAAAGTACACAAGCTTACATCGAAAGTGCCAAAGGATTATCTTTATGGGTAGCTACAAAAAATGAGGACATTCTAGGTTTTATCACGTTAGGTCACACTTCTCTTGACACTGCCGAAATCGATTGTATGGGCGTTAAGAAAGCTTACCATCACCAAGGCATTGGTACATTATTGTATCAAGCGGCTGAAAAGCATGCCCAAAAAGAGCAGCGATTCCTGCAAGTCAAAACAGTGGCAGAAGGCCATTATCCGCAATACGATCAGACGATCCAATTTTATCGGAGCTTGGGCTTTGTTGAGCTTGAGGTCTTTCCCACTTTATGGGACCCATGGAATCCATGCTTAGTGATGATCAAAGCCTTGTGGTGACTGAATTTTAGCTTTTCTGAGAAGAGTTACAAAACGGGAAAAAGTTCAAAATAAGATTTTGGCGACCAAACTATCTATTAGTTTATGTCTTCTCTTTTGTACCAATACTTTCTTAATCGTTCTGCGTCCCTACCTACGTATCCTTGGCGGTTATCAAAGGTACTCGATTTTCGATTTCTGGCACCTTTCATCTTCTTAGAAATTATTTCGCACCATAAGCTGATTGCTTAAGTTTTTTCATACTAATAAAACTGCTACACCAAGCTTTGAACGACACCAAAAAGATAGATCTCCTTAATAGTTGAAAAAAGCTAAATCACTTTTTCTGCTGTTTTATTTCACCATGGTCTCAATGATCTTTGGTATCACCGTACTTCTAACCTTGCGGCGATAATTATCTTCTTTCTCTGTCCTTCCGCCAAAAAGACTCTTTTGAACCACACTATTATCAGAAATACTCAACAAAGCGGCACATGGAATGTCAATCGTTTCTGCAGCTTTAAAAGCAGCAGCCGTTTCCATTTCGATCGTATCACAACCCAAATCAATAATCTCTTGTAAATGGCTATATTGAGCAAAAATAGTGTCTACACTGAAATTTTTAACACGGTGAAAGGTCGTCTTTGAAGTTTCACACTCATCAGAAGTGATTTTTGCCAGTCTATCAAATAAAATCGGTTCCGGATAAGCAGGCTGCGCAAAAGTGTCTACTTCTTGCAAGATAGTATTGACTAAATATCGTGTCGCTCCATCGCCACTTAAAGAAAGCTCTGGCAAGACCAGATCGCCAATTTTTAGTTCTGCTTGAAGCGCACCAACTGAGCCAATAAATAAGATTTGTTGGCACTGCGTTACACCTAATCCCAAAATTGTATCCATTACAAAGGAAGCACCCATTCCAGTGTGAATAAAAGTGAATACACCACGCTCACTATCGATGTCCCAGATGATCGTTGAAGGATTTTCGCTTTTTAAAAGCTTGATCTGCTCTTTTTTTAAACAATGAAGAGGGATTCCAAAAAGGCGCGATAACCACTGTATTTCTAATTTGCTCTGGCCAAACTCCCAAAGAAAACCGACAAATTTGCTCTGGCTCTTGTACCCCAAAATCTTTTAAACCAGCTAAAATTTTTGAATACTTCATTATTTAATATCTCCTTATTTAACATTAGCGGACTGCTCCATTTTGAAAATAATCAAACCATTGTTCGATCTTCTCTTCGGTATCTACCTTTAATATTTTAAAAATTTCATACGCAAACTCTACTGCGGCCGTTTCTTTCGCTGTCAAAATACCTTGGTCATAAACAACTTGTGCCGGAATATAAAATTGCTCACCTTGGTAGCTTGTAACGCTTTTAAATAATTCCAAAGAATCACCCGTGTGTTTGACTTGATTTAAAAAGCCTTGTCGACACAAAAAATAAGTCGCTCCACAAATAGCCGCAATCGGGATGCGATGTTCTCTTACTTTTTTGATAAGTTCTGCAATTTCATCATAGTGACTTTCTTCCCACGAAAGACCACCTGGCAAAATGACTAAGGCAAGATTGGTGAACTCCTCATAGTCTGCAAGACTAAAATCTATTTTAGTAGCAAGGCCACCCATCGATACTTTATCCTCCTTATCAATTGCAATTGTTTTGACGTGATAATCCGAAAAAGCATTAGCAACCGCAACAGCATAACTTGCTTCCCAATCACACCAACGATCAGTCAACATCAATAATATCTCTTTTTTCTTCATGAATACCTCCAGTTACTCTTCCTCAGATTTACTAACTTGATTATAACAACCAACAGTTGATGCTACAATTTTTAACTAGAATCTTTTTATAAAAAAACTCAAATCAGATAACTTAGGATTCATAAATTTATATGACTACTGTGCTTACAAAAACGCCTAATAGAATAAAAAATCAGAGGTCCTTCAATTACCTATCAGATAGCGATTAGCCAGCGTTTATGTTCGGATAAATACTCATTCATATTTTATCTTTAAACCATTCCTCAACACATATCTTTTCTTTGGTATTTTTGAATCACTTCCAGCGAACATCAAAAAATTCATCGCCTTATTTTGTTGTATGCTTAAATTATATAAGACAAGAAAAAAGGCACTAGAACCAAAATTCAAATCCTTAACCTCCCCATGATTTCATGGTATATTAGAAGAAACAAGTTCAATTAAAAAGGAGAATACTCGTGAAATTAATTTCGTGGAATATTGATTCATTAAATGCGGCGCTGACAAGTGATTCGGCGCGGGCGATCCTTTCAAGAGATGTGATCGAAACGATCCAAGGCTATGATGCAGATGTGATCGCGATCCAAGAAACCAAGCTTTCAGCAAAAGGACCCACTAAAAAGCATCTGGAAATGCTCGCTGAACTTCTACCTGGCTACAAAAATGTCTGGCGTAGTTCCGAAGAGCCGGCTCGCAAGTCCTATGCGGGCACGATGTTTTTATACAAAGAAAGTTTAGACCCCATCGCTACTTTTCCTGAAATCGATGCCCCTGATACAATGGATCAGGAAGGCCGCATTTTGACGTTAGAATTTCCAGATTGTTTCATCACCCAAGTCTATACACCCAATGCGGGAAATGAACTGAATCGTTTAGCTGATCGCCAAATCTGGGATGTGAAATATCGTGACTATTTGCTTTCACTAGATGCTAAAAAACCAGTGATTGCTTCAGGTGATCTCAATGTCGCTCATGAAGAAATCGACTTGGCTCACCCTGGTAACAACCATTTCTCAGCTGGTTTTACCGATGAAGAACGAGCTGGTTTTACTAAACTTTTGGACAGTGGCTTTACCGATAGCTTCCGCGCCGTCCATGGCAATGTAAAAGGAGCTTATTCTTGGTGGGCACAACGAGTAAAAACGAGCAAAATCAACAATTCAGGTTGGCGGATCGATTATTATATCGTAAGTGACCGCATCAAAGACAAGATCATTGCTTCGGAAATGATCGATTCGGGCACACGCCAAGATCACACGCCGATTTATTTGGAGATCGATCTATGATGTTAGATGAGAGAGGCTTTGATTTATGGGCAAATTCTTATGATCAGTCCGTTCATTTGAGTGAAGAAAGCAACGCCTACCCTTTTGCTGGCTATAAGGAAATTTTAGCGACGATTTATAACGAAATCCGTCAAAAATCCGCTGCTACCGTTTTAGATATCGGCTTTGGTACAGGCATTTTGACCAACAAGCTCTATGAAAATGGTCATTCCATCGATGGCATCGATTTTTCGGCAGAAATGATTCGCATCGCCCAAGCAAAAATGCCGCATGCGCGCTTGATCCAAGCCGATATCAGTCAAGGTTTCCCAACTAAGCTCACCACAAAAAAGTATGATTTTATCGTCAGTACCTATGCACTCCATCATTTGACGGATGCTGATAAGCCAACTTTTATCAAACAACTGCTTGATCATTTAAACGTTGACGGCAAACTGCTCATCGGCGATATTGCTTTTAAAACACAAGCGGATCTGGACCATTGTCGAAAAGAAAGTGGCCCACTTTGGGATCAGGATGAATTTTATTTCGTTCATGAAAATTTGGCTGCTGCTCTTTCTGACATTGCAATGATCGATTATCAGCAAATCTCACATTGCGGCGGCATCTTTGACCTATCCAAAAAATAGTCACCCAGTAAAGGAGTGATTGTAATGAGCTTGACCGTAAATCTCTACTATACAGGAACACAAGGTGCCGCGAAAAAATTTGCCCAAGAAATGATCGATCGTGGGATCGTTGCCCAAATCCGTGCTGAAAAAGGCAATCTCAAGTATGATTATTTTCTACCATTAGAAGATCCTGAGACGATTTTATTGATAGATAGTTGGGAAGACCAAGCCGCCTTGGACCGCCATCACGCCTCGACCATGATGGAAGAAATTGCGGTATTGCGCGAAAAATATGATCTTCACATGTGCATGGAACGTTATCATAGTAGCGAAGATGCCCCTACCGATGATCGTTTTCTGCGTCATTAAAAAAGTCACGCTGCGACAATTTGTGTCAAGCGTGACTTTTCCTATAGCCATCACTAATTTTTCGAAAAGCTAATTTTTCATAAAATGGATTGGCTTCACTTATGCATTCGATACGTACGAGTGGAAATTACTTTTGTATGGCTGAAATCAACAGTTTCCCGATTCCCTTGATCGCGCTGCTCTTCACGAACCAACAGTTCACAAATATACAGATCAATTTCGACAATACTAGATTTTTTTATGGTTGTTACTTCTCAATTTCGACAACCATAAATCTTTCTATGGTTGTTACTTTCCCATTTCGACATCCATAGATTTTTTTACAGTTGTTACTTTCAATTCTAACAACCATAATCAACCTTACCTAGCAAGTGCATCTATTGGATCATTCCACAAATCGTGTTAAACTAAAACTATCATAGAAAGGAAGATGTGTTATGACTGTTTTAGAAGAAACCTTTACTTTGAACAATGGCGTCACGATTCCTAAAATTGGCTTTGGAACTTGGCTGATCCCTGATGAAACAGTAGCTGAGCACGTGGAAGCAGCTTTAAAAGCTGGTTATCGTCATATCGATACTGCCCAAGGTTACCGCAACGAACGTGGGGTAGGACAAGGATTTCGGACAAGTGGGCTCTCGCGTGAGGAGGTTTTTATTACCACCAAAATTCAAGCGAGCATCAAAGATTACCATCAAGCTACGGCGTCGATCGATGAATCGTTACAAAAGCTTGACATGGATTACATCGACCTCGTCTTGATCCACGCACCTCAACCTTGGGATGAAGAAAATAAGAATAATCACTTTTTTGAAGGCAATTTGGAAACTTGGCGAGCTATGGAAGATGCTATGAAAGCTGGTAAGATCTGCACAATCGGGGTCTCTAATTTTGAGGAAGAAGATCTGGAAAATATTTTGAAAAATAGCCAAACGGTACCTGCCGTCAACCAACTGCTAGTCCACATTGGCCAAACGCCTTTTGAACTTGTGGACTATTGCAAAGATCGCGATATCTTGGTCGAAGCTTATTCCCCTGTCGCTCACGGAGACATGCTGCACAACAAAGCTTTACAAGAAATCGCCGATACCTATCATGTATCAATCCCACAATTGGCGATCCGTTATTGCTTGCAAATCGGCACCCTCCCTTTGCCAAAGAGTGAAAATCCGCAACATATTACCGATAATGCCGCTGTTGATTTTGAAATTTCGGCTGAAGATATGACCCGTTTGAAAAAGATCACTCAAATAAAAGCATAGTTTTCGAATCAATTCGTCAAAAATATGAAATGAGGGTCCGGTAAGTGAGTCCCTCGTTTCGTTTATAAATTTTATTATTTGGCACACAAAATCGTTCAACAATGCGCAAAATCAGTTGCAGGAGCTCACTTTTTTTGGTAATATATACATGAAAAGAGGAGCTATCGCCTAGCCCCCCTCTTGACAGCACCGTTAAAGACGGTAGCAGATTGTTAATCATTTAAAAAATAATCGTCGTTCTCGCTAAAGTTAGACGGTTATTTTTTATGCTCTCTTTTCTTCCCGTGCCTGGGCCGATACCGTTGTTTGCGATGTCGAGCAGTACGGGAAGTTTTTGTTTCCGCGTGCGTTTGCTGTAGTTTCAACCAAGCTGTTAGCAATTCTAAAAATTGCTTGAATGTCGGTAAAAATGCTACGAGCAGCTGCAACGCGTCCACCATACGCACTTGGCTTCTCCTTTCTTCAGATTTTGTCGATACCTCCATAAGCATCCACTCACTTTCGATCAGATTTGCCCCGTCATAAACTTTTGCTGTCATGATCATTATACAATTACGAACATATGTTTGTCAATATGGTTTTGTAATCAAAATAAAAGCCCCCAAATAGTGTTATCCGGGAGCTTTTGCTACTAACTATTTTAAAAATTTGACCGCTTTTGTTATACTGTCGATATCATGATAAGAAAGAATCGGCGAAATTGTCACGTGATCGCCTGGCCCTTCATCCTTTGAGTAGTCGCTCGTCTCTAAGACTAATTCTGCTAAGCTGGGCAGCTCCACAAACGAAAGAGCAACCGTATTTTTCAACTGTTGGCTTAGATGACGTTTGATCTGTGCCTGTTGAACCAACATTAAATTGGATAGAAGGCAGACAGAAAGCACGGGAAGAAACTCTTGGTCTGAGGCAAACAGAAAACAAAAAAGCAAACTTCTTTTTTCCACGAAATCATTGGCCATTCTTGGCGTTTTTTGGCAATATTCACGCCAAAAATCACTAAAATGCGTCATAAATTGAGGATAACGAGCGGTTAACTCTTGTTCGTTTACCGGTATAAAACCTGAAAATAGCTCACCGGCAAGTGGTAGGATATCATCTAATAAGGCATTTTTATACATCATTTTTACAAGCGATTCTTTCTGTACGATTTCTAACCCAGCAAAATGCTTTTCAAAAAGATCGATCCAACTAGCGGTATCTGCTGTAAATTTATTCTCATGTTCTGCCTGAAAGTTTTCAATTTCAGCAAGAGAAATAAAGTCTAATCCATTTAAAATCTTTAAGAAATAATGCCAATCTTTTGCTTCAAACAAATTCAAAAAAGTCGGTTTTACTTTCTTTGTTTTAAAAAGCTCGTTTCTCACCTTTTCATCTAGTAACTGATTGAGTTTTATAGCTTTTTCATTGATATGAAGCCAAAGAGCTAATAAATCAATGGTTGCTTCCTTTGGTTCTATACCTAAGTAATAGCAAAGTTGCCGAGCTTTTTTGACTACCACTTCACTTTGAATAAACGGCACATCCTGCACGCCATGATCGATCGTGTAAAAAAAGCTAAAAAAGATCAACCGGATCCGTGCTTCTTCACCGCGGATCTTGACCTTTTTTCCGACGCTGAGCGACACATCATAGGGAGCTAGTGATTCGTTGATAGCATTGATCCGCCGCCGTAAACCTGACAAGCTAATCTTGTGTTCTGTACAAAAAATATCGGTCGCAAATTGACGATATTCTAACAGCTCACTCATAATGGCATAAACCAGATTTTCTTGATAGATAACTTCGAATAAACGATCAAAATTCGTATTTTGGCGAAAAAGTCGAACGCCTACCCGTCGACTGATTTCCAGCTGAAGACTCTCGGGAGCGTACGTCGCCTCAATATTTTTTTGTATATCTAGTAAATATTTTAAAGTCGTTTGACTGTTTACATGACCTACCTCTTGCGTCAACTCTTGACTTGAAATACTTTCTTTTTGTCTATCTAAGGTCAATATCAACTCTTTTTTGATTAAACATTCATTGGTAAAACCAAACATCTCCGCTCTCCTTTTCTCTCATAAAATAGGAAGAAGAAAGATAGAGCCTATTATTGCTCCATCTTTCTTGTTCTAAATGATCACACTTCAGCTTGTGCTTTTGATTTTTTGAACCAAATGTAAGCAGCTGCCATCATACCGGCACCGACGATCAAGAAAGCTGCGATCCCTTTGCCCCCGGTTGATGGAAGCAGACCTTTAGGGGTATTTTTAACTGTTGTTAATTCTTGCGTGCCGTAATCCCCGTGAGTTACAGTGAACGTGATATCTTTGTCAAGTACGACATATTTATCGCTTGGGGCTTTTGTTTCGTGTAATTGATAGTCGCCATTTGTCAACCCTTTGATCCAGAATTGACCATTGCTATCTGATGTCACTTCGTCCGCTTCAGCTTGAGTATCGACCCATTCAGTAAAGACATACTCTGTGGCTGTTTTTTCTGCTGCATTGACATCGAATTTCGCATATTTTCCCTCAGCGTTTTTCACAACGAATTTCGCACCGGCTAAGGTCTTATTTGATTGCGAATCTTTTTTGACGAATTTCTTACCGCCTGTGCCAAATTTTACTGGCGGATTCCCGGGTACATCAGGTTCAGTTGGAACTAAAGCCTCATGATCCGTGCCGCCAACATTGACGACAGCACTGTTATTTTGCAATTGGTCAGGATCGATCGTGGCCGTTAATTTCATGCTATAAGTGACAGTCAAAGCCTTACCAGCCAGAGCAAGAACTGTGTCTGTATAAACAGGTGCTTCAGCGGTACCACTGTTGATCAATTCGAGCATAAAGCCATTTCCATTTTTCGTTACCTTATAATCTTTATCTACAGTCAAGCCAGCAACGTCGATCGTACCATCAACATAAGCTAAACCGTCTGTTGGTGTATCTGTTACTGAGTAGCTACTAACTTTAGCAAGATCAGCAGGAATATTTAAAGTCAATTTGAAGTTGAGAATATCACCTGTTGTTACGTTCCGATACGTTTCGCCATTATTAGTGACCAAATCAAAATCTTCTCTATTCGTGACTTCCTTTTTATCTTGTTGCGATTCATTTTTTGGATAGACTTGGATGTTTGTATTCAACGTATTTGTAAAATCACCATTAGCATCTACGGTATAAATCGGCATTGCTAAAACGATCGGTGTGGCTTTTTCGGTAACAGAAACATCAGTCGGTGTGCTTGTTTCAACCAACATATAAACTTTGTCATTCCCATTAGCATCTTTTAGAGCTAACCCTGAAAAAGTCGTTTGACCCTCAGCATTCGTTGTTTGTTCTGCTTTAGCTACAGTTGTCGTATAATTAGCGGCATTATCAGATATCTCTTTGACAGCTTCTGTTTGTGTTTTTCCACCTGCGATCAAAGCTAGATAAGCATTAGTCACATCATAAGCTGTAAAACCGGCTCCTTCTAATGCTTCTCCACCAAAATCCGTCATCGCTTCACCAGTATTGGCAACTGACCCTTGAGCAGGGGCTGTTCCATCTTTCCAGATCCGTTTGTTGATCGTCACATTGGCTGTTGTAGCATCGTCAGCATTGACCGGCTTGCCAGCAAATAATCCTGTGAACATTGGTAATACTAGTAATGCCGCAAAAAGTGTTTTCCATAATTTCTTCATTTCTTAATTCCTCCTATGATTTATCCATCGTTTTCTATCTCTTATTTTTTTCCATAGCACAAAAGCAATACTTATCAATAAAAATCCTAACAAAGCCAGCAACGATTTTGCTTCACCAGTTTGTGGCAAACGCAACCTTGGAATGACTTCAGGTGGCTTTGGTTCAGGCGGTTCGACGATCGGTGTCGCGATATTTTTGGGATACAAATGGATCTCTGATAAGGGATCTTCCGTCGTGTTTCCTGCCTCATCTAACGAATAGATCGGTAAGACAATGACTAGTGGTGTTACCCTTGTGCCCTTATTTTTCTCATCAGGCAACGTCGTTTGAACGACTAAATACACCGCGTCTTTCGTTCCTTTTTTAGTTGAAATACCAGTGAATCGTGCCAGTCCCTTGGTATCGGTAAACGTTTCTTCAGTAACTGGCTTGTCTTCATACTCGTTCGCCTTTGCTTGGATCTTTTGCAGTACCGTTTCCTGATCGGCATCTGCAAGCAAAGCGTAATAGCGATCCGTCACATCATAAACGGTAAAGCCCGCGCCCGCAACATTTGTACTGACCGGCTGCGCTTTATCGGGCGGTTCTTGCCAAGTTTGCTTGTGGATCACCAGATCAACGGTATCTTCCGCCGCAAAAATTGGTTGCGGTAAACCAATCAAAACGGTAAAAAGTAAAAGCAACGGAACGAAAAGCGATTTATGTTTCTCTTGATCTGTTCCTTTACGATTGCGATAACTATAATAACCGACTACAATCAGTAGCAAGCCAAAGATCACAATGCCCGTCAACAAAAAGCGGTGCGTCCCTGGACCACCTGTCGCAGGTAATAAACCTTTCTCTTTGTTTGTAACTGTTAAAGAAATAAGGTTATCACCCACTTCAGTGAGAACATTTTCTTGTAACTCACCATCGATCGTGACTTTACCTTCTTGATCGATCACGATCTTTAACGGTTTGATTTTCACATACTTGTCAGGGGCTTCAGTTTCCGTCAACGTATAGGTACCTAGTTGCAAACCCAAAAAGGTGAAAATATTACCATCTTCCTCATCCGCACTGACTGAAGCTGGCTCGGTTGTCACATTGTCTGATTTTAGCTGAAATTTGACTCCGCTCACTGGTTTCCCCTGTGGATCAACTTTTTCAACGACTAACTTAAAATCTTTCAAATCATTTTTTACTTCATGGACTGAACTTTTATCAAAGCGATATTCAAGTTCACCTGACTCATTTTGAGTTACCGCCACCGAAATATCCGGCGCCTTGGTAAATCCTGTCGGAACTGTTGTTTCTTTCAACACATAATCACCGACTGGAATATTTTCAAAGTGCACCATGCCATCTGTGCCTGAAAATACTTCATCACCAATAGGAACGTCATTGGTATTTTTATACAAGCGGAAGCCCGCTCCTTTTAATGGATGGTCATTCGTCGCCGTGTATTTCAAAAATTCGATATTCGTTGTCACTAACTTGTTAGTGACAGTAATAGTTGAATCAGTCGTATCACCAGTAATGGTCGTTGCTGAATACGTCGGATCTTCATATCCATAAACACGTTGTTTCCCATCCTTATCTGTTTCAACTACCCGATACACGATCATTGCTCCTGAGAAGTCCTTTTTAATCAGTCCAGTAAATGTATGTTGCCAAGCCTCAGTTTCAGTCACGGCAACTTTTTCCACAGATTGCCAATTCCCATCTACTTTTTTCTGCAATTCAAAATTGACGGCATCACGTAAGTTCCACTTATCTTCTACATCATCCCAGTTCTTTTTGACTGTTAAATCAAAAGTCGGTACACGGACAGAAGGCACCGCATAAGCCACTTGACTATCAAAATTTGTTGCATAGGCATAGGTCGGTCCATTAGCTGGATAAAAAGTCCCATTACGATATTTTTCTTTCAATTCGACAGTGTAAGTGTAGCGAATCCCTTGGTTATCATAGTTAGAGGCTCCCAAATACATATCAGAAAGCTTTATCCTGTTATCAGTGACTTGAGCATTGTCTATAATTGTTTGTGCGTAGTCGGGAAAATTACTGCTTGTTTGTGGCGTTACGGTCAATTCTTTTGTGGCAGAGTTTAAACTCAAAGCACTATAAGAAACCTCGCTCTTCAAATCAACATATTCACTCATTGGATCGACCAAAGTCCCATTGCTAAAGAAATCATTATACCCACGTATCTGACCTTCGATATCAGATAGTACTTCTCTTAATGACTCTTCGTCGTTAGCTTCTGAAGCCCCATCTGGACCGATAAAAGCCAAGGTGGGTTCAGCTGTATCATGCCATCTATCGATGGAAAAGCCCATACTAAGCTTCGTGACAGAATCGACGCCAGGATGGAGTCTTTCACTATAGACCCTTCCTGTTATGTAATCATGATTTCCCCAATAAGAGTCCTCGACATTATTTTCATGAGTCAACCAACCATCACCAGAAAAATTCCCACTGTATAAAGTATAAGTTTCTTTATTTCCTGTAGTAGCCTTATCAGCTTCTGTTATTCCCGCTTGATTCTTTGGATAAAAAGTCGCCACTCCATCGGTCAATACGATCAAATATTTTTTAGCATTTTTGCGAGCCTTTTCGGTCAAAATTTTCGTACCTAACTCAACACCCATAAAAGTTGGGGTATAGCTCGTTCCTATTGGGGCCTGCATGATCGTATTATTGTTCAGAGTAGTGGCATCATTGGTAAAATAACTATTTCCAAATTTAGCTGCTTCCGCCCAAATAGATTTTGTACCGTTTGAACCAAAAGATACCAAGCCCATGTGTACATCGTCAGCATTTTCTAATAAACCACTTGAAAAAGTCTTCATGGCCGCTTGTAAAACTTGCCAACGGGTCTTGCCATTGATCTTGTTGTCCACCATACTTTTCGATTTATCGACGACAAAGACCACATCGATCGGTTGCTTGACTTCTTTAGCTCCGCCGATCGTATCGACTTGTACTTGGAAACGATTCGGATCGCTCGTCGGGCTGACTGTTTTTTTCGTCAAAATAGTTGCCGTTCCATCTGCATTTTGATTCTGATGATAACCATTGTAAAAATTGCTCCCACCACTGATTTTGGTCGTGCTAGGGGTTCCTGAATATTTCTTTCCATAATCAAAGTTCCAAGTTGTATTTTCTTGATTAGTCCCATCTAAATATTGATTGGTTCCATTTACTGGACCACTACCACCATAAATTGCAATATTGTCATAAGAAAAAGGATCTTGGTAGCTTATAGCTTGAGTTCCCATATTGGAAAACAAGGTAAAAGCTGCTTTTGTTTCGGCATCATTTATAATCGTTCTTTCGATCGAATTGTCGTCTGCTT
Source organism: Tetragenococcus sp. (assembly GCA_041859945.1). Taxonomy (GTDB): domain Bacteria; phylum Bacillota; class Bacilli; order Lactobacillales; family Enterococcaceae; genus Tetragenococcus. The sequence goes on from JBFLGC010000040.1 coordinate 16,429, forward strand.
CATTTTTTTCAACACTTGCAGAACTGCTTTCTGTCGTCTTGTCAACAGATGCTTGGGTCGGTTCTTCATTAGCTGATGAGCTTTCCACTTGAGTTTGAGCAGTCGTTATTTCAGGTATTTTTAATTCATAAGGCCCTTGCAACGCACTGGGGAGCACATTTTGTGTCACGGAAGTTTCGTTTTCTGCTTCCACCTGCTCATCAGCCTGTACTGCCAATGTCACTTTGGTAACAGCTTGATCCGTTGTAAAGGTCAACGTATCTTGTGCCGTTTTTGAAAAAGTATTTTCGACAAACCAGTGATCGTTATCGTAAGAAAAGTTTTCACTATCATTAAATTTGATTTCAGTTTCATCTACTATAAGTTTAAATTTTAAGATCTGATCCTGTGCTTGACTTTTTTCATAGTGGATTTGCCATTGCAAGTTAGCCCCATCTGAATGAACCATCGAGGTAACTTGTAGATCTGTTTGATCAATGATCGTTTGAGCTAGTTCCTCATCTGCTTGGGCGATACTTGAAAATGTGCTAATGATAGGTGAAATAAACTCAAGTAAAAAAGTCATCAATAAAAACCACGCTATCTTTTTTCTGCTCATTTTAAGTCGTATCCTCCTCACATGACTAATTGATCTTTTTTCATAAAACTATTTTTCTTCTTTCGACCATGGATCAGTATATAGCCTTGAAATGTAATTTTCATATAATTTGCATTCCAGTTTTCATCTTGTTACAAGCCAAATTTTGACATAATAAATGTTCGACTTTGAACATTATTTTTAAACTTTTTCACATAAAATAAATAAATCGATTGCTACTACAATACCATTTACTTATTTCTAATTTCACAAGTCAAAAAGTTTCTGCAAATAAAAAATGATTCGCCTCATTCTTTCACTCACAAAAACTTTTTCTTTTTTATTTAATTTAAGCATTTATTTTAAAAATAACAGTGTTTAATGGAATTTTAAAATTTTTTATTTCAAAAACAGGATAAAAATATTACGAATTTAGGCTTATTTTCTAGACACTATCGGTTGTATTTCACAAAGAAAAACCTTATAGTTAAGTTTAAAACTTTATCTAGGGAGAAACTGATTCAAAAATGCTTATTCCACTAAAAAATCAATTTTTATATCATGATATTATCATCATTCTTGATAACGAAAAAGAGTTCATTACCATGCAAGAACTCACCAAAAAAATCGATCATTCTAGCCCCCATGCCATAAAAGATGCTTGTCATAGGTTACAAGAAAAAATATCTGAACTCTATGTTCCCGACCAATTGGAGCTTATCATCAGTGTGCGTAATGGTGTCAAATTGAAGCGTCAAAATACGAACCTGCGCAAGTTGATGGCTAGTTTCAATGAAGAAAGTACCGCCTTTCATTTGCTCTTAGAGATCCTTAGTAAGTGTCATCTATCGGCACAGGCCTATTGTCAAGAAAACTACATCTCCAGATCGACGCTGTTTCGTTACAAACAAAAAGCGAATGAATTGATCGATCATTTTGGAGTGTCGGATGCGAAAGTCATTATTTCCGATGATATCAAAATTACCGGTTCCGAATCGTTACTACGGATCTTCCATTACTTTATCCTGACTTCGACCTACGATTCTTGCGAAACTTTTACCGACTGGGAGAAAATGATCCAGCAAACGGAAACCATCTTTGAATATTTAGCGCTCAACTTTGATCAAACTAAAGTCCATCATATCGCCATTTGGACTTATGTCTGTCAGAAGGCTATCGATCAAGATCATTTGCTCCCCAAGGATGACCCGATTTTGCCAGACCTTACTCATTACGAGTTTCAAGCAAAACCCGCCTTTCTAACGGACTGGCAAGAAGCCGATTGGCAATTTTATTTACTCTTTCTTTATGCTCTTGTCTATATGCCGGTGGGTCAAGCAGTGACCCTAAAAGATACTTCTTTTTGCCAAAAGATGTGCACCGCTTGGTTTGATACCTTTGAAAAGAATTATTTCTCTCTTTCCATAGAACAAAAAGAAAACTATACTGATGTCCTCCAACGCCAATTGCAATGCTGTCGCATGACTCAATTTATCGATCATCCTAGTATTTGGGTAGAAATCCCCAGAGAAGAAAACATCAAGGAGATTTTCCCGATTTATTACCAAAAGTATCAACAATTTTGGGCTGAATTTGCAACCAATTCTAACTTCGATCCAGCCCTGATCGGCTTCAAATCCTTTTCTTTTTATGATTGTGTTTCGCTGACAAAATTATCTTATTTCATTGCCACTGTCTCGATCTGTGTCGTGACGGAAACGACGCAATTTCACAATAAATTCATTGAGGAAATGATCCGCACTTATTGTGGCATCATGAAAATCGATTTTGTGGCTGACTACCAAAAAGCCGACCTGATCGTCAGCTCGACGGCTTTTGTGGACGAATTACGTCAGGACCAACAGTTGCTCAACATCCGTACTTCACCGTCTAAGCAAGATTTTGAGCGGATCTTTCAAGTCATCCAGACCATTTCAAAACAAAAAACAGCAGGGGAAACATTACCTTAATGTTTCCCATGCGCATATCGTTTCAATGATCCACTTTATGTCAACGAAAGTATGCATAACGATTGACGATTGTTATGCAGGCTCAAGTCTTTAACCATATTTAAACAGATATCTCTTGTGATCCACTTTCATTTTTGCTCCACACATCAAGATATCTAATCAACGTTTCTTAACAAGACGGATACACCAAACTTTGTATATCGTTTAAAAAAAATATATTTTTGTAAAAGTTAAAAAAGCAGATCACGCAACAAAACCGTGATCTGCTCGTTTATTTCATAATTTTTTAAGTACCAAATACAGAAGCTATTTTTCTAGCGTTTTGATCATCTTTTTTACCGCCGCGATATCTTGATGTGTGAGCTCACGCGATAAGGTCACCAGATGACTAGGCTCATTAATGAGGTCCGTGTTGTCTTCGGTTTGAAAAACCAAATCAGCTGACTTTTCCTTATCAACAAAAACTAAGTCTGCCTCATTTTTTAATTGATTCGCTAAATAACGCTTGATCTGATCTTGTTTGATGACTGGTAAATTAGAATATAGATAGACTGAAAATGTAGGGATCAACTGCGAATCAGAAATAAACTTAAAGCTATAGAGCAAACTTCTTTTGCGCATGAATAAATTATCCATCTCAGGGTGTTTACGCGTAAAATCCGTCCAAAATTGGTCAAAGCTTGACAGAAAGGTCGGGTAGAGTTCCTGTAGTTCTGCTTCATCTACACTAATAAAAAATGTGTAAAGTTCTCCAGCTAATGGCCAAACACTATCCAACACAGCACTTTTATACATCATTTTTGTTAAGTTCTCTTTTGAAACGATGTCGAGTGCCATAAATTGATCTTCAAAAAGTTCGATCCAACAATGCGTGGCTTCGCTAAATTTATTATCATGCTCTGCTTCAAAATTTTCCGTTTCATCCATAACAATAAGTTCTAAACCCTGCAGAATCGCTAGAAAATAGTGCCAATCTTCTTTTTCAAATGCTTCCAAAAAGCTTGGGACCATGATCTTCGTCTCAAATTCTTTAACTACGGTATTTTTCCCCAACAAATGATTATTTTGAATCGCTTTTTGATTGATAAAGAGCCACAAAGCTAGCAAATCAACGCGAGTCGGCGTCGGTTCGAGATACAAATAACGACAAATTTGGGCACCTTGTTCTAATACTTCACGACTATCGATAAAATCGATCGAAGTGATCCCGCGATGGATCGCATAATAAAAACTAAAAAAGATCAAGCGGATACTCGCTTCATCGCCAGCAATCCTCACCCGCCGACCGATCGACAAATGCACCTTTTCTGACTTCAAAGAACCGCTGATATCCTTCACTTTACGACGCAAATTGGATAAACTGATCCCGTGTTCTTCACAAAACGGTTGCGTTTCAAAGTGGCGTTTCTCGACTAACTGGCGAAAAATATCGTAAATAATACTATCTTTGTAGATTTCCTCGATCAAGCGATCAAAATTGGTATTTTGGCGGATCAACTGAATCCCGCTGCGCCGATTGATCTCCAAACGCATCCTATCTGACGGATATAGCTTACTCATATCTTCTCTTATTTCTAATAGATACTTGCGGATGGTTTGATTGGTGACATTACCGACCGCTTCTGTCATTTCTTGACTAGGGATGCTTTCCTCTTGCTTATCCAAATAAAATAGGATATTCTTCTTGGTCTCATATTCTTGCGAAAATCCAAACATATCCTCACTCCTTACTTTTAGTTTTATCCTCGGTAAGTTACCTGCGGCTAAGACGATTTTCTATTGAACGATATTCCGAATCTCTTTTTCCTAAATCCAAGTCACCAATAGAAAGGCTTCTGCACATCTCACCATCAAATCAATGGATCGATTTGTCGATTTAGATTATCCTTCCTTATGACATTTTAAATTAAAAAAAGAACAACTTCAACAATTATGCCCAACCTTTTAACTTAACCTAAGTTATTTATAATCGAGACTGTTAAACAAAAAGCTCCGAAATCGTCTAATAGTGATCCTAGTTTTAAGAAGAAAGGACATATGACAGCCTAAAGTGATTCTACTTTTCAAAAGTAGGGGCATATGAAGGCTTAATGTGATCCTACTTTTCAAAAGAAAGTGTATATGATGGTGTAGATAGTAGCGCCGTCATCGTGAATATGGAGCCCATGTGAATCACTCAGATGGGCTACTTTAGTGGTTGCTAGAAATTTGAAGCTTGAAAGCCGTGAGATCATAAACTCAAGGCGGTTTAATGATGCCTTAAGCGAGATTGTTCAAATTTTGGTAAGGAACTTCATTCCTTTTTCTGTATAAAACAAAAAACCGCTGTCCGCTTAGAAGATCGTACTTCTTCTATTCAAGCCCGCCGTCACTTCATACAACTTTATTCACTCATTTTATGACGAGCAATTCGTGCGATCGAAAAAGTCCGCCTTAGCGATATAGCCAAGGCGGGCTTTCTTTTAGGCTCCGATAAATTCTCTAAGCGCTTGTTCTACAGTCCGAATATCTTGTTCTGAAAGGGTCGATGAGAGGATGATCCCTTTTTCTGCTTCTGGGTGAGCTTCTGTCAGAAGGATCAAGTCAGCCACTTTGGAATGGCCGACAAAAGTCAAGTCAGCGCGATTTTTCAATTGATTCTTTAAATGTCGTTTGATTTGATCTTGCTTGAGCAAGGTCAAATTTGAAAGCAAGCAAACAGACACTTGACGGAACAATAATTCATTGGGAACAAATTTGAATACCAATAGCAAACTTCTATTCTTTATAAATTCGTTACTTGCTTCGGGAGCGACTTTACCAAAATCATCCCAAAATTTATCGAATAAGTTCATAAAGGCCGGATAGAGGCGACGCATTTCTTCACTATTTAAGGATTCAAATACCGTTATTAAATTGCCAGCCAAACAAAAAGTATCATCTAACAAGACATTTTGATACATAGTTTTGGTGACTAATTCTTTCTGCGCCATGGTCAGTTCTACGAAATTTTCTTCAAACAAGTCGATCCAGTGCGTCGTTGCTTTAGAAAATCTATTTTCATGTTCAGCTTGAAAATTGTCCGTTTCAGAAAGCTCCATGAAATCTAAACTGATCAATATTCCCAAAAAATATTGCCAATCTCGGTCGGCAAATTTATTCAAAAATTCCGGACAAGCGATTTTTATCTTGAATTGATTGGTGGCCACGCCAAGTTCTAAGAAGTGAGCTGTATCAATGGCTCGTTCATTGATATAGATCCATAAGCCCAAACTGTCGAGCACCGCCGGAGTAGGTTCGATATAAAGATATTGGCACAACTTTTCAGCCAGTTTCAAAAAAGTAGCGCTGTCTGCCAGATCGGTGGTGCTGATGCCATGATGAATGTCGTAAAGAAAGCTGAAAAAAAGCATCCGGACACTTGACTCGTCGCCATAAATCGTTACTTTTCTCCCAACAGTCAAATAAATATCATAGGGCTTGACCGCGCGATTGATATCTTTCACTTTGCGGCGAAGATTGGATAGACTGATATGATACGTCGCACAAAATTCTTCACTATCAAACGATCTATTTTCGATCAATAATACAAAGATCGCATAAGTCAAACTCTCTTTAAAAATAGTCTCGAACAATAGATCAAAATTAGCATTCTGACGCAATAATTGAATGCCACTCCGGCGATTGATTTCCAGACGTAAGTTTTCTGGGGCATAGGTCGCCTCGATTTTTTCCTTTATTTCTAATAAATATTTACGGATCGTCTGGCTTGTGACAGAGCCGATCGCTTCAGTGATCACTTGACTTGGTACACTTTCTACTTGATTGTCTAAATATAAAATGATTTCCTTTTTTAGCTTATATTCATTTGAAAATCCAAACATGTCACATCTTCTCCTTATAATTGTCAAAATTGGGTGAATCTGCTAAGCTTTTTTGTCTCTATAGTATAAAAGTAACCTTTTTGATGTTTACTCTTTTATATAGAAATTCTCAAAAAGTTCGCCCTTTCTTTTTGATTCAAACTTATTTTATAGGCAAAAAATAAATTTGAAATTCTCTCATTTCAACTTGATTTTAAATGTCCTACTTAAAATAAAAAAGAAATTTCATTCACTTTTTCATTATTACTATATCTTTTTTTAAACATAAAAAACAGTTCGGTTTCAAGCTAGCAGTTATTCGATTTTTGGAATATCATTTCAAAGAGCATCACTTTTGTGCTAAATATCAACTAATTTAAAATAAGTCATGCAACACTTACTATCATTTTCATGCTTTTTCCCAGACGATCATCCTCGCAAAATGATCGCTGACCATTTTCCTTTACTTTCTGTAGCTTTTTCTAAAAGCGAAAATATGTTCTAATGAGATAATACCATAGAATAAAGAAAAATAAACGAATATATTTTCTTTTTTGGGATTTTTTAGCAAAAAAAAAGCGCCATTTGTAACTGACGTTTTTCTCCTAACTGTTTTGATGTGTATTCACCCGAAAAGCTGTCTTTTTCTCATTGTAGCGTTTTCTTGCATGTGCTATACTAACTTCAGACAGTAAAGTTTATGGCGGTGGCAAAACTATTCGAAAAGTGAGGTGGTGCGTATGATCGTACTATCAAAATCTGGAGAAAGGAGTAGCCTTTTGTCTGCATTAGAAACAATTCAGCTGATTCTTAGTTTTGGTATGTTCACCATTGCTTTGATCAAGCTGATTGTAGACTTGCTTAAAAATGACAAAAAAAAATAACCGTCTGACTTTAGCAGGGACGACGATTATTTTTTAGTAATTTGTCAATCTGTCACCGTCTTAAACGGTGCTGTTAGAGGAGTTACTTGTTAGCTCCTCTTTACAAGATTAGTATACCAAAAATCAGCCCCTCCTTCAAGATAAAAGGCGACTGATTTTTTCTTTTCATAGTTGATTGAGATTTTCCGATCCTTATTTGACCTCTAGTAGACTTTTTCCTTTTAAGGCAACTTTTTTCTTATTTATCTTCCAAATCTTGACTGGTCCCTTTTTCTTCTTCAAACCAAACTGTACTAACCAACTCTTGCCCAATTTCAAACGATAGCGATCCCCTGGTAGGTCGGTAAAAGTTACTTGTCCGGTTTGATCTGTCAATTCTTGATAGGCTTTTCCGTCACGACGCAGGGCTTTTTTCCCTTTTTTATCATAGAGTGCGATCGGCGTATCTTCTGCCACGCCTTCTAAGCAAACAGTGAAATCAAAGCGCACTTTCCGCAGTCGAAAACGGGCGATCACGCGATACAGTTGATAAATAGCGACTAAGATCAACAGGACCGTCCCCGCCAAGATAGCGATCTGTTTCAACTTACGAAAACGATTGCCTTTGACTTGTTTTTTCTCGGCCGCCGGTGAATATGGCACACGTTTTCCTGTGACTAACAAACGGTGACTATTGATCATATAAGGGGTACAGGTCATGAGCGTCACCAAGTCTTGGCCTGGTTCGATCTTTAAAACCGAAGTCTGATCTGGCGTCACGACTTGGCTGTCAAACACTTCATAAGCCAAGGTTTCCCCTAAGACATTTAGCAGAAAAATATCCCCGTTTTTAAGCTCCGGCAGATTGGTGAAGAGTTCCCGTTCTGGCAAGCCCCGATGAGCCGAGATCACCGCATGGGTACTTGCGCCACCAACAGGAAAAGAGGTGCCATCTAGGACCGTTGCGCCTTGTTCCAGTAAATCATCATTGGTCGTATCAAATAAAGGCAACTCGATGGCCAAATCAGGAATGTTGATGGTCCCGATCAAATGCTTTTTGTAATAGGTAGCCGAAACCGTGCCACCACTGGGATCTGCAAACGGGTCGGCGCCGGGAGCTAACCCATTTTCGCTCAATTTACTATTTTCTTCCGCCAGTCGCTGACGTTCGGCTTCAAATTCTTTCTGGCTTTCCTTCAAATAGCGATCGACGCGCACTTGATCGATCACATTATTCAACGCATCGACATAAAAAGGATAGAGCATGATCAAAACACCGACCATAAAAATGAGGATGATTGCAATTTGCGAGATCACTTGCCGATTTTTCTTCATTTTTTCGCTCCATTCTCCAAATAATAAGTCACTTTCTTACCTTGCTTTTTCTTCGTGACGCTGCTTAAAACAAACTGCTGATCTTTCAAGCGATGGACTTTACCCTTAACTGGTTTTGTCGAACCATCGATCGACTTAGCATAGTAACGTCCCCCTCTGACCTCAGAGAAAGATACCCATCCATCCGCCTGGCTTACAGCGACTGGTTGGCTAGTGACATCTGTTGCCCAGCGTTTTTGACGGACTAAGGTAAAAGTAACCCCTGCTTTGGGTTGACCATTTTCCAATAAGTAAAAACAAA
>JBFLGC010000041.1:0-24883 GCA_041859945.1 Tetragenococcus sp.
TTAAATAGAAGCCATAAAGGCTTCCAACAAGTGACGGATACATTAGCTTCAATGTTTACTGAGTAACCCATTATTTTGCAGAAGGACGAGTTATTTACACAAAATTATTGACGCTCCCCAATTCTTTAGATAATAAAGTTGGATTGTTTATTGAAGAAGTATAATAAATTGACTCAAATACTAAATGAAGTGTATAAACAATGAACAGAGGAAGAACAGATGAATATCCAAAAAGCTTTATTAAATTTACTTACTGATGAAGTAGTCACATGCAAACAAGTTGCTGATTTTTATGATAACTTTCATGACGATAAAGAATTTATAGATGCAGTGGATTTTCTAAGGGGAAGTATTGTAATAGATATGGGGCAATTAAAAGAGGAACTATATACTTCAGAAGATTCACATGAGCTAGGTATTGTGGAATATATGCAGAAACATTATCCTTCAGCAGTTTTATTCATCGATTTACTACCTAAAGATAAAAGAAAGTTCATTCATTGAAAGCTAGTTTATCAATTTTAAACCTGTATCTTTATTATAAAAAGGCGAATAATTAGTGGTGATTCTAGGCTGTTTTTATGGAGATATTTCTAAGCATATTTTTACTGTTGAATTGTTTATTTTTTTAGAAAATTTAATTGGACTACAGATAAGATGCGTAAAAAATTCCTCATTGAGTATGTAGTCCAAGCCAATTTAGGGGATAATTTAGCCATTTTTTGAGGTATAATGAACCTATAAAAGTTAATAAAAGAACTCGGATTTTGGCTTCTAAGATGCACTAGAATCGAGGAGAAGCTATCGCTTTAACGCAGGAAAAAGCGATAGAAACGCTGTTATAACAGCACTTGACCCTAACAACCATGGGCTGCCCTTTAGCAGATGTCATTACGGAAGAAATTCATAATGCCTTAGAAGAAGTGCCTGAGGTGAAAAATATTGAAGTGAAACTTGTTTGGTATCCAGCTTGGACGACTGACAAGATGAGCAGCTATGCACGGATTGCACTTGGAATTAGATAGCTCCATATGACACGTTTGTGACTGATTTTAATACTTGAATCAAGGTAAGTATGCTAAAAAAGCAGCAATTGGTATTAAGCCAAAGAATACACTGAGAAGCATACATGAAGGGAAAGACTCTTATTGCAAGTTGTGCAACAAGGGTCTTTTTTATTTCTTAAAAAGTCTGCTCTATATTGCTTTTCTTTAAAAGATTGGCTACACTGAAAAAAGAATGGAGGATGAAAAATGTTAGAGACAAATTTTGCTGGAAATCGTTTCAAAAATCCTTTTATGAATGCGTCGGGGGTCCATTGTATGACCACAAACGAATTGGAAGACTTATTTGCAAGTGAGGCTGGTGCCGTAGTGACTAAAAGTGCGACAGAAAACTTGCGTGAAGGCAATCCAGAACCGCGTTATCAAGCTTTAGATTTTGGGAGTATCAATTCGATGGGCTTGCCGAATTTGGGCATTGATTATTACTTAGATTATGTGCTAAGAAAGCAGGCAGAAGTGGCTGGGCCGATCTTCTTTTCGATTGCTGGGATGAGTCCCGCTGAAAATGTGCGGATGCTTGAAAAAATCGAGAAGAGTGCTTTTCATGGCATCACTGAATTGAATCTTTCCTGTCCCAATGTTCCAGGAAAACCGCAAGCAGCTTATGATTTTGAGGCAACGGATGCGATTTTAAATAAGATCTTTACTTTTTTCACCAAACCTTTAGGCATCAAATTGCCGCCCTATTTTGACTTGGTCCACTTTGATCAAATGGCTGCGGTTTTGAATAAATATCCCTTGACTTATGTCAATTCGATCAATTCAATCGGTAACGGTTTGTATATCGATATCACTAAAGAACAAGTGGTCATTAAGCCGAAGGAAGGCTTTGGCGGCATCGGTGGTCAATATGTGAAACCAACTGCGCTAGCTAATGTGCGGGCTTTTTACACACGGTTGAAACCATCGATTCAAATCATCGGCACAGGGGGGATCACAAGTGGTCGTGATGCTTTTGAGCATATCCTGTGTGGGGCTTCGCTGGTACAAGTGGGGACGCAATTGAAAAAAGAAGGACCGGCTCTTTTTGAACGATTGACCCGCGAACTTGCCGCAATCATGGCAGAAAAAAATTATCAGTCGATTGATGACTTTCGAGGCAAGTTAAAAGTGATTGATTAGAAAGAAGGATGTTCAATGGAATTACGTAAAGCAAAAGTGGCAGATCTACCAGCTATCATGACCATCATTTCTGATGCCATCACGATCTTAAATGAGCAAGGGTCCTTACAATGGCAAAATGGCTTTGGTCCTTCCCAAATGACGATAGAAGAAGATATTCGTTGTGAAAAAAGTTATGTTTTGGTAGATGAAAAGAAAATTTTAGGGACAGCAGCTTTGATTGCTGGTGTCGATCCAGTTTATACGGCTATCGAACAAGGGCATTGGCAAAAGACAGAGCCTTATCTTTCCATCCATCGTGTAGCTGTCACTAAAGAGAAGCAAGGAAGAGGGCTAGCAACTATTTTTTTGCAGGGCTTGATTGCTACGTCCAAGAACTTAGGAATCCATGACATCCGTATCGATACTCATGAGAGAAATATAGGGATGCAAAAAGCAATCAGTAAAGCTGGCTTTAGTTATCGGGGGATCGTCACTTTCCCGATCCCAGATGGCAAACGCAAGGCTTATCAACTTTTACTTTAATTTTTGCCAATGAAAGCACCTTTTGCTGAGTTTTTCCGTTAAAAATGATACACTTAAGAAAATATGAGGGATGAGGAGGTCGATTGATGATGACAGACGAAATGTCTCAACATCAAGACTCACAAGCAGGATCAAATTTTGATGAAATCAAAGAATTAGCCTCGAAAAATATTGGTTCGATGTTAAGAGATTTACAAGATTTTGAAGAAGCGATCAAAAACGAGGACGTCTCAGAGATCTATCGAATTTACAAAGGTAGACTGCATAAAGAGCTCAAAGAAACCTCAAATAAAAATCATGAAATCGATGAATTATTAGCTCAAAAAATCCAAGACCGCTTTTTGGCAACTTTTCCTTTTATGGTCCACGATCAAAAAATTTCGCCAACGATGCACTATTACACGATCGGACAATACTATCGCAAGCGACCCACGATCGGCATTGATTCCAGTCGACCTGAAGTTTTTATCTTGCCACAAGTTGATCAAGAATGGGAGGCCTATGATAAGGATCCCAATTCGCAACTTGCAGTGATCGAACAACAAATGGATCAATTAGATGCTAAATCGATCACAGCAAAGTCTGAAATCGAAACGCTCGACCAGCAGATCGCAATAGTAAAAGATAAGAAGAAAAATGCGGAAGACGCTAAAGGCCTGTTCAATCGGAGCAAAGCCGACGAAGAGATGGAAGAGCTTAATAAACAGATAAAAATCCTGCAAAATCAAAGAGACGAATTGCAACGCTTTGTTGGCAATACGGCGTCGGTAGATCGGCAAAAAAATGATTTGATGGAACAATATCACCAAGTTCGTCTAAATCGAGCTGTGATCATCAAAGAGATGCGTTTGATCAAAAAAGAATTTGGCTCGCTAGCCCAAATGAATGAGGCGATTCAAAGTTTTCTAAAAGACTTTGTCCAATCGAAAAAAGGAGGGGCCGATCATGAGTGAAGCAGAAAAACAAACAGATATTGAAAAGGAACAAGCAGATCCTTATGCTTTACAAAAACAACAGGAGCATGCCGACATCGTAGCATGGATCGAATCAGCAGAAAAAGAGCTACAGGATCTACGCTTACGTCAAGCCTTACTGGAAGCTGATTTTGAAGGGTTGTTAGCCTATTATCACCGCTATATCTTAACTGATGAAGAAATTTCAACAGTGGCTAAGACGAATTTGTTGGAATACTTTACTTATGAATTATTGAGACCTTTGACAGAAGTCGGTTTGAATAAGCTTGATTCCTACAAGGCATGGTCGACGCGTCGTTTTTTAGTTAGTTATCAATTAGAAGATGACCGTACCTTTACTTTAAACTTTAAAATGGATGTGGTCGACGAACGTTTTGATTCTGAGTTTATGCCTTTGATCACCATCGACACTAAAAAAATGGTGGTTACCGTCAAAGAAGAACAAGTCATGGAGTTGATCCGGTTGTGGTATGCCGAAAAGATCTTTTCACGTAGTCAACTTTCCATGATCAATTATGATTTGAACCAAGTCTTGATCCATCTACGCGAATTAGGCTTTGAAGTCAAAGCTAGTTTATTGGACAACACACATGCGTTAGCAGTTGAACTTGAAAGTGATCTGTCACTTACAACAAATGTTTTAGATGAGATCTTTATTACCACGATGGAATCGGAAGACTATGACTTTAACAAACTATCTGACAATAAATTCGATGTGGTATTAAATCAAGAACAACATGTCATGATCCAGGCCTTATCGCAAACAACCACACTCTTTATCGATTCCAATAATCGGCGCCGTTCCCTGTTAGATTTCTTTACGCATTATCCCTTCTTAGTTCCTTTATTGATTCGCTAAATTTTTTTGCAAAGGCTTGGAACGATCTAGACTTTTGCTTGGTTAAGGAAGTGGGACAATGGATCAAAGCAAATTTTGGGATGAGTTTGCCAAAGACTATACGGAAATACAAGTTGAAACGCAGACGACCATCGTTACCGATACTGTCAGTTTTTTAAAAAACTGTGGCTGGTTACCCTGTGATACTTTTCTAGACTTAGCAGGTGGTAGTGGAAAATATGTCGGAGCGATATTACCAGAAGTCGTGGGCTATACTCTGGTCGATTTTTCACCTCAGATGCTAAAAATCGCTAAAAAGACTTTTACTGATGCAGCACTTGAGCTTGTTTGTCAAGATCAGCAGCTGTTTTTTGAACAGACCCCAGATGAAAAGTATGATCTGCTTTTTTCCGCGATGAACCCTGCCTTACGTACAGCTGAAGATATCGAGCAGTGTCTACGGATCGCTAAAAAAGCAGCTTGTATTCTACGTGTCGTTAAAGAAGAAGACGAACTGTTCTCACCATATGAGGAACCTGATGCCGATTTAGTACTGATGGAGCAGTATAAGAACTTTTTGACACAACCTTATATTAGTCATGTCTTTGAATATCACTATAGTGAATCAATCTCTAAAGAGTTTTTTAAAAGTTATTTTGCAGGTGACTTATCAGAAAACCTCTTAAATGAAGCATTACGACCTTTTTTAAAAAATAAAGTACTTGAGAATGTGACGACCATTTGTTTTGAATTGTTAGTTATTCCTAAAATCAAACAATAAAAAAGGAGTTGCCATGTATTTAACTGATTTGATGGATAAACATCAGCAGATCCAATTTCAACTTTTTAGCTATTTTCTTTCACATGGGCCAGATGTATCAACACATCAATTGGAAGAAACCAGAATAGCTTCGTTGCCTACTTTAGTCCGTGAATTGGACTTGTTAGAGGAACAATTACAACTTTTCCAGCATGAGGCCACTTTGACCAAAGTTCGTTCGGAAAGTTATCAGTTATTTTTACCAAATCATTTTAATGTCGCAGCGTTTATCAATTTTTATTTAAAAAAAACGTTAAATTATCAACTTTTATGCTTCGTTTATCAACAAAAAGAAGTTTCGACGACTAAATTGACCTTGGCTTTTCAAATTAGTGAGGCGTCCTTATTTCGCCATTTAAAAGAAATCAATCTTTATCTTGATGAATTTGACTTACAGTTTCGTAATAAGAATATCGTTGGCAATGAGTGGCAACTTAGGATATTTTACTTCCAGATGTTTTGGCACAGTCTTACGATCATGGACAAAAAGGAGAAATGGCTACATACGCCCTTGCATCCGTTGATCGAAATCATCCAGCACCAGCTTCATATCGACTTTTCGGAAGAGGAGCACTTAAAACTTTCGCTTTGGTTAGATATTATGCAAAAACGCCTCGATTATCGAGAAAAAGCGCGTCATGTCATCCCAGATGTACTTTGGGAAAAGATACGAACTGATACGACTTATCAAAAAATAAAGATGATCATGGTCCGCTATTTGAGTCGTTACGCCTTGGCTTGGTCAGAGTACGAAGCCGCTTATTTGTATTTGTTTTTACTAACTTTGACACCAGAAGCTTTTTTAGAGACGCCTTTAATAACGTACATCAAACAAATGAATACGGAACTTTTACGATCTTTAGATATCAATGAAACTAGTTATCAAAAGTTGCTGACCCAAGCACACTTGGCTGTTTTTTTGACCAAAGGAACAATCGAAAAAATACCACGAACCAAGATCCGTTTGTCGGATAAGAAACCTGAAAAAATGACCAATTGTATGGACTTGGTTGAGAAAAAACTTTCCAAGCGCGTCTCTCATCTTCAATGGCAGCAGCTAGATGAGCTTTATGGGGGCATCTGGTTCGCTCATTCCCATGAAAAACAAGCTCGCCACAAAATCGGGCTGCAACTTAAATACGACATAGAAACAGAAACGATCCGCCAATTCGTTCAAACGATAGTTGCTACGTTTCCACAAATCGAATTAGTCGCAACGGATAAAAACGTCGCTTTTTTGATCACTAATGACGAACGAAAACTATCAGAACCAATCCCTGTTTTTCTCTTGACTGGCTTTTTAACGGAATTTGAGCGAATACGATTAAGACAAGCGTTAAAAAATTTTTTGAATGGAGTAGGTGATAAGGGATGAAAGTAGTGATCATAGGAGGATCGCACGCTGGCGTAGCCACAGCTCGCCATTTACGTGTCATCGACTCGGATGTTGAAATCATCATACTTGAAAAATCAACTGGCTTAGCTTACATAGGCAGTAGTATCAATTTGTATCTTGAAAAAACGATCCCTGATCTAGAAGATGCTCACAGTGTGTCAATCGAAGCGTTGTGGGCCGAAAAAATCCAAGTCCATTTACAGACAACGGTGATCGAAATCAAAAATCAAGAAAAAAAACTGGTTTATGTGAGCCGCGTTCACGAAAAACGACTGACAAAGGAATTGGACTATGATTATTTGGTCCTAGCAATGGGATCTAGCCAGTATGATAGTACTTTTTCAAGAGCTGTCGATCAAAAAATCACCCATTATAAGACCTTCACTGAATCAAAACAAGCAGTAAAAGCGCTAGAAAAAGCCGAGACAGTTGCTGTGATCGGAGCTGGGTTGATCGGCTTAGAGATGGCAGAGACCCTGACCCATCTGGATAAACAAGTCTATTTGATTGATCGCATGGATAGCCTATTATTTCGTTACTTTGATAGTGAGATCAGTCAGATCGTGCAGGAGAGCTTGCCGCAAAACATCCATCTACTCTTAAACAGTGAAATCGAAAAAATCGCGACCAACGAAGAAGATCAAGTGACCGGGATTTTGCTGACAAATGGGAACCATTACCCAACTGACACGCTTATCTATGCAGTCAACCCGCGTCCTGCAGTTGATTTAGTGGCGGATTTTCTGAAAGTAAATCTCGATGGTACATTAAAAACCAATGGCTACTTGCAGACTTCTGATCCGACGATTTATGCAGTCGGTGACTTAGTATCGGTTACTTTTGATCATACGGATGAGTCACTCTATCTTCCTTTGGTGACCAATGCTTATCGAACGGGAAGGGTAGCAGCGACAAACATCCTTTTAGGGAATCAATTAATGCTCCCAGCTTCGCAACGCTCGATCGTCAGCCATTTCTTTGATCATTATGTAGCTAGTACAGGGATGAATGAAGCAGAAGCTCCTTATTTTGGGCTAACACCCGCGTCCGTTACCAAAAAATTTACCCAGTCTAAACTATTTGGGGAAGAGACGTTCTCACTAACTTTAAAAATCGTCTTCGAACCCCAAACCAAGCGTTTACTTGGTGGGCAATTGCTGACAAACAATAGAAATGCGGTGGAAATCATTAATACTTTAGCCGCCTTGGTAGCCTGCAAGGCGGATCTAAATCGATTAGCGACCATGGACTTCTATTTTAATCCCAAATTATCAATGCCCATTCATTTTTTAAACGAATTGGCCATGTCTGCTATCTTAAAAATAAACAAAAAGTCGGATTGAAGCTTGGTTCGGCTTTTTGGTGTCTGTCTTTTGAGTGTCGATCAAAGCCTAGTCATCCTAGACCAAAGACTTTCATTAGCTGTAAAAAGAATCAACTATTTTTTATGAAGGGAGAAGCAGCGAATTTCCCAGTCTAATGTCTCCTCCGATTTCAAATTCCGAGGTGACTTTATGTCTTAATAAGCCACTCAATTCTATTTTCGTTGTTCTTTTACGCCTTAAATATACAACCGATTTTCATTTCCGTTGTTCGTTTATGCTCTAAATGTACAACCGATTCGTTAATTCATTGTTTGTTTATACTCCAAACGTAAGGCAACAGCCATCCGCTAATAGCAGATGTGTTTATGGCGTATTTCGTTTTTACCGATTCCATTTAATCTTAGACTAAATGAGGTAGTTCTTTTTGTGGACTAACCTAAACTTTGCAAATACAAGAGGGACATTTCTGTATTCGAAACCAATTTTACATAAGATTTTTCTAGGTCTAAAGTCTGAAATTCAATTTTTTTACATATTTTACTTTATCTCTTGGAGTAATTCCGCTATAATTAATACGACAGATGAAGTAATGGAGGGGAAGGTAAAATGATTTCTAGTGATAGTATTCGCGGATATAACGATGTAATCATTTTATCGATCCTAGATGAGGGCGATTCATATGGCTATGAGTTATCAAAGAAGATCCGGGCTCGAACGAAAGAAGTATACGCCATCAAAGAAACGACGCTCTATTCTGCCTGTACACGTTTGGAAAAACAGGGCTTGATCGAATCTTATGCCGGAGAACGGACCCATGGCAAAAAAAGGACCTATTACCACATTTCTGAGGCTGGCCAAGCTTATTTAGCCAGTAAAAAGGACGAATGGCAACAAACGAAAAAAGTGGTCAATGAATTTTTAGAAGGGGAGAATGAAAATGAAGATAATCAAGGATTATTTAGATAGCTTATTTTTGACCGTACCGATCACCGAAGCCACCAAGCAAGCCAAAGCGGAACTTTTAGAAATCATGGAAGATCATTACTATGAATCGATCAACGAAGGCAAAAGTGAGAATGAAGCGATTGGTGAAGTGATCAGTGAATTCGGTTCGATCGATGAGATCTTAGCCGAACTAGAGGTGGAAAACGCGACTTTGGAGCAAGAAGGCGATGAAGAGGAAGAAACAGTTGCTCTTGAGGCGCTCACAGAAGAAGAGGTCTTTGACTTTTGGAGCACGACACGTAAACTTGCCTTTGAATTTGGCTTAGGCGTTTTTTTAGCGATCCTGTCTATTTCCATGCTCTTTCTTGCTTATTATGGTGATGCCTTTTTTATTCTTTGCTTCTTTCTTTGCTTGATAGGTGGCCTATTCCTTTTGATCTATAGTATTTTTAAATATTATTATGCCATTCGATCAATGAATCACCGAAAACTAGAGACCGCTCTTCAAGAAGAGGCCAGCCACCAATCCCAAGACTATCAAAAAAGCTTTATCGTTGGTTCGATCCTTGGATTGTTAGCTATTGCCTTAACTTTTCCAATCATTCTATTTTTCTTTAATTCAAGGCTTCTTAAAAAATTTTATTTACATCCCAATCAACCAGTAACTCATATACTTTGTCAGATCATAAGCAAAGTATGTGAGTTACTTTTTAATTATTCTTACATTAAAATTATTTTTGTCTTGCGAGCTAAATCCATTGACCAAAATCCAAAAATTCATTATAGTATTTAATAGAGAGTTTTCTCAACTAAAAATTTTATCGGAGGTAATCACATGTCATTGATTGGAAAAGAAATCGTTGAATTTAAAACGGATGCCTACAAAAACGGTGAATTCATCGAAGTAAGTAGTGAAGATTTGAAAGGAAAATGGGCGGTTATTTGCTTTTATCCAGCTGATTTTAGCTTTGTTTGCCCAACTGAATTAGAAGACCTTCAAGAACAATATGCAACATTGAAGGATTTAGACGTTGAAGTTTATTCTTGCTCTACAGATACGCATTTTGTCCATAAAGCTTGGCATGATCATTCTGATGCCATTACTAAAATCGAATACACGATGTTAGCAGATCCATCTCATCATATCGCACAAGGCTTCGATGTTTTAGATGAACAAGGTTTGGCGCAACGTGGCACTTTCATCATCGATCCAGATGGTATCGTTCAAGCGTTAGAAATCAATGCCGACGGGATCGGCCGTAACGCTAGTGAATTGATCGACAAAATCAAAGCTGGTAAATACGTTCGCTCACATCCAGGCGAAGTTTGTCCTGCCAAATGGAAAGAAGGAGAAGATACACTTAAACCTAGTCTTGACTTAGTAGGTAAAATTTAAGGAGGATCTCATGGCATTAGATGCAGATATTAAAGGTCAATTAGCGCAATTTTTACAATTACTTGAACAAGATGTCGTTTTTACGGCTAGTTTAGCTACCGATGAAAATTCTCAAAAAGTTCGTGACTTTTTAGAAGAAATCGTCGCTATGTCTTCTAAATTAAGTTTAGAAGAAAGTAAACTGCCACGCACACCCAGTTTTACGTTACATCAAAAAAATGCCGAAAGTGGCATTACTTTTGCGGGGCTGCCTTTAGGACATGAATTTACTTCTTTTGTTTTAGCTTTATTACAAGTTTCCGGTCGTGCGCCTAAGATCGAAGACGCTATTCTTAAGCAAATCAAGGCGATCGATAAAGAATTACATTTTGAAACGTTTGTTAGCTTGACTTGTCATAACTGTCCTGACGTCGTGCAAGCCTTGGATATCATGGCGGTTCTAAATCCTAACATCACACATACCATGATCGAAGGCAGCATGTATCAAGCGGAAGTCGATGCCAAAAACATCATGGCAGTACCGACTGTTTATCTAAATGGTGAAGAATTTTCTAGTGGTCGTCAAACCTTGGAACAGTTGCTTGAAAAAGCCGCTGGGCCAGCAGATGCCAGTGAATTTTCCGATAAAGGTGAATTCGATGTTCTTGTAGTTGGTGGTGGTCCTGCTGGGAATGCGGCCGCTATTTACGCGGCCCGCAAAGGCATCACGACTGGACTTTTGGCGGAAAATTATGGTGGTCAAGTCTTAGACACAGTCGGGATCGAAAATATGATCGGCACACCTTACATCGAAGGGACACAACTTATGGCGCGTGTGGAAGAACATGTCAACAAATATCCAGTTGACATCATGAAAAACCAACGAGCCAAAGCCATTCATAAAAAGGATAGTATCGAAGTTGAATTAGAAAATGGTGCCGTGCTGAAAAGCAAAACCGTGATCTTAGCAACTGGCGCTCATTGGCGTAATGTCAATGTTCCTGGCGAGGAAGAATTTCGGACCAAAGGCGTAACGAATTGCCCACATTGCGATGGTCCGTTGTTTACCGGCAAAGACGTCGCCGTGATCGGGGGCGGAAATTCTGGGATCGAAGCTGCGATCGACTTGGCCGGCTTGGCACGGCATGTCTATGTGCTAGAATTTTTACCGGTTCTTAAAGCTGATCAAGTTCTGCAAGATCGTGTGGGTTCTCTAAATAACGTTACGGTGATCACCAATGCCGCTACTAGTGAAATTACCGGCAGCGATCACGTGGAAGGTATTTCTTATGTGGATCGCGAAACGAACGAAAGTCATCATATCGAACTTTCTGGTGTTTTTGTTCAAATCGGTTTGATTCCGAATACGGATTGGTTGAAAGATTCTGAGATAAAACTCAATTCCCGTGGCGAAATCGTAACCGACGCGCACGGTATGACCAACGTGGACGGTGTGTTTGCAGCGGGTGACTGTACCGATGTTGCTTATAAGCAAATCATCATTTCCATGGGTGCTGGCGCTAGTGCTGCTTTAGGCGCTTTTGACTATATGATCCGTCAATAAACGAGTGATTTTTAGCAAAGAAACAGTTAAGTCCATAACTTGTTTCTTTGCTTTTTTTGTTTTACTATGAACTTATTAAAAAGAGTTACAATTCTCGGTCGATTTGAAAGACCACTACACTACGAGGTAGTCTTGTTTGAGACTACCATGGAACCGTTGTGAGCCTGCTCACAACTTTCAAGCTTCCAAACTCTCACTAGCCAATAAATTGCCACGTGAGAGTACCAAGTAGATCTACTCTGCCTTGCTACGCAAGCCTATCTCTACGATACGCTAGATTTATCTTAAATGAGTCCCTACTAGCAAAACGAAATGAATGTGGCTGCGACGTCGCTGTGAAAGAGAAGCCAATATGAATTACAGGAACTAAACGCTTTAGCGTTTAGTTCCTGTTTGAAGCTTGGCGGACTTGAGACTTTAGGCTCAAGTCGGTCCCACAGCTGACAGTAGCAGACGCATTCGTACAGTGTAGTGCTCAAGTTTGTCCGTGAATTGTAACTAAAAAGGAGGCTGCGCTATGAAACGAAAACCGATCTTATTGGCATTTTTTGGCATCTTGTGTCTTTTTATAAGCATGATGGTACAACAGTATAGTGCACGTTTTTATCCGATCCCAGTTGCTAAAGTCCAATCGGTGAGAGTACAAGAGGATCAGCAAGTCATCACGGCTTTCGTCTTAAATGGCGCTGACAAGGGTGAAAAGCTTCAATTGACCAGCCATTATCGCGAAAATGAAATCGATAGTGTGCTTTTAAATGCGAACGATCAAGTTTTTTTCAAAAATGACAAGGTACTTGAAAAAAAGCGCGATGGTTTTGTTGCTTTCTTGGTGCTATTTTTACTTTTTGCTTTAGTTGCCATTGGGGGAAAGACTGGGTGGACGACTTTTATCAGTGTGACCGTAAATACGGCGGCTTTATTTATGATGGTCGTTTGGTATCGACATCATAATGGCTTACCTTTACTGGGACTTACTGCCATTTATGTCACATTTTCTATTGCCATTACGCTCTTTTTGATCGAAGGCTTGCAAAAAAACAGTGCCAGTAAATTTCTAGCCGCACTTACAACGGTCTTTTTATCGTTTGGGATTTGTTATTTGGCGATGACGATTTTCCATGATAAAGGTTTGCGTTTTGAAGAAATGGGTGTATTGACGAGACCTTATCGCCCGATTTTCTTAGCGGGTCTATTGATCGGCGCAACCGGTGCGACCCTTGATACCGTCGTAACTGTACTGGCTACTTTGGAAGAGATCGAAGTTAAAAATCCACAAGTGACGATGAAACAGCTGATTTCTTCGGGACGGAAAGTCGGTCAAGATATCGGCACGACCATGATCAACGTTTTGATCTGTTCTTATTTCAGCAGCAGCATTCCGATGTTTCTATTGTATTTATTAAATGGCTGGGTCTTTAGTCAAACGATCGATCACTTGCTTTCATTAGAAATGATCCGTATTTTTTGTGGCGCATTCGGGATCCTTTTAGCAATCCCAATTTCCTTATTTTTCTTTCAAGTGAATAGGGGGGTCCGCCAATGAATGTCGTTACCTTTTTACTGATCATTTTTTTGGCCTTATGTCTTTTTATTCTAGGAAAATCTGCTTTTTACGTAGTGAGTGGACTTTTTTTGTCGATCGTCTTATTTTTGGGTTTTATTTGGGGCTTAAAAAGCGCTTTACCTATTTATCTTGTAGCGGTCATTTACATCTTACTTAACAGTTTAGTTACCTTAGTCTATGTCAACAATTGGAATGAAAAAACACAAGC
This sequence comes from Tetragenococcus sp., assembly GCA_041859945.1. Taxonomy (GTDB): domain Bacteria; phylum Bacillota; class Bacilli; order Lactobacillales; family Enterococcaceae; genus Tetragenococcus. The sequence goes on from JBFLGC010000041.1 coordinate 13,721, forward strand.
GGCCTTGTGGAGTGTTTTGCTATTTCTGGGCTTGATGTTTGTTTTTATCGTGCCGATCATCAAAAAAATGGGGATCTCGGGTTTTCCACCGCAAGAGATCGAGGAACTATCTGCTTTATCGCTTGATGTGCCGATTTCTTTTGCTGATCTGACGGTGACGGTGATCTTGATCGGTGTTTCGGGCGCTTTGATCGATGGGGCCATGTCGATTTCTAGTGCGACAGCTGAAATTTTTCATCGCCGCAAAGGCAGCCTGGCTTTCCAAGAATTACTAAGATCAAGCCTGAATGTGGTCCGAAGTATCTTAAATTCGTCAGTCAACACCTTGCTCTTTGCGTTTGTTAGTAGCAGTCTAGCCATGATCTTTTGGTATCAAGATTTAGGCACTCCCTGGTATCTGATGCTCAATTCGCAAGCTTTTGTCAGTGAAGTGGCGGTTATTTTACTATCTAGTATCAGTGTCGCCTTGATCCTACCGTTTTCTGCTGCTGTCACTTGTTATTTATTATTAAAAATAAAAAAAACAAAGAGGAGCGATTTCATTTGAGTATACCTAAACTTATCACCACTAAACCAACACCAAAAAATTGGCTCAAAAGAAGAAAGGAACTGTTGACCTTACTAGAAACCTATGAATATGGCGTTACACCGGAGCTTTCTTTTGAAGACATCCAGTTATCAAAATTAGGCTGCAGTGCTTTGACTGCTACGAGCGCTTTTGAGGCGGACAAACTGACCTTTATAAAAGACGAATTTTCTTTTGACCTGCGCTTTGAAATCTATGCGTCTAAAGCTTCTCAAAGTCCCGTCATCGTTTTGATCGATGTCTTTGATAACTTACCTAGCAATCTACAGAAACTAAAGCAAGTCAACGATTTAGACGATGTTCTACCTTATCAAATGATCACAGATCTTGGGCTTTCGATCGTCGTCGTGCATCCGAATGATATTTGTAGCGATTCAGTGGCAGCTTATGACAAAGGGATCCTAGAGTTGGCCCCCAAAAAAACGACCAATAGTTGGGGTGCGATTGGCGTTTGGGCGTGGGGGACCAGTCGCGTCATCGATTTTCTTGTGAAAGATCCCCGCTTTGATCCTGAAAAAATCGCTGTTTTGGGTGTTTCTAGAGCCGGTAAAACAGCTCTTTGGTGTGGTGCTCAAGATGAACGGATCCATGTCATCATCGCCTGTGTCAGTGGTTGCGGTGGGGCTTCCTTATTACGCAAAGGTAGTGGGGAGCATATCCGTGACATGACTAAAAATTTTCCTTATTGGACCTGTGATAATTTGGCGACTTTTGCCGAATGCGAAGAAGCGTTGCCGATCGATCAGCACATGCTACTAGCCTTGTGTGCGCCACGTCCGCTGTATCTTTCAGATGCCGAAGAAGACGCGTGGTGTGATGGAAAAAAAGCGTTTGAAGCAGCTGTCCTAGCAAGTGAAGCCTATCGTATCTTAGGAAAAACTGGCCTTAGTCAAGAATGTTACCCGTCCGTAAATACACCGCTACTTGATGGCGATATCGCTTATCATGTACGTTCAGGAACACATGGCATATTAAACTATGATTGGCAGCAATATCTGGTATTTTTAGCAAAGTACTTTAAATGAAAACAGGGACTTACTTCTAATCATTGACCATCTATTTTCAGAAATTTTCTAAAAAATCAATATTAGACTTGCACAAAGCTGATTTTTTTGATATATTAATAAACAAGTCGAATAAAAATAAAGGTTGAGCGCATAGCTTCAAGGATCGATTCTTCAAGGGGTGAGAAGAATATATTTTTGAAGTAGGCGCTCATTTTTTATATTCAGAAAGGAGAAATCCAGATGTTAGAGGCTCTAGAACGGATCAGACAAACCGAACAGAAAAATGATCAATTGATGGAAGACTTACAAGCTCGCTTAAAACAATATGAAGAAGAACGACAAAATGAACTGAATCTGCAAAAAACCAATTGGCAAGAAACTGTTGCACAAGAAATCAAGCTTAAAGAGCAAGTACATGAAGCAGAACTTAACGAGATAGAAAGCAAACTTTTTGAAGAAGCAAAAAAGGAACAAATGCGGCAGCAAAAGCTTGGCAAGCAAAATGCAGAGTCAGTCATAGAGGCAATCTTAAAAGGAGTCAACAAAGTTAATGGCAGTTGATAAATTAGTAAAAATGTCGCTTTTAGCTGAAAAGAAACACCAAGAGACACTACTGTTCGTTTTACAAAGTATGAAAGAGTTAGAATTAGAAAATATTCACGATGTAGCAAAGAATAAAGAGTGGCTAGAGGTTTATTTCCCGCAAAACAAGGAGCAACCGGAAAAAGCTGACAATCATTGGTACGACTTGCTTAGCCGGGTACAAGGCGTATGCCATTTTCTTTCTGAACAAACTGGGAAAAACAAAAAACTGTTGCGCAAAAATGTCAGTTTGTTAGAACTAGTTGACTCCTATGATGAGACCGAATTAAAGCAGGCATTAGAAAAAGTAGAATGCTTGCAAAAACAATGGACAAGTAATGAAAAAGAGCGGGCTGACTGGGAAAATAAAATAGCTTGGGCAACGAACTGGCAAAATGTAGATATAAACAGTAATGAAGATACTAAGTGGACCACAACTAACATGGCTCGTGTCGTCAATACCAACTGGGAGAAGCTCGTATCCTTTATGGAAAGCCAAGCTATTTTTTATGAAATCAGTCAAGTAACAAAACAAGAAACCTTTTTTTCGGTTCTTTTCAAGCGTAGTGACCAGTCAAAACTCCTCACAGAATTGGCAAATAACGGATCCGTCATTGAAAAAAATCCTTACGATCAATCCCCCAAAAGTTTACTTGAAAATGCCGATAAAAAAATGAGAGAATTTAGCGATACGCAACAAGCCTTACACAAGGAAATCCAATTCTGGAAACAAAAACTGGCTTTTTTCCAATGGTCTGAAGAAATAGTATTGGCAAAAATAAATCAGGTGGAAGCCAAGCAAAAGCTGGTCTGCTCAAATCATTTAGTGATCATTAGAGGCTGGATCTCAGGAACAGAAATTGCTGACATTCAAATAGAACTGGCAAAATATCTTGCAAAAGAAGAACTTTATTTCTCCTTTGAATCTCCCTCAGAAGAAGAAATTGCCAGTAAAGTTGTTCCTGTCCGTTTAAAAAACAGCCAATGGATCTCGCCTTTTGAAAGTTTAACAGCCATGTATGCTTTACCAAAATATGATGAGATCGATCCAACACCATGGATGGCACCTTTTTACTTTCTCTTCTTTGGAATGATGGTCGCCGATGTAGGTTATGGTTGTCTTTTATTTATAGGCAGCAGCTTAGCCCTCTACAAAATGCATTTCCCTGAAAATACTGTACGTTTTCTGAAACTTTTTCAGCTATTATCGATTTCTGTGATTTTCTGGGGACTTATTTATGGTTCTGCTTTTGGAGCCCAGTTACCTTTCCAATTATTGAGTCCGACGGAAGATTTCTTGACGATTTTCATGCTCTCACTAATTTTTGGTGGCATCCAACTATTTACAGGACTTTTTTTAGCCGCAAAAGAACATATCCGTAAAAAAGACTACTTAGCGGCAATTTCTGACGGTTTTTCTTGGCAAGGACTGCTATTAGGCCTTTTGCTTTGGGCAGGAGGGGCATTTATGTTTCCTTCACTACTATTGAAAGAAACTGGTCTAATCTTGACCGTACTCAGTGCCCTTTTGATTTTACTCGTTCCAACGATCCAAGCCAAATCTAAAGTAGGTGGTTTTTTCAGCGGTCTCTATGACCTATATGGAATCACTAACTACATTGGTGACTTTGTCAGCTACAGTCGCTTGATGGCCCTCGGTATCTCAGGAGGAAGGATTGCCATGGCCTTTAATATGTTGGTAGGGACGCTTCCCATTCCAATAAGATTTTCGCTCGGCATCGTTCTGATCGTTGTTTTACAAGCTTTAAATTTATTTCTATCTGCCTTAAGTGCTTATGTCCACGCGGCTAGATTACAATTTGTGGAATTCTTTGGGAAGTTTTATGAAGGAGGCGGTCGTGCCTTCCATACTTTCAAGCCTGAAGAGAAATATGTCACTATCGATAATAAAAACGGAGGGAAAAAACATGACTAAATTTCTATTAGAAAATAACGGTGGTATGATTTTTACGATATTAGCGATGGCAATGGCCACGATCTTACCTGGGATCGGCTCAGCGATCGGGGTAGGGAAAACTGGCGAAGCTTCAGCAGCCTTAATGACTAGCCAGCCGGAAAAGTTTGGACAAGCATTGATTTTACAATTGTTGCCAGCCACGCAAGGTCTTTATGGATTTGCGATCGCGGCCATGATCTTTACCAATTTATCAGCAGATATGCCTGTGGAAACCGGACTGGCATATTTATTTGCCTCCTTACCAGTCGCTTTTGCCGGCTTAGTTTCCGCGATTCCTCAGGGAAAAGTTGCAGCTGCTGGCATTCAAATTTTAGCTAAAAAACCCGATCATTTCTTTAAAGGCGTCATGTTTTCTGTCATGGTCGAAATGTATGCCATCTTAGGTTTTGTTATTTCCTTCTTAGTTTATGGAAGTATCTAACTTTTGACTGCTAACCACAAAGAAAGGAGTCATCGTAATGGATGCCATCGATACGATCATTTCAACTATCAACGAGCGTTCTCAAGCGGACCGTACAGCATTCGAGGTCCAAAGAAAGCAAGAAATCGATGCTGCCATAGAAAAACAACTTGCTGAGTTAAAGACGCAACAGACAAAAGAAAAAGCCAGAAAAATGGCTAATTTAGATAAATTCTTTGGACAAACCAAACAAAAGAAGATAGAACAGTGGCAAACCCAAAAAAATTTAGCTCGAGAACTTCTGCTTGACGAGATGTTTCAAGCAGCCTATCAAAGAATGATTGCTTGGGATAGTGAAAAAACGCGAGCATTTTTCGCTCAAAATGTGGCTGTGCTTCCTTTACAAAAAGCAACGGTTCATTTAGCTAGCCAAATGTCTGAGGAAATACTAGATACGAAGTGGCTGTATGAGCTTTCGGCTAAAAAGGAAATCACTTTGACACTTGGAGAAAAGACCCACCGAGAAAAATATGGCTTTTTATTTGTTGATCATGGGATTCAATACAACTGTCTTTATCGTGATTTACTAGAAGAAGTGAAAAAGACGGAGGGCAGTACCTTATTATCCCTATTGTTTAAAAACGAAGGAGAAAGTTAAATGAGCGTACCATTTCATGTTATAAATCCAATCATTCGTTTAAAGGAAAATGACCTATTGACAAAGACAACATTTGACACCATGATTGCGACCGATACTTTTGCAGAAATCAGCGACCTGTTGATGAAAACAAATTATGAAAAATATCTTGGTCCAAACTTTCAATTTAATATTGAATCGATTTTAGACCAAGAAATGAAAGACACCACAAATGAGTTACTTGATTTAGGTGTGAGTGCAGAAATCGTCTGGGTGTTTACTATGAAATATACTTTCCACAATTTAAAAGTATTGACTAAAGCTGAAAAGATCGGTGAGAACTATGATGAATTATTTATCTCGGATGGTTTTTATCGATTAGAAGATGTAAAAAGTGCGGTACAAAGCGGTATTTCGGGTGTTTTGCCCAGAAATGTCATGACTACGATCAAAGAAGTCAATGCCTATTTTGAAGAATCGGCTGTTTTACAAGGGATCGATGTGATCTATGATCGCCATTATCTACGTGAACAGCGACAGCTAGCCCAAAAAATCAATGATCCGATCCTTCTAGAGGCGATATTGGAAATGATCGATTTCACCAATATTATTACCACTGCTCGTTGCCTGTTACAAAAAAGGACCGTGGGCTTTTTATCAACCGTTTTATCTAGCTATGGATCGATCCCTAAGACTGAATTTCTTGATCAAATCGGCGGCTCGATCGGTGGATTTGAAGACTTTTTACGGCGTTCTTATCTTTCCGATAAATTGGAACCAGCCTTAAAAGAAAATGAAATCGACTTTTTAAAATTAGATTTGATTAAAGAAAATGTTCTTACTTTCGCTTTTAGTGTAGCTCAAACAGAGGCGTTTGGTCCTTTACCGGTCCTACGCTATCTCTATGCAAAAGAAATCGAAATGACCAACTTGCGTTTGATCGTCGTAGGGAAACGGAGTGGTTTTTCAACGGGCCAGATCTATGAAAGGATGCGTGAAATCTGTGAATTATAAAATTGGCGTTATTGGTGATAAAGAATCTGTCTTACCTTTCAAATTGTTTGGATTCTCCGTTTATTTTGCGAATGACGAATCTGAAGTAAAAACAGCTTTTTTACATTTAGTAGAAAAAGAATATGGGGTCATTTATATTACCGAAACGTGTGCCGCTCATATCCTCACAGATATCACTAAACTTCAACAAAAAATGACACCAGCTGTTGTATTGATTCCTGATCATGGCGGGAACAGACACATCGCACAAGATCAGTTGCACACTTTCATGAAAAAAGCAGCTGGTCAAACTATTTTATAGGAGGTCGAAGAAGTGCAAATAGGAAGGATCATCAAAGTTTCCGGACCCTTAGTGATGGCCGATAATATGGACCAAGCAAATATTCAAGATATTTGTTATGTAGGTGAAATCGGGATCATAGGAGAAATCATCGAAATGCGGGGGGCCGTTGCTTCCATTCAGGTTTATGAAGAAACCTCTAATATTGGCGCCGACGAACCAGTTGTATCGACCGGCGAACCCTTATCAGTCGAACTGGCTCCTGGCATCATTTCACAAATGTTTGATGGCATTCAACGTCCTCTAGATGTGCTTGCCCATGAAAGTAAAAGTCCATTTTTGAAACGTGGTGTGAAAACCACGGCCTTAAATCATGAGAAAAAGTGGTCATTTCTAGCCAAAGCGACCATAGGTGAGCAAGTGGAAGCCGGCGATATCTTGGGTCTAGTTCAAGAAACGGCCCTTATCACACATAAAATAATGGTGCCACCCGGTGTCAAAGGGGAGGTCAAAGCCATTATTTCTGGAGAATTTACGATCGATGACGTGATTTGTCGATTAAAAACAGCACAGGGGAAAAAAGAGTTGACCATGCTACAAAAGTGGCCCGTTCGGCGTTTACGCCCGGTCGCTAGAAAAGAAAATCCAACGGTACCGATGATCACCGGACAAAGAGTGATTGATACCTTTTTCCCCATTGCGAAAGGGGGAGCTGCAGCGGTGCCAGGTCCATTTGGTGCCGGCAAAACAGTGGTCCAACATCAAATTGCGAAATGGGCCAATGTCGATCTCGTTGTTTATGTCGGTTGTGGGGAACGGGGCAATGAAATGACTGATGTCATGAATGAATTTCCTGAACTCATCGACCCTAAAACCGGAAAATCATTGATGGAACGAACAGTCTTGATCGCTAATACCTCCAATATGCCTGTTGCGGCTAGAGAAGCGTCCATCTACACTGGGATCACGATCGCCGAATATTTTAGAGATATGGGTTATTCCGTTGCTATCATGGCTGACTCGACTTCTCGCTGGGCTGAAGCACTTCGAGAAATGTCTGGTCGCTTGGAAGAGATGCCTGGCGATGAAGGCTATCCTGCTTATTTAGGCAGTCGTTTGGCCGAATATTATGAACGCTCGGGAAATGCGATCGTACTTGGAAAAGAAAAGCGTCGTGGCAGTATCACCGCCATCAGTGCTGTTTCTCCTTCAGGCGGTGACATTTCTGAACCCGTGACTCAAAATACCTTGCGCGTGGTCAAAGTTTTCTGGGGCCTCGATGCCAGTCTAGCGCAACAACGTCATTTTCCCTCGATCGATTGGTTACAGAGCTACTCTTTATATTCAACAACGATCGAACACTATCTCAATGAACAATTATCCTCTGATTGGTCGCAACTTGTGAGAGTGGGTATGCAAATTTTGCAAAAAGAATCCGAATTAAATGAAATCGTGCGACTAGTAGGTGTCGATTCCCTATCAGCCAAAGATCAGTTTACACTAGAGATTGCCAAAGAATTAAGGGAAGATTATTTACAACAAAATGCTTTTGATGAAGTCGACACCTACACTTCGATGAAAAAACAATACGAAATGTTGCAAACCCTCCTTACCTTTTATCAAAGCGGTTTACAAGCTCTCGATTATGGTAGTTATCTCGAAGAAGTGATGGCTGGTACCGAAACAGTCCGCAATGGGATCGCTCGTATGAAATATGTACCTGAAGCCCAATTACAAACCATTAGCAAACTAAAAACGGCTATTGCTCAAGATATTCGCGAAATCTTACAAAAAGGAGACCAGACAAATGATCAAAGAATATAAGACGATCGAAGAAGTCGTTGGCCCTTTGATGTTAGTGGGGGCTGTCAAAGGTGCTAAGTACGAAGAAGTGATCGAAGTCCGCTTGCCAAATGGTGAAATACGTCAAGGCCAAGTTTTAGAGGTACAAGAAGACAAAGCCTTGGTGCAACTGTTTGAAGGAACTTCTGGCATCAATTTAAAGCAATCCGTTGTTCGTTTCATGGGGCATCCGCTAGAATTTGGCCTTTCCGAAGCGATCATCGGGCGTGAATTTGATGGCCTCGGTCGCATCAGAGACCAGGGAGCGGCCATTTTTCCAGACAAAACGAGCCCCATTGAAGGTGAAGTCATCAATCCTGTTTCTAGAGACTATCCGGATGAATTCATTCAAACTGGGATTTCTACGATCGATCATCTGAACACTTTAGTCAGAGGTCAAAAATTACCCATCTTTTCGGCCTCAGGTTTGCCACACAAAGAACTAGCCGCTCAGATCGCCCGTCAAGCCACTGTTTTGAATACCGAAGATGAGTTTGCGGTCGTATTTGCCGGGATCGGGATCACTTTTGAAGAAGCAGAATTTTTCATGGAGGATTTCCGGCAAACAGGCGCTATCGATCGCTCAGTCGTCTTTATGAATCTGGCAAGTGATCCAGCCATTGAACGGATCGCCACCCCGAAAATGGCTTTGGCGGCAGCCGAATATTTAGCTTACGAAAAAGGCATGCATGTCCTTGTGATCATGACAGATATGACCAATTATTGCGAGGCCTTACGAGAAATATCAGCTTCCAGAAGAGAAGTCCCTGGACGACGTGGTTATCCAGGCTACCTTTACACCGATTTAGCTACCTTGTATGAAAGGGCTGGTCGTATCAAAGGCCTGCGTGGTTCAGTGACTCAAATCCCGATTTTGACCATGCCAGAAGATGATAAAACTCATCCGATCCCTGATTTGACTGGCTATATAACAGAAGGTCAAATCATCTTGTCGCGAGAACTATATAATAATGGTATCGAACCGCCGATCGATGTCTTACCATCTTTGTCACGCTTAAAAGATAAGGGGACTGGTGAAGGTAAGACAAGAAAAGACCATGCAGCAACGATGAATCAACTATTTGCTGCTTATGCCAGAGGCAAACAAGCCAAAGAGTTATCGGTCGTTTTAGGGGAAGATGCCCTTTCTAAAACAGACAAACAATTTGTGAGCTTTACGGAACATTTTGAAGAAGATTATGTCAATCAAGGCTATCGAACGAATCGCTCGATCGAAGAAACCTTGGAACTTGGTTGGCAATTACTGGCACTTTTACCAAAAAGTGAATTAAAACGAATCAAAGATGATCTGTTGGCAGAATTTTTACCTGATAAAACGAAATAAAGTCTCGATCGAGGAAAGCAAAGGAGGAGCTCATGCCTAAGAAAGAAGTAAAAGCAACCAGAATCGAATTGACGCACTTATCCGAACAATTGGTCACTGCTAAAAAAGGGTACAAACTGCTCAAAGATAAGCAAGACGAATTAATGCGTCGTTTCATCCAGTTGATCCGCACGAACGATCGCTTGCGTCAAGAAGTTGAAGCTGAATTGTACCATGCAATGAAAGCTTTTCGCTTAGCCAATACGACCTTGAATGAAAAGTTTATCGAGGAACTGTTTATTGTTCCCAGCACACAAGTTTCACTTGATATTTCAAAGAATTCGATCATGAGTGTCAAAGTGCCGATCATGAATTTTCAATATGATGAGTCGTATTTTGAGGCCCCTTTAGAATATGGATTTTTAAATTCAAATGTTCCTTTAGATCGTTCTATTCAAGGCTTTACCGAAGTCCTACCGAAGTTATTGGAGTTGACCGAAGTCGAAAAGACTTGTCAGTTATTAGCTAACGAAATCGAAAAATCACGACGGCGTGTCAATGCCTTAGAATATATGACGATCCCTGAATTGGAGGAGTCGATTGCTTTTATCAAAATGAAATTAGAGGAAGAGGAGCGCGCTCGAATCAATCGTATGATCAAAATCAAAAATAGGTAGTAGAAACGATCAAAGAAAGATGCCTTTGATCGCTTTTATTAAGCTTATCTTTAGATAGGTCTGATTATTTCTGAATGAGAAATATGTCATGACTGTTTTTACTCAGCGCTAACAACAGATTCGAGTGAAATATATAAATTCTTTTTTTGAAATACTTAAGCTTGTCCCTAAAAAACTACTTCAAATTCGAAGAGGCGCTATACTCCAATCTGTTTTTGTTTTGCTCCAGCGTCATATGGCCTTTCTTTTTAATACTTGGATCACTTCACGCCATCATTAATGAATAGATAGTCACAATTTTAAAATTCTATTTGAGATATTTGAAAAATGCTTTATACAAAATGTGGTATACTTGAATGAAGGATTTTCTCCTAGAGAAGTTAGCAAAGAAGGAATTTGAGAGATGATAAAGGTCTTAAAAAATCATGCGCCGTTACAGCGTTTCCTCTATATATTGATCAGCCTCTTGTATTTTAGTTTTATAGCTCTAGATTTTTTAGGGCAACAATTCTCATTTTCTAGTGATCTCAAGTGGCTGAGTATTGGACTTATTGCGATTTTACAAAACTTGGATAAAAAGACTGTCATCGCTTGGAAATTAGCGGCTTGGCTGACTGTGATCTGTGATTTTTCCTTACTTTTTAATCATAAAATCGTGCTGGGAGTTTTGTTATTCTGTGGGGTACACGCCTTGCGTATATACGTGGTAGAAGAAAAATGGTTTTGGCGGATCTTGTCTATTTGTAGCTTGATCTTATTCGTTTCGATCTTGCAAAAACAAATCGAACTAGGGATCCTTCTGATGTATGTCTTTTTGCTGATTTTTATGACAGGAC
>JBFLGC010000042.1:0-24827 GCA_041859945.1 Tetragenococcus sp.
CGCTAACAGTTCCTACTGCCAAGCCTGTAGCGGACTTTCACCGCCAAGTGATTACCCATGCAGGGCGCACCAAAAAACGAACCCACTTCAAAGAAGGGGCTCGTTTTATTAACTATTTCAATTCATCAAAAGACAAAGTCACATTCTCTTCTTGATGGATAATGATCGCGATCGCTTTTTCCAAAAAGTCGATGGTGTCTTCTTTACTAAAATCAATGATATTAGAAGAAGTTAAAGCCGCAAAGCCTGAAACAATGATCCAAAACCCAGTATAAACAGAGCGTTTCTTTTCTTCTGTAAAATCGGCGTACTTTCCTTCATTCAAGCGATCATTTTTAAAGTATTCATAAGAAAGCTCATGGACTTTCTTGCCATCAAAATCATTTTCCATAAACAGGGACTTATACAAATTATTTTCTTTATGAGCAAACTCAATATAATTTAAGCCTAGATCTACCAAACTATCACCAGTTTGTTCTTTTGACAACACTTCATCTGATAGTTTTTCCAAGACGGATTTAATTAGTTCTTGTTTTAAGTCCTCCATGTTTTTAAATTCTAGATAAATGGGTTGCGTCGAACAATTCATTTGTGTCGCAATATTACGTGCAGTAAACTTAGAGAATCCGTTCTCTGCAACAACTTCATAAGCAGCGTTCAATATTTGGTCTCTTGTAATCGTTTTTTTTCTTGCCATAATATTCTTCTCCCTTATTCGTTCCGTTTCACCTATTCTAACATGTTTTTCCCTTTTTTCAAAATAAGAGTCGTTTTCTTCATAAAAAAAACTTATTTTTATAAAAATTTAACCACAACCTTCTGGCACGTTCCGATTCACGGTCAAACTTGAGCACTACGCTTTCACGAATGTGCCTGCTACTGTCAGCCAATCTCGTAGTGTAACGGCTGATACGGCCGCGAATTGTAACTATAGTGTTCTTTCTCTGCAGAAACTGACTGATTTGAGCTAGGCTTTCTCGATTAAAAATGATATGATGATCGAAACGATATTTTTAAGGAGGAAAAATGTTGAACGCTACTTTTAATGAAAATCTTGACAAATATGCGCAACTGATCGTGGAAATGGGAGTTAATGTGCAAGAATCGCACACTGTTGTTCTACAGATCAGTGTCGAACAAGCTCCTTTAGCGCATTTGATTACTAAAAAAGCTTATGAAAAAGGCGCTGCTGAAGTGATCGTCAAGTGGACCGACGACTTCGTGCAACGCGAATTTTTGGCCCATGCCCAAAAGGATCGCCTGACCAATATCCCGTCTTATAAAATCGCTGAATCTGAAGACTGGGTCGCAAAAAGCGCCAGCCGCATCAGCGTGGTCTCTTCCGATCCAGGTGCTTTAGCAGGCGTCGATCCTGAACGCGTCGCCTGTTATCAAGCCGCTTCTGGAAAGGCCATGCATGTCATGCGTCAAGCCACTCAAGCCAATAAAGTCAGTTGGACAGTCGTCGCTTGTGCTGGGCAAAAATGGGCTGAGAAAGTCTTTCCGGATGATACAACAGATGAAGCAGTAGGAAAATTGTGGGATCAGATTTTTAAAACTACACGTATTTATGCCGCAGATCCGGTCCAAGCCTGGAAAGATCATGACAAAAAATTAGCAGCAAAAGCAGCTGAGTTGAATCAAGCCCAATATGACGCCTTACATTATATCGCACCGGGGACTGACTTAATGATCGGCCTACCCCAAAATCACTTATGGGAAGGCGCGGGTAGTTACAATGCTCGTGGTGAAAAGTTCATGGCTAACATGCCCACTGAAGAAGTCTTTACCGCGCCGGATTGCAGCCGGATCGACGGGGTCGTTTCTAGTACCAAACCACTAAGCTATGCGGGTAGCATCATCTCGGGAATGAAATTTACCTTTAAAAATGGAAAAGTAGTTGACTTTTCAGCGGAGACAGGCGAAGCAGTCCTAGCAAAATTGTTAGCAACCGACGCTGGTGCGAAAAGCTTGGCTGAAGTCGCCTTGGTTCCTGACCCTTCGCCGATCTCACAATCTGGCATCATCTTTTTCAATACCCTATTTGATGAAAATGCCTCGAATCATCTAGCTTTAGGCTCGGCCTATGCGTTTAGTCTTCAAGGTGGCGCTGACATGTCTGAAGAAGAATTGGCCCAAGCTGGTTTAAATCGAAGCCATGTCCATGTAGATTTCATGGTTGGCTCAAACGAGATGTCGGTGAATGGCATAGCAAAAGATGGAACGGTTACTCCTATTTTTAGAAATGGTGATTGGGCTTAATATTCTAAGCAAAAATACGACTGGCTTTTTCATTAGGAAAGCCAGTCTTTTTTCGGTTTCAAATAGAACGGTCCTTTCAGTCGTGAGAGAGCCTTTTTAAGGTTTATTGGTTCGTTCTATTTCTGATAGAGAGCGTTCTTCTATAGTTTCCTTTAACTTTTAATCTTTTTTCATAGTAAAATTGTTATTTTTTTGATAAAATCATCGTATACAGAAAGGAAGAATACGCATGACTCCAAATCGTGAAGATTATCTTAAATTAATTTTGGAACTCGGTGGCGACCAAGCAATTGTCAACAACAAGCAAATCGTATCCGGCTTAAATGTCTCTGCAGCTTCAGTTAGTGAGATGATCACTAAACTTGTCAAAGAAGATTTGATCACCCATACGCCTTATCAAGGAGTCCAACTGACAGAGACCGGCCTAGCAAAAGCTAGCGCGTTGATCCGACGTCATCGTTTGTGGGAAGTCTTTTTGGCTAAACACCTTAATTTTTCTTGGAACGAGGTCCACGATGATGCTGAAGTTTTGGAACATGTGACTTCAGAAAAATTAGCTGAGCGGCTAGAGATATTTCTCGATCATCCCAAATATTGTCCTCATGGTGGCATGATCCCTGAAGAAAATCACCCGGTCCGTGAAAAAAGGCGTAAGACTTTAAGTGAATATACGGTTGGACAAAAGATCCAAATCGCTCGTGTCATCGACGAAAGAGAACTACTAGACTATCTAGTGTCTATCGACCTTAATATCGGTGAACGATTTGAGATCGCAGATATTGCCGCTTATGAAGGTCCTGTGACGCTTACTAACGCGCAAAAGCAAATCGCCGTTAGCTATAAAGCAGCAAGCACGATCTTTGTTGATTTGATTTCAGAAAATAACTAGGAGGAGCAAGTGATGACTGAAAAAAAAGTATTATTGACGATATTCGGTGCGACCGGTGACTTGGCTCAACGAAAACTATATCCTTCTCTATTTCGTCTCTTTCGTAAAGGCGTTTTAGCTAAACATTTTGCGGTCATTGGTACCGCCCGCAGACCATGGACCGATGAAAAATACCATGAAGTCATAAGTAAAACCATTGAAAATTTAGAACCAACGCCTGAAGAAAGTCAGGATTTTTGCTCACATTTTTATTATCGCTCACACGATGTGACCGATACCGACCATTATGACACACTAAAAATTTTAGCCGATGAATTAGATAAAAGTTACCAAATAAGTGGTAATCGACTTTTTTACTTGGCCATGTCCCCAAATTTTTTTGGAACGATCGTGACTCACTTAAAATCACAAAAGATGCTAGACGTTCCCGGTTTTCACCGTGTCATCATCGAAAAACCCTTTGGAACGGACTATGCCTCAGCCGCTCAATTAAACGAAGCGATCAACCAAGTCTTTGTTGAAGAAGATATCTATCGGATCGACCATTATCTTGGGAAAGAAATGATCCAGAACCTTTCTGCGATCCGGTTTGCCAATAACATCTTTGAATCGATTTGGAATAGTCGCTATATCGACAATGTGCAGATCAATATCGCCGAAGATCTAGGTGTCGAAGAGCGGGGCGGCTACTACGATAAAAGTGGGGCTCTAAAAGACATGGTGCAAAACCATATCTTACAAATCCTTTCTCTTTTAGCCATGGAACCTCCTGTGGCTTTTTCAGAAAAAGAGATCCGTGCCGAAAAGATCAAAGCTTTAGAGGCCGTACGGATCTACTCAGAAAAAGAAGTACAAGAAAACTTTATTCGAGGGCAATATGTAGCTGGTCAATTGGAAGACAACCATTTTGAAGCTTATCGAGCAGAAAAAAATGTGGCTGCCGACTCAACGACGGAGACTTTTGTTGCTGGCAAATTATTGATCGACAATTTTCGCTGGTCAGGTGTGCCCTTTTATATCCGGACTGGCAAGCGCCTGACAGAAAAGGGTACGCGTATCAATATCGTCTTCAAGCAAGTACCTTTCAACCTCTTTAAAGACGACATCAATACGTCTTGTGGTCAAGAACAACTGGCCCCTAACATTTTGACGATCTACATCCAACCAACAGAAGGTTTCTCCTTGACCCTAAATGGCAAAGAGATCGGTCAAGGTTTCAATACGGTGCCAATCAAATTAGAACAACGCAACAGCACAGAAATCATTGAAAATACACCTGAAGCCTATGAGAAACTATTATTGGATGCTTTAAATGGAGATGGCACGAACTTCACTCATTGGGATGAAGTCGCTCAATCGTGGAAGATCGTGGATGTGATCCGCCACACTTGGGATAAAGAAGCCACACGCCCAATTTCCTATGACGCAGGAACGATGGGACCTCAAGAAGCCGATGACTTATTGAAAAAAACGGGTGCCTATTGGGTTTGGCGCCCAGACGAATGGTATAAGGAACGTAATTTGCTATAAAAATCAAGCTCTCCAAATTTGGAGAGCTTTTTTTGTATGAATTTACATTACAATTCACGGCTAAACTTGAGCACTACACTTTAGCTGTGTGTCTGCTACTGTCTGCTGTGGAACCGACCTGAGCCGTGGTCTCAGTTCTGCCAAGTTTCATGACTAAATGTTAAAGCATCCAGTCACAGTACCAAGTAGGTATTTTTCATCATTTACTGTCTCGCTAAGCGAGCCACTCGTAGTGATTCAAAACCAATTCGCATTGGCTACTCTTTCACAGCGCCGTCACAACTACATTCGTTTCACTAGCAATAACAACTCATTCGAACAGGTTAAATTCTTTATTTAAGGAATTAAATAACACAAAAATCCATTTTTAAATTGATCATACAAATTTAAGTTAAATTTAGCGGAACGTAGAGATCGGCTTGCGTTGTCGTCGTGTTAAGAATTCAATGTGAATTACTCTCAGTGGCCACTTTAGTGGTTACTGAGAGTTTGAAGCTTGAAAGTCGTGAGACTTTAGGCTCACGACGGTTCCACGGCTGACCTTAAGCAAGCCGATCTCGTAGTGTAGCGGCTGATTTGGCCGTAAATTGTAACGAATTTATCGATCCAAATTTTTCGCTCTTAATAAATGGTCACGTTTTGAAAAGAGAATAACGGTCTTCCGCTATATTTCCAAGTCGGCACACTAAAAAACTTCTCTATGTCCGCAAACATAGAGAAGTTTTTTAGTCATTATTCGATTCCTTCAGCCACTGCTTCGGGATTTTCTGCTTCTACGATCTCAGCACAATGAGCGCAAAGGGTCGGCAGTTTTTCATCGGTTCCGATACTTTCTTTCATTTGACGGCAACGTTGGCAGACTTCACCTGCTGCTTTTTCCACTAAAATCTTAGCATCCGTAAATTCTTGGGCATTTTCTGGAGCGGGTTGGCCCACTGCCTTGACTGCAAAGAAATCTGGTGAAATGATCAATAGTTGTGGTAAATCAGCATCTACTGCTTTTAGTAGGACCGATAATTCTTCACTTGGATAAATCGTCACTTTAGCTTCCATCGATTTTCCGATCAACTTCTCATTTCGGGCAACTTCTAAGGCTTTTAAGACTTCATCTCTAAAGTCCATGAAGGCTGACCAAGTATCCAGCAATTCCTCTTGATTTGGATATTCTTGATATTCCGGAAATTCAGCTAATTGAACATATTCTTCCTCTTCCTTCAAATAGGACCACATTTCTTCTGCTGTATGTGGGATAATCGGTGTAAAAAGTTTGGTCAAAGCGACAGCTACTTGATAGAAAACAGTTTGCATCGCACGTCTTTCATAAGCATCTTCTGCTTCGATATAGACGACATCTTTAGCAAAATCTAAATAGAAAGAAGAAAGATCTGTTGTCAAGAAGTTGACTAACGTCCGATAAATATATTGGAAATCATATTTATCATAACCCTTTTCACGAACGTTCTTCACGACTTGGTTTAAACGTACGATCATGTATTTATCGACAGAACGTAAATCATCATAGACGACGGTATTTGTCACCGGATCAAAATCGCTAGTATTAGCCAATAAAAAGCGCATGGTATTACGGATCTTACGGTAGACATCAGATACTTGATTCAAGATATCCATAGACACACGGACATCCGATTCATAATCGACACTAGATACCCACAAACGTAGGATATCAGCGCCCATTTGTTTGATGACTTTATCAGGAGCGATCGTGTTACCAAGCGATTTACTCATCTTGCGGCCTTCGCCATCTAAGGTAAAGCCTTGCGATAACACCGATTTATAAGGTGCCACTCCGTTTATGGCCACACTTGTGGTGATACTGGAGTTGAACCAACCACGGTATTGATCAGAACCTTCTAAGTACATGTCAGCTGGGAAGGTCAAGTAGTCACGCCCGCGTAATACTGCCTCATGGGAGGAACCAGAATCAAACCACACATCCATGATATCCGTTTCTTTTTTGAAAAGACCATTTGGCGATCCTGGATGCGTAAAACCTTCTGGTAATAGATTTTTGGCTTCGCGTTCAAACCAAACGTTCGAACCATATTTTTCAAACAAATCAGCCACGTGTTCCGTCGTTTCCTGAGTAATGATCGGGTCGCCATTTTCCGCATAGAAGATCGGAAGTGGTACGCCCCAGGCCCGTTGCCGTGAAATGACCCAATCACCTCGGTCGCGGATCATATTGTAAAGACGGGTCTTGCCCCAAGGAATGACCCACTCTACTTTTTCAACTTCATCCATGATATTTTGACGGAATTTATCGATCGAAGCAAACCATTGTGGTGTAGCCCGATAGATGACAGGTTTTTTAGTGCGCCAATCATGTGGATAACTGTGGGTAAAGAAATCAAGTTTCAACAAAGCGCCTTTTTCTTTCAAAAGCTCGGTCACCATGGGATTGGCTTTCTCATAAAAGACGCCTTCAAAACCGGGCGCTTCAGCGGTAAAACAACCGCGATCGTCAATCGGCGACAAGATATCTAAGCCATATTTTTTACCAACGATGTAGTCATCTTCCCCGTGTCCAGGTGAAGTATGGACTAAGCCGGTACCAGTATCTAAGGTAACGTGTTCGGCACACATCAGAAGCGACGTCCGATCATAAAAGGGATGTTGCGCGGTCATATATTCGAGAGCTTTGCCTTTAAATTCTTGCAAAACTTCAACTGAATTCCAGCCTAATTCTTTTTTCACGGCAGCTAACAATTCTTTAGCGACGACATATTTCTTGCCATCGGCCGCCACTTGCACATAATCATAGTCAGGATGGACTGTGATGCCAAGGTTTGAGGGAATGGTCCAAGGCGTCGTCGTCCAAATGATAAAGGAAGTGTCTTGATCTAACAATTCTTTGCCATCGACCACTTTAAAAGCAATATAGATCGAAGGCGACTTGACATCTTTATATTCGATTTCTGCTTCTGCCAAAGACGATTCACTAGAAGGAGACCAGTAGATCGGCTTCATACCTTTATAAATATAACCTTTTTCGGCCATCTTCCCAAAAACCCGGATCTCAGCTGCCTCATAAGCTGGTTTTAAAGTCAAATAAGGATTGTCCCATTCGCCTTGAACACCTAAGCGTTTAAAGTCTTGGCGTTGTTTATCCACTTGAGAAAGGGCATATTCCCGACATTTTTCGCGATATTCAGACATGGACATTTCCTTGCGTTTGATCCCTTTATTGGTCAAAACTTGTTCGATCGGTAGTCCGTGCGTATCCCAACCAGGGACATAAGGAGACCGAAAGCCAGACATCGATTTGGAGCGAACGATGATATCTTTACTGATTTTATTCAAAGCATGACCGATATGAATGTTCCCATTGGCATAAGGAGGGCCATCGTGTAAGACAAAAGTCGGCTTGCCTTCATTTAGTTTTTGTCGTCTCCCATAAATATCTTTAGCTTCCCAGTCTTTTTGCCATTGTCCTTCACGATTTGGCAAGTTACCGCGCATGGGAAAAGCTGTTTTACCTAAATGTAAAGTTTCTTTCATCTTCATCTTTTCAAACCCCATTTCTTTTTTCTGTATAAAAAAACACGCTCTCCCTACGAAAGGGACGAACGCGTCGTGTTACCACCCAAATTTAAAAATAAAAAATTTTCCTCTTACGATCGAAAACGAGATCAACCGCTGATTTCTACTTCGTTCAAAATCAGAGCTTCAAATAGAGGATCTGACAACTTGCAGGGTCTTGTCGGTCTCCCACTATCACCGATTCGCTTAAAAAATACAAGTGTCTTTCTGTTCTATTTAACCTATTTATTCATGGTCTGAGACTTCGACCTTTTTATGGTCACTTTCGACCACTGAGAGATCATCGTCCATCTCTTGTTCTGAGTGTACTTCAGGTTCCCCTTCATTGTCAAGTTCTTTTGAAAGGACTTCGCGAATGACAGAATGGCTATCTTCCACATAAGTCGAAAGTGGCGCCAAGATTTCTTCCCATTCTGGGCTTTTCACTTGTTCTAATTGTGTTTGGAGCATCACTGATAAGTTATTATGGAATACCCGCGTCTTTTTCTTCAAATCATTGGTTTCGATCGCTAGTTGACGGGCATTTTCAGTAGCTGTCGTCAAAATTTCTTTAGCCTTATCTTCAGCTGCTCGCGTCACTGCATCCGCATGTTTTTCCGCACTATTGACCAATTCATCGGCCTTATTTTGGGCTGCTGAAACCATGACTTCTGATTCCTTGCTAGCGCTCGTTTTCACCTTATCGGCCGTATCTTGGGCCACGATGATCGATTGATTCAAAGCATCTTTCAATTCATTGAAGTATTCCAATTTTTCTTCGGCATGCTTCAGAGCTTTTTCTAACTCACGATTTTTTTGGGTCGTTTCTTCATAATCACGAAAAATCAATTCCAAAAAATCATCGACATCATCTTTATCATAGCCTCTCATTTTAGTATCAAAAGACTTGTTTTGAATATCTAAAGGACTCATTACCATAATCTTCCACCTCTATTTAAGTTATTTACGTAAAACGCCTAAATTCAAACGGATTTTTCCTTTTTTTGTCGTTCCTTCGATGGCTTGGATCTGCAAGCGACCAAAGCCACGTATCGAAACAATATCTAAAAGGTCCAAATCAAAATCTGGTCGCGTAAAAACACGCCAATTGACCTTGATCTTCTCAGCCTCGATAAGTTGCTTCGAGCGTTGTCTGGAAATATTAAAGACATTTGAAATCACGGTATCTAAGCGCAAAGATGTGACCGTGGTTTGCTCAGGCGTCCACCCATCTTTAGGGATCAAAATCTGCGTATAATCGAGTGGTTCTAGTCGAACACTGACCTTACCGATTTTAGTTACCTGTAGCTGCATATAGCTACTCACTTCACTAGCCACGAATACTTGCCAGTTTTCACCATCAGAGATGATATCGCCAAAAAATTCACGCTTGATACCGACCCCACATAAACTGCCTAAGATCTTACCGTGACTTAGTTCAGAAAACTTTTTAGGGTAATGTACCTCAAACAAGTCGATTTCAAATTCTTCTTGGGTCGGCTGATAATATTCGGGGAAAATCATACATCGTTTGCGTTCAGCAGCTTCGTAGCCCCCAAAAAGTTCAAACTTTAGATCGGATGATTGACGGACCAACGTCTCCAAGATATAGGCCTGTCTAGGATCTAAAAACTCCGTTAAATAAGGAGCATACTGCATCGACACACGCTCGATCCAATCTTCTACGGTATCAATAAAAGGGCGTTCGTCAGCTCGGAAATGTTGATAAACATTTGTGTCCACTGTCCTACACCCCCTTTTTCTTTTATTAGACAATTGCCGTGATGATACGGATCAAGGCCTCAGATGCTAGTTGTAAAATCAGGATCGCAAAGGCAATATTGAAATTTACTGGACCGATCGAAAGATTCAAATGATCGAACAAACTCAAATATGGCTCACAGATCTTTGTTAAAAAACGGCCAAATGCCGATTGATACCCACCAGGAAACCAGGATAGCAAGGCATAGATAACCAGTAAAACAGTGTATAGATAAACTAACCTACTAAATAAGCTCAATAGTCTATATAAGAAAATAAGTATTCCCTCCCTGCTCTTGACCTTTCATTCTAAGTTTAGTCGACGGCTTTCAAAACTCAAAAAAATGATTGTCTGCCAAAGATCGGGCAGTCCCATCAATTTCGATCCCTTTTGGTGTACATAAGAAGATCTCATTACCGACCCGCTTGATATCACCATCTTCAGCGTACACTGTTCCGGTCAAAAAATCAACGATCCGACGTGCTTGATACTCCTCAATTAAGTTAAAATTAACAAGTACGGACTCGCCGTTTAAAATGTGTCTGGCAATGTTCATCGCCTCGGAATAGCCTCTAGGTTCAATGATCATGATCTTTTGGGCCTGACCGTTTTTTTCGGATCGTTTTGTTTGGGTCTTGCGCATGGCTACGATTTTTTTTTCAGGGCTAACTTGAGATTCATACTCGTAAGTCGGTTCTTCTTTGCGTACTGCTTGCGCTTGTGTTTGCGAAGCTCCACTGGCATAGGTCTTTTTCCTAGTCATCTCTTGCGTTTGGCGATTTTCCTGTCTTTTTTGACCACTTCTCATTTTGTTTGCGGCAGGTTCTGTTTTTCTCATACCTTCAGACTCTGTTTGGGAAGTAGTACGACGGATCGAAGGTTGGCCAACGTTTTTCGTCATCGGTTTTCTGATCGTCGCAGTTGTTGTAGACGAACTATTTGGTTCTACAAATTCTTCATCTTCAAGTCCAAAAAAACTTGAAAGTTTATTCATAAATGACATGAGGCGTCCTCCTTTTTGCAAATCATGTGAGAAAAAGCTGGGTAAAATTTAATCGACGACATAAACCTTTATTCCTGAAACAAGGCCGTCCCGATCCGCACATAGCTGGCACCTTCTGCGACAGCCACAGAGAAATCATTAGACATCCCCATACTCGTTTCTTGACAAGGAGCATTGGCCTGCCCTAGCTGTGCGACCTTTTCTTGTAATTTTTTCAAACAGCTAAAGATTTCATGTTGCTCTTCTGGCGTGGATCGTAAGGGCGCCATGGTCATCAGCCCTACGACACAAATTTTATCCAAATCTTTTAAAGCGTAAATGAAACTTTCTAGTGTTTCAGGTGAAACACCTTGTTTGCTAGTTTCTCCTGAAATATTTACTTCCACAAAACAAGCAATCACATGTTCTGCTCTTTTTTGGATCTCATTAGCTAATGACAGTGAATCTAGCGCATGAAAATAATCGATTTCATTTATAACCGATTTTACCTTACGACGTTGTAAATTGCCAATAAAATGAAACTTGACCTCAGGAAAGTTTTGTAAGGCTGCTTTTTTAGCTAGCAAACGATCGACGCGATTTTCGGCAATGTCTGTCACACCTAGTTTGACTAAAGCGATCGTTTGCTCTAAATCGACAGTTTTAGTCACCCCAACTAAAGTCACTTCATCGGCGCCACGTGCAACAAGAGCACAAGAATCCTGTAGCTCTTGCCGAACTTTGCGCAAGTTGTCAGAAATCATGTGCTCTGCTCCTTATCTTTTACGACGGAAAAATGGTGGTGTATCTAATTCGTCGTCATTTGATTTACTTTCGTCACGTTGAAAAGTTTCAAATTCTTTTTTTTCAAGTGAATCGAACTGCGCATCATCTACTTTGGGACGGATATTTTCTTCCTTGCGAATATCCCAATCACCAAAAGTATTGGTCTTTTGAGGTTCATCTTCTTGAGTTTGTACTTGATCAAATTCAGGTTCGACTTTTTTATTAGTCGCTTGAACCGTAGCATGGCGACGCGGGTTCCGTTTTTCTTTTTTCGTAGGATCGATACCAGTGGCGATCACAGTCACATGGATCTCATCTTCGAGATCTTCATTGATCGATGTACCGAGGATGATATTGACATCGCCTGAAGCAGCACCGGCTACGATATCAGAAGCATCTTGAGCTTCAAATAACGTCATATCTAAACCGCCTGTGATATTTAAGAGGACTTGTTCAGCCCCATCGATCGAAGTTTCTAGTAATGGGGAAGAAATAGCTTTTTTAGTTGCTTCGATCACGCGATCTTCGCCACTTGCGACACCGATCCCCATCAAAGCAGTGCCTTGATTTTCCATGACTGTTTTCACATCGGCAAAATCCAAATTGACATAGCCTGGCGCTGTGATCAAATCAGAAATACCTTGGACCCCTTGGCGTAACACATTATCTGCTTCACGGAAAGCTTCCAACATCGGCGTTTTTTTATCGACGATCTCTAACAAACGATTGTTAGAGATGATAAGTAGGGTATCGACATTCTCTTTTAATTGAGAGATCCCTTCAGCCGCGAAACGGCCGCGCTTTGGTCCTTCAAAAGAAAATGGTCGTGTCACCACACCTACTGTCAGAGCCCCTAAATCTTTGGCGATTCTTGCCACGATCGGAGCCGCACCTGTACCAGTACCGCCGCCCATACCAGCCGTGATAAAGATCATATCTGCCCCTTCAAGAGCTTCGCGGATCATGTCTTCACTTTCTTCGGCTGATTTTTGACCAACTTCGGGTTGTGAACCAGCGCCCAAGCCCCGGGTATATTTAGGTCCTAATTGGATCACTGTTTCTGCTTTGGAGTTTTTTAAAGCTTGTACGTCTGTGTTGACAGCGATGAACTCAACACCCTTTACGTTTTCTTCGATCATTCGGTTGACCGCATTGCCACCGCCGCCGCCAACGCCGATGACTTTGATAACTGCGCCTTCGTTGACCGTATTGTCAATTGAAAATTCCATAAATCTCATCCTCCTGAATTGGTTTAGTCAAATATATTCGAAAAGAAGTTTTTAATTTTATCGATCATTCCTGCTTCAGGAACATCTAGTTCTTCCTCGTGATAACTTTCTTCTTCTGGTTCATATTCTGGTTGTGCGTATTGAATTTCTTGGGGTGTGCTTTGTTGTTGGACCGGATGCGTTTCACCGGTAACAGCACTTTCTGATAATTGATCGACCTCACTGATGCCAGCAGCAAAAGAAACGATGCTGATCACATTAGTAAAGACAGGATTACGTAAGCCCATGTGATTTGGTACATATAATTTCACATTGACACCAAAAATTTCTTGAGCGAGATCCACGACGCCTGGTAGACTAGCCGCACCGCCTGTTAATACAACGCCACCTGGTAAATCAAGGGCGTCGATTTCATCTAGCGCCTCTTTGGCTTTCGTAAAAATCTGTTCCATCCTAGCTTCGATGACTTCAGATAAATACCTTTCATCGATTTTGACCGGTTCAGATTTACCGATCACATCGACCGGAAATTCTTCACTAGCCGATGTCCTTTCCGGATAGGCATCCCCATAATTGATCTTTAAAGCTTCGGCATTATTAAAGGACGTGTTAAGTACAGTGGAAATATCTTTGGTGACAAACTCGCCACCTTCTTGGTTGACATAAGTAAATTTCAATTGCTTGTCGTGCATGACAGCCACTGTTGTTTGGCCACCACCGATATCGATCACAGTCGTACCGAAGTCTTTTTCACCATCAGAAAGGATCGATTCTGTCAAAGCAAGTGGTGTGATCACCATCTTATTTATGGCAAGTCCAGCTTTTTCAACACACTTGCGGACATTATGAATGATCGTTTTAGGCCCGGTAAACATCAGCCCGTACATTTCCAAACGGACCCCGATCATGCCCCGCGGGTCTTGGATCCCTTCAAAGCCGTCCACGGTAAATTCTTGGGGGATGATCGTAATGATTTGACGTTCAGGAGGGATCGAACGGACCAAAGCAGCCGAAGCAACATTTCTGACATCTTCGTCGGTAATTTCCTTGGACTCATTATTAACAGCGATCATTCCTTGACAATTTTCAACTTCTAACAAATTTGCCGGCAAACCGACATTGACATTACGGATCTGGATCCCCGCTTTTTCTTCTGCTTGCGCGACCGCCCGCTTGATTGCTTGGACTGTTTTGTCGATATCGACAATGATCCCCCGATTGATTCCTTCTGATTTTGCGTTTCCAACACCAATAATGTTCATTTGGCCTTCCACATATTCAGCGACAACTACTTTGACAGAAGTCGTCCCGATATCTAGACCCACATACATTCCCGTTTTTGCCATGGATGGGGTTCCCTCCTATTTCATTTCCATATATCTTGTCTTGCGAACTAAAAAAGTTCGTAGTTGATCATATATCGAATCATTTATTCACTGTTACCAATTTTACCATAGTTTTGCCCTTTTGAGAAAGAAGATAATGAAAAATATTCGTATATTTAAGCGAAAAGTTAAAGTTTTTAGTAAAATCGCCCGTTATTTTTCATCATCTGCCTTTTTGGAAGGATAGGGATAGGTAAAAATCCCCACTTCCATATCTATAATCCCTTTTCCATCCATTTCTTTGACGACTTGCGGATAATAGGTCAGTTGACTGACTAAGTTTGAAATATTTACGATCACTTCATTGCCATCGTTCATATAAATATTGAGCAATTCTTGATTCGTATCCGTCGGTGCATATTTTATCTGCGAAACGCCAACTTGTAGTTCACTAGACAGTTGATGATAAGCTTTTAAAGTCGCTAGTATTTTTTGGGATTCAGTAAACCCCTCAAAAATAACTTTTCCTTTTGATGCTTCTTTTGATTTTTCGTCAGCGATCTGCCCATTTTCTAAAATAGGATAATAATACTCCCCTTTGGCTAGTAGTGCAACCTCGGGATACTCGCTGATAGTGATCGCAAATTGATTGACGTGGCTCAATGAGATCTGGGCATCTTTGATCCAAAGCGAACTGGCGACGATTTTTGCTTCGTTTTTGCTTCTAGAAAAGTATTGTTGCCATAAATTTTGATGCAAATTCAAGTCAGAATCGGCAATGATTGCTTGCTCGTTGATCCTTTGATTGCCCGTCACAGATATTTTTGAAAGTGAACTAAGTGGTGAAATATAATACAACAATAGCGCTAACGGTAGCAAAAATAGCAGCGTCAAAAGCGTTAGTTCGCGGCGCAATTTTTTATTGCGGAAAGCTTTGATCTTAGGCAAGCGATCGGCAAAAGAAACCCGCTCAGCTTTTGAGTCTACTGACTCTGTCACTACTTGTGGATCCGCTGTTTCGACTTTTTCAAAATCCTCTATTGCAGTTTCTTCTGTTTCTAGTTCAAAATTTTCTTCAGGGACTTGCTTTTCTTCAGGAGGCTCTTGACCGTGTTGCTGTAAATAAAGCAAGTGTTCTTTTTGCCAAGGAGTCATTTTTTCTTGATCCGCTTGGTCTTTTTTTTCATTTGTTTCATTGACAGAATCATTTGTACTCAAAGATGCCACCTCCTTTTAGAACTATTGGATTTCTTTAGTCAGAGCATAAAGTCTATCAGCGGCATCTTGGATCCCCGCTTGTTTGGAAGCTTGTGCCATTTTTTGTCGCAAAGCATCATCTGACATGATCTTATCGATGGCTGCTACAAGACTTTCGGCGGTCAATTCTTGGTCTTTGATCATTTCCACTGCCCCCACCTTGACTAAGCTCATGGCATTTTTCGTTTGATGATCATTGGTCACATAAGGACTAGGGATCAAGATCGCCGGCAAGCCAAAACCAGTAAATTCTGCGATCGAAGTAGCCCCAGCACGTCCGATCAATAAATCGCAATTGACCATGACTTCAGGCATTTGATCGATATAGGGCCGGATACTAATGTTTGAAAAAGCGTCTTTAGACATGCCGATTTCTTCTTCGATCTCTTTGAAATAACGTTCTCCTGAGACGTACAATATTTGATAGGATTTTTTAGCAAGAGCTGGAATAGCTGCTAGAAAAGCTTGATTAAGCTTCAAAGCACCCTGACTCCCACCAAAAATCAGAACCGTTTTTTGCTTAGGATCTAAATCATATTCTTGTAAGACATTCGATTTTTCAACAGTCGCTATTTCTTGGGCACGGGGATTGCCAACCAGGCGCGTCTTGTCTTTAGGAAAATAGGCCGCCGCGTCTTCAAAACAAATCGCCACTTTATCGACATAACGTGTCAAGAACTTGTTGGTCACACCGGGCACACTATTTTGTTCATGAACGATGGTCGGGATCTTTAGCTTAGCAGCTGCATAGACCACAGCTCCGGATACGTACCCTCCCGTACCGATCACGACATCCGGTTTAAAGTCGCGTAAGATTTTTTTGGCTTCACGAATACTTTTTAAAAATAATTGCACTGTTTTGACATTTTCAAAGGACAGACTGCGCTTAAAACCTTGTATCTCAAGGGTCTTAAAAGGAATATCCGTTTGTGGTAAAATTTTATTTTCTAAGCCACGCTTGGCTCCGACATACAAAAATTCTGAATTTGGTTCCCTTTTTTTCACATAATTTACAAAGGCCAAAGCAGGATAAATATGGCCCCCGGTCCCTCCACCGGTCACAACTACTCTCATAACACGTCATTCCTTCAGTTTATTTTTTTAATTGGTCGACGGCGGCTACAAAACGATCGCCACGGGTTTCAAAATTTGGATATTGATCCCAACTAGCATTGGCCGGTGACAAAAGGATCGTATCTCCCGGAATCGCCAGTTCAAAAGCTTCAGGCACGGCACTTTCACAGGTTTCCGTCAGTTTGATGATAGGAATCCCAGCTTCTTTAGCAACACGTTGTAATTTATATCTGGTTTCGCCAAATAAAAAGATCGCTTTTAAATTTTTGATGGCAGGTAGCAAGGCATCAAACTCATTGCCTCGATCCAATCCACCCGCTAATAGGATCAAATGCTTGGGATCAAAACCACCTAGTGCCATCTCCGTTGCCAAAATATTGGTAGCCTTGGAATCATTATAAAATTTGACTCCCGCGATTTCGCCAATGTATTGGGTCCGATGTTTGACACCAGCAAAACTTTTTAAGGTTTGGGCGATCGTTTCATTGGCGACGCCGCAAAGCTTGGCCACGGCGATCGCAGCTAAAGCATTTTCGATATTATGTTTGCCAGGCACGCCTAATTCAGCACTTTTTAAAATCGGTTCGCCTTTATAAACCAGCTGATCATTTTCAAGATAGGCCCCAGCGACTTTTTCTCGCGTCGAAAAAGGCACTACTGTAGCCTGCGTTTTTTGGGCCAGCTCTTGCCATTCTTTTTCATTAAAGTTGATGACTAAAAAATCGGCGGCCGTCATGTTTTGTTGGATCCGCCATTTAGCTTTTATGTAAGCTTCTCGGCTGCCATGATAATCTAAATGAGCTTCGTAGATATTGGTAATGACTGCGATCTGTGGATGAAACGTATAGGCACCCAGCAACTGAAAACTTGACAATTCCATGACTAGGCGATCCTCTGGCCTTGCTTTTTGCGCCACCGTACTAGCTGGATAACCAATATTACCTGATAAAAGAGCCTTGCCACTAGTTGATCGAGCATTTAAAATATGTTCGATCATTGTGGTCGTCGTGGTCTTGCCATTGGTCCCAGTAATACCAATGATCGGAGCTTCCGATATTTGATAAGCCAACTCGACTTCGGTTATCACAGGGATATTTTTACGCAGCGCTTTTTGAACCAAGGGATTTGAATAGGGAATACCAGGATTTTTGACGATCAAAGAAAAGCCTTCATCCATTAGTTCGATCGGGTGACTACCAGTGATGACTTTGATGCCTAAGGAAAGTAGCTCTTGAGCTTCAGGATTATCTTCAAATTTTTTCCCATCGTTTACAGTAACAAGTGCGCCCAAATCATGAAGTAATTTGGCCGCACTAAATCCACTTTTGGCTAACCCCAAAACCAGGATCTTCTTATTCTTATATTCGTCTACCTTTTTCATTTTCTCCATCCACTTTCTTGATTCTGTTTACTGCTATCGCTATGCAAAATAAAGGCCTAAAGTGAGCAAGGAACAAATCAGGCTGATCAGCCAAAAAATCCCACAGATCTTCCATTCCGACCACCCACTCATTTCAAAATGGTGATGGATCGGTGACATTTTAAAGATCCGTTTACCCGTCAATTTAAAAGAAGTGACTTGCAAAATGACACTGGCTGTTTCCACTACATAAACAAAGCCGACTAATAAAAGCGTCCACTCTTGGTGTAACAGGATAGAGATAGCTGCTAGTAAGCCGCCTAAAGCAAGCGAACCGACATCGCCCATAAAGATCTTGGCCGGTTTATGATTGTAAAACAAAAAGCCAATCAGGCCGCCAATGACAGCTAAGCAAAGGATCAACACATCATATTGTTGTCGATCCCAAGCCATGATAGCGTAAGTAGCAAAAGAAATCGTAGCCAAGCCACCCACAAGTCCGTCGATCCCGTCGGTCAGATTCACCGCATTGGAAAAACCGACCAACCAAAAAATCACGAAAATACCATACACATAGGACAGTGGCAGGGGTATCCCAAAAAAATTTAAGATATTTTGGTTACCGTCTACTAAAAACACGATATAGAAAATCACGGCCCCGACGATTTGTCCGATTAATTTTTGTAGCGAAGTAAGTCCCATGTTGCGTTTTTTAAAAATCTTTATAAAGTCATCTAAAAAGCCTAGTGTACCATATAATAATAGGATAAATAAGAGGATCCATAAAGAGGGGGTCCAAAGTTTCAACCAAATGCCAACCCACAAAATCGTAAGCACCGCAGCTTCTAAAAAGACTACCCCGCCCATGGTCGGCGTTCCCGCTTTACTATTATGCCATTTTGGTCCTTCTTCACGTATTTCTTGGCCATATTTTTTAGTTTGAAAAAAGCCGATAAAAGCTGGCATCATCGAAATCGTCAACGCCAAGCCACTGGCAAACGGTAAAATCATTTTTTCCCATTCCATCCTAGTTTCTCCTAACCATTTTGTTGTTTTTTCATTTATTCTAAAGTAAAGGTGAGCGTTTGATCAGTCACCGTTTCATAAGGGGCTAAACTCTGCTCGGTACAAAAACCATCACCAGTAAATTTTACTTCGACATCTAACAGCTCTCCAAGTTTGATCAAATCAGCCTTTGACCAACCAGTTGTATCGGGCATTTGATAACTGTCACCATCAGTCAGCAGTAATAATTTTTCTGACGCAAGGACCTTTTTGCCATTTTCAATTGATTGCTGCGAAACTTTTTCACCAGTACCAATCACGATCGGTACTAGACCCTGTTTTTGTGCATCATTTGCGGCCACATCCGTTTCTAACTCACGATAATCGGGCACGGTCACTTTTTCGCTGCTTGTTACTTGCGTTGCCGTATTATCGACATCATAGAGATCCATCGCCCGTTTCAATAACGCATTCGCAATACCGGGGATGATCGTCGAATCTTTTTCTTCAGGCTGTTTCAAGGTGATATATAAAACATAGGCCGGATCTTCGGAAGGGACCATCGTGACAGATGAATACAGATAGCTATCATCACCAGTCAAATAAACGCCATCTTTAGCTACTTGCGCTGTCCCTGTTTTTACCGACACATTATAGCCTGGGACTTCATACTGACCATAAGCTGTTCCGTAATCAGGATCTTCCACAGTATCACGCATATATTGACGGACATCTGAAGCTGCTTGTGCTGATACTGGGTTGCCCACGACTTCAGGCGCATTCACGATGTCCTCTTTGCCATCGGCACTACTGATTTTCTTGATGAATTGTGGTTTCAACATTTGACCGTCATTGGAAATAGCCGTAAAAGCTTGTAACATTTGTAATTGGGAAACGCTGATCGCTTGACCAAAGGATGTCATCGCTTGACTGACGATATTATCTTCAGGGAGATCGCCAGAAGTTTCGCCAGATAATCCTGAATAGGTACTGCGACCAAATCCAAATTCTTGTAAATAGCGTTGCCAACGTTCAGGCATCCGTTGTTCTAGTTTGACCATGCCGACATTACTGGACCAAGATAAAGCTTGGCGCATGGTCAAAACTGGTTTTGACCCAGTCTCATAATCCCAGTCGACGATTTTAGCATCAAGTAGATCCATCTCACCGGGTGTATAGGTTTCATTCGGATCAAAAACACCCTGGTCGATGGCACCGGCCACGGTCAAGATCTTCATCGTTGAACCAGGCTCGTATTTATCTTCAGAAAACAAATTATACCATAAAAAATCTTCATCAGAAAAGGCCTCTTCTTTGTTTTCAGGATCAAAAGTCGGTCGTTGCGACATGGCAATGATCTCACCAGTCTTAGCATCCATCAATACCGCCGTTAGATCTTGGGCTTTGACCTTTTTCCAAGCGTCATCCAACAAAGTCTCCAAATAACTTTGGATCCGCATATCCAAAGTCGTCGTGATATCTTTACCATCAACGGCAGGCTCTGATTCTGCGACCGTGCCTGGCAGCGGATTTTGATAGTTATCTTTTTGATAGACGATTTTCCCATCCGTGCCACTCAGCACATCATTATAAGCTTGTTCTAGGCCCATTTTTCCGACCAATTCGGCTTGTTTGGTCTTTTCATTGGTTTCCACATCGGTGTAGCCAATGAAATGAGACGAAAAAACACCATTAGGATAAGAACGCGCAGGATTTTCATCAAAGTAAAGACCTTTTACGTTCTTGTCGGCCATCTTTTGTTCGATAGCTTGTTTTTGTTGCAAGGTCAAATTTTTGGCATTAGGAATATCGGTCTGTGTCAAGTCATCTTCTAAGCCTTGATTCAATGCGCTTATAATTTTATCTGAGGAGGTTTTATCTCCCACCACATCAGTAATGATTTTTGCCAATATCTCAAAATCTTTACTTTGTGCATAGAGTTTATCGTCTCCATTCACATAGGTTTTAGATAAAACAGCATATAATAAATATGACGTCGAATCTTCCGCGATCACTTCGCCATTGCGGTCATAAATCGTACCGCGTTTAGCTTTGACGACTTGACTGCCTTGATATAAGGCAGCGGTTTTTTCTTCTAATGAATTGCCGGCGATATCACCAACGATCACGATATAACTTAGCCGCATTACAAATAAAAAGAACAATCCAATACTCGTAGTAAAGAGAAGAATTCCTACTTTTTTGCGATTGTTCTTCGTAGATAACTTTTTCTTTTTAAAGTATCGTTTGAATTTTTCGAACACCTTCATCTACTTGTTCACTTTCCTTAAATTGTCACTATTGATCGACAAGCCTTTTTTCTCAGCAATTTTTTGGATTCGTTCGCTTTTGGATAGTTCCGACTTTTCTTGTTCCAACTGTTGTACTTCGTCTTTATCGGTGTCAATCTTATTTTGAACAGTGGTGATGTCTTGCTCTGCTTGGTTGATCGAGGCCCGAATACTGATCGTCAAAACACTTAAACCGATGGCCATTAAAATAATCACCGTAATGATCACTTTCTCCATCCTTGAGATTCGATCTAATTTACGTGAAGGAGAATACGGAACAACGACAACTTCTGGTCTTTCAGCTTTCGGTGCTGGAACATGCAAAGTATTTTCAATATCGATCGATTCATCGACTGCTTTTTTTTCAAAATCATATTCTTGTGCTCTTAAAGCTGTCATCTGCTACTCTCCTCCTTCACTTTTTCGACAATACGTAACTTTGCGCTACGTGAGCGATTATTTTCTGCTAATTCTTCATTACTAGGTAAAATTGGTTTTTTATTGATCATTTTTAAAACTGGTTGATACTCGTCGGGGATCACCGGTAACCCATGTGGCAAGTCTTTTACACTGCTATATTCTTTAAATAAGGTCTTGACGATGCGATCTTCTAAAGAGTGAAAAGTAATCACACTGATCCTACCACCCACATTCAAGCACTTTATCGCTTGTTCCAATGAGACTTCGATTACTGATAGTTCATCATTGACTTCGATGCGTATCGCCTGAAAGACGCGCTTGGCTGGGTGCCCACCTGTTCGTCTAGCCGGTGCCGGGATTGCTTCTTTGATGATAGTGACCAGTTGTCCAGTCGTTTCTATCGGGGCCTTTTCCCGTTTCTGTTCGATAAGACGCGCGATTTGTTTGGAAAATTTCTCTTCCCCATAGCGATAAAAAATTTTTACCAAGTCATGATAATCATAGTCATTGACGACTTCATAGGCTGAAAGTTCAGCACTTTGATCCATGCGCATATCAAGTGGTGCGTCTTGATGGTAGCTAAACCCCCGTTTAGCTTGATCTAATTGTGGGGAAGAGACACCCAGATCATAAAGGATCCCGTCAACTTTTTGGACGCCAAAATCAGCCAATTCTGCTTGCAAAAATTTAAAGTTGCCTTTGATAAACGTCACTTGACCGGCTTCAACAAAACGAGCTAATTTTTTACTAGCATAATCGATGGCTGTTTGGTCTTGATCGAAAGCATAGAGATGCCCTTTTGGTGATAATTTTTCTAATATTTTCTCACTATGACCAGCACCACCAAGCGTGCAGTCAACATATATGCCATCTGGATCTATGTTAAGACCCGCGATTGCCTCTTTTTTCATGACCGTATAATGTTGAAATCCTGCCATCGCATTTGCCTCTTTCTATAACCCAAAATCGATCATTGATTCTGCAATCGTATCAAAGTTTTCTTCTGCTTCTTGTGAAAACTCGTTCCACCGCTCTTCATCCCAAATTTCGATCCGATTGGAAACGCCGATGATCACACAGTTTTTAGTCAGATCCGCATGATTTTTAAGCGTGTTAGGAATATTGATACGGCCTTGTTTATCGATTTCACATTCGGTGGCAGCAGAATAAAAGAAACGGACAAAGGTGCGCGCATCTTTTTTAGACAGCGGCATTTCATCCAATTTTCCTTCTAATTTTGCCCATTCAGAGAGAGGGTAGCCAAATAAGCAGCCATCTAAGCCGCGTGTCACCACAAACTTCTCGCCAAGTTGCTCGCGCAGTTTGGATGGAACGATGATCCGGCCTTTGGCATCGATTGAGTGTTGATACTCGCCCATTAGCATACTTTATCCCCCCATTTTCCACCTTATAGACATAGTCTACCACATTCCCCCACTTTCTACCACATTTAACAAAAAATTCTGTAGAGTTTTTTGACTAATTTTTACCAACGCCAAAATTTTTAAGAGAATCAGATGAAATAACGAGTTTTTTAAAAGACTATTCGTAAAAAATAACTTTTTACCTTCCTTTAAAAAAATGATAAGATACTTAAGAGGATCAATACGATATGTAGGATCACACATAGTAAAAAAGCAAAACGCCAATACATTTTAAAAAAGCGGCGATATTCGAGCTCATCATAAAAATAGGCTTGAAAAAAAGCCAGACCGATCCCTAATAAACATAAAGTGATCAAAAAATAGGGAAGGACCGAGCTACCCAAAGCCATTTTTGATAATTTCTGAATCCCAAACAGCAAAAATGGGACCGTCAAATCGACTGCCTTGATAGAGAAGCGTTTGTTTAAGGAAAAGACCGAGGAAAGCAATTGCAAAGCTGCCCAAACGATCATGGGGAATAAATACCAAAAAATAAGCATCGGTGAGAATGTAGACATAAACGCCATTTCCTTTCTTTACAGCTAGAGTAACTATACTTTATTTTGTTTACAAAATGGTTTCATTTTTCTTAAAATTTTGTATGAGAATGAAACAAATGAAAATACTTTAAAATTATGGAGGGTGACCCATGTTAACTTATTACGAATTGACCAATGAAAAATTGCGACCTTGCAGCAAAAATACAGAATCGGCACTTTGGCTCCATGTTGAACGCCCCACTAACCAAGAAATCGAATTATTGACCAAACGTTATGAACTTCCTAAAGACTATTTGACTTCAGTCTTAGACGATGCCGAAAATTCTCGCTGTGAAGGTCTCCAACAAAAGGCATTTAAAAAAGCCGTTCTATTATTGCTACAATTTCCTGTCGCTACGACAAGTGCTAGTGGTTATCCGGAATTTGTCACCTATCCACTTTCTTTGATCGTGACCCCACAAAAAGAGGTCATTACGGTTTCGAATCAGCCCATACCGTTTATGGATACCCTCTTGCAAAAAAACTTTATCCCCGATGACACGGAACCGAGTATGCATCTCTTTTTAGAGCTCCTTTGGCAACTGGCGATTTCTTATAATCATGATCTACAAACGATTCGTAAACAGTTAGATAATTTGGAAGAACAGATCCAAGTATCCACAGAAAATAGCCAGCTCTTTCAAATCATGGACATCCAAAAAAGTTTGGTGCTCTTTGACACCGCAACAAGAGCTAATCTTGGCACCTTGAATACGCTAGAAAAATCACCTAATTTTCAAATCAACCATGCTTATAAAAATCATTTACACGATATTCTAGTCGAAACCAAAC
The DNA here is from genome assembly GCA_041859945.1 of Tetragenococcus sp. Taxonomy (GTDB): domain Bacteria; phylum Bacillota; class Bacilli; order Lactobacillales; family Enterococcaceae; genus Tetragenococcus. The sequence continues at coordinate 24,468 of JBFLGC010000042.1, forward strand.
AAGCTATGACTTCCGCAATTATCCACTTGAAGTTTGCGACTCAGATGAAAGATACTTTCTCAGCGGTTGTTTCCAACAATCAAAATAATATCATGAAGATCTTGACTTCTTTGACAATCGTCTTGACAATCCCTACAATCATAAGCGGTATCTATGGCATGAATGTTAGTTTACCGCTTGAAGAGCGCCTTGATGCCTTTTGGATCATTACCTTCCTCACGATTTTAGCTTGTGCTATCGCCATTCATTATTTAAAGAAAAAAGGACTCTTATGATCTTTGACTGTCGTTCACTTGTGATAATGTCTTAAGTGTTCCCGTGAGAAAATGTCTTAAAAGACTAGAAAAATTCTTCCACTTC